>JANLYH010000190.1:0-4517 GCA_031365545.1 Pyrinomonadaceae bacterium | reverse complement strand
CTACTCATTTGCGAGCCTCATAGGCGTGGCCGCCGGCGTATTCGCCGGTGGGGCGAGCCTCATAGGCGTAGTCGCCGGTGTATTCGGTGCGTGCGGGTGTGTAGGGCGCAACGGCGGCAAGGGTGAATGCGACCTTGATGATGGTCGCAGCTACATTATTCCGGTCGCTTGCGACCAAACGACTTGCCAGCGCCCGTTACGCTTCTCATAGGAGTCGGTATGCCAGTATCGCTGGCGAGGCACCTTTTGCCCCTGAACTACGATTTCGAGTTGCGATTGGTATCGGATCACCGCCGCCTGGTCGTACAGGCAAACTTCAATTGACTCGGGCTCCCACACGAGGTAATCGAGATCGCCGGAAGCGATGCCCCCGAGATACTGCTCTTTTGAGAGCGACTGTCCAAGTGGATTTATTAGTTGGAAGTCGTCGGCGTGAAGCTGGCGGGCTACTTCCATGTTTGCCTCCACCAAGGCGCGGAGGCGCTCGTGTTCAGTTGCGCGAATCAGGTCGGCCTCCGCTTGGGGATTAGTTGACGATCCTGTCATTTCCACCTCCTAATAGCGAGTGACGGCCAGCCGCCTAACGACTGCCTTCAGCTGCGGCGCGCGATCAGCATTCAGGCTGAGCGGCAAGAGATTACTTGAGAAGCATGCTATCGCGCCGTCAGCTGCAAGCTTTGTTATGCGTCGCCGGTAGTCACTCAATCCATTGGTCTGTATTCGCAACTTCATCAATCTTGTTTTCTAACTTAAACAGAGCTTTTGGATACGGAGCGTTTCCACGGAAACAACCGAGGTAGTGAACAATAGACTTTGATTTGCCGTTGATCACGATCGATGTGGTAGCTGAATTACCATCGGCTCCCATCTGCCGACAGCCGTCCTCTTTGCGTGAATATTGATCTCTTAATGAAAAATATTTTGCCTTCATAAACTCAGCGACTAACAACTGAACCTGCTCGTGACTGATTTTAGCCTGCGCCTTACCCTTCACTCTAACATTCGCTTTCCCTTGAAACGTAACTGTACCGTCGGCAGAGATCGTTACGACATAGTCTGGCAACCGTGGAAACAGTCAGGTCTTTCTAAGGTCATAAGCGTATCTGGAGGAAGCGGCTTTTGGGATAACAGTTGTGCCGGTCCCTCGAATTGGCCGAGAGCTATTCCGAGGCAGAAGAGTGAAACCAGTTTCGCCGAGATCATGATGAACCCCTGAAATCAACTAGACGCATAACTACGTATTATACCGCAGATCTGCGGCACAAGTCCGAATTACGTAATCTTATACGGGTTTGTCGTTCGCGCCGCCGCGCAAAATCATGAACGGTCTGTGGGACAAAGCAGCACATCCTTAGGCGCTTTTCTTCGAGCCGTGACGAGTAAGAGTCTCTCCGACACTCGCGCTGAATCCTTCCGTCATTACCAGAAAATTTGTAGTGCTTTACTGCAAGTTTTTCGCTGTTGACACATCATTGTCGCTGTTATAAAGTCCGCCGCTCACCCTTCCTGTTTTCATTTGCAACTCGCCGCTGTTCTCAATCCAATGATCTTAGTTTCACGATCTGGTAGCAAAGTTCTCGAGAGCATCTGACTGGACCCGACGTAAGGCGTCAAGCATTACGAAAACCCAGTCGCCACAAAACTCTTAAGAGTTACCAGTTCAAGCCGCTCACGGCTTTCACCCTGCCGTGCTGCAACCTCTGATCAGCAATATCTCTGCGCCGCTCAACGTCGAAAAAGGAGCAGCTTGTGATCTTCCATTCCTCCCCTCCTGGACCATTCGTTGTACGGCAAATACAGCCAAGGCGTTTAATTCAAACCAATGGTAACTGGACGTCGCTTGCTCGCCGGCTGCTGTCGCTCCTGCTCACTTATGCGCTGCTCTTGCAACTGTCGCCACAGATTGCGCTCGGCGCGCCAGCCAGGTTAGTCAAACCGGCGCTGGCTGAGCGAAGCGCGGAGCACAGCAACCGCAAATTCAATTGGACCAATCTTGAGGTGAATGCCGGTGCGTCGAGTGAAGTAAGTTCAGCGCTATCTGGCGACGCCGGTACGGCGCCGGCAACGATCACGGACGCTGTCGTCACGAGACACAAGCCAACTCTCAACAGCGGTCGCATTGAAGGCACCTTGCGCGTACTGCAAGGCGAGTCGTTTGCAATCAACAACAGCACGCAGCTCACCGGCGCTTTGTATTTGCCGGGAACGCCGCAAATTCAACTCAGCGGCGGCGCGCAATACGGTGGCACTGTCAGCGACGGTGGCGCCGCGAGTCCCGGGAACTATTCGGTCGCCTTAACCGGCGGCGTCAACCTGCCCGGGGAGATCCACACCCACGCCGATGCCATTCAGCTGCCCGCCGATTTTCCCAACTCGGTTCCGGCGCCGACTGGAACGCGGAGTGTAAACGTGGCATCCCAGGCGGCTGTTGCCGCAATCGGAAACTGGCAAACGGTGCGCGACCTGAATGTAACCGGCTCGCATCTGTTGCTCGAGGTGCCGCCTGGTAACTACCGCACCTTTACCGTCAACGGTAACAGTCAACTCAATTTCACTGCCGGCGTTTACAACTTTTCCAATACGTTCAATCTCGACGGCAGCGCGAAGTTAAGAGCCAGCGGCGCGGTAACCATCAATGTCGCGCAAAATCTAACCGTTAACAGCGGCGCGCTCGTGTTGGGGAGTTACACCTCGCCGGGCGACGTGCGTTTGCACGTACTGGGATCGTTCGTGAATGTAAACGGCAGCAGCCAGGTTTCAGGATTGATTCGCGCCTATAACGGAACCGTTACGCTTAACGGCAGCAGTCAGATTCGCGGGCAGGTAATCGCGAGTAGCTTAACGCTGAACGGTGGCAAGGTTGTGGGCGCGGTTTGGCCGTTCCAATCGGGCAACAGTCTAACCGTGTTCGGCCCCCGCCGTTTTGAGCGCACCACTGGGCCGCCGAATCAATATGTGGAACAGTTTGCTTTACCCGCCGGAGTGACTTCGCCTTACACGTTGCACATTCGAAACGGCGAGCCTGATGGTTCCAGTCGAACCTCAAGCGCTACGGTAAAGCTGAATGGCGTGGACGTTCTAGCGCCGAATGAACTCAACCAGAACATCGCCGGCGTGGATCGAACGGTGGTGCTTACGAACAACAACCAGTTGGACGTTCGGCTTGAGAGTGCACCCGGCTCTTATCTGATGATTAACCTCGCCGGCATCGTCCCCGGCGGCGATGCTGCAGCGCCGGCAATAGCGATCACGTCACCCGCCGATCATTCCACTACGACTGCGACTCAAACCAATGTCAGCGGCACAGCTTCGGACCTTGGCGCAGGCGCCTCAGGCGTGGCGCACGTTTACGTGAATAATTCGGAAGCGGCCTATAACTCCAATGGCGGGACGTGGACAATCTCCAACGTGACGCTTGCTGTGGGCGACAACCAATTTACTGCCCGCGCGATCGATCAAGCCGGCAATGAAGCCAGCGCCAGCATCACTGTCACACGCGTATCGCCGGCCAACCAGGCGCCAACCGTAGCCGCGGGTTTGGACCAAACGCTGACGTTGCCGCAAACAGCTTCGCTGCAAGGTACAGCAACGGATGACGGTCTGCCTGAGAACAGTAGCTTAACGACGACTTGGACAAAGGGCAGTGGTCCCGGAACTGTAAGCTTCGTTAACGACGCCGCACTTAATACGATCGCCAGTTTCAGCAACGCGGGAACTTACGTGCTGCGCTTAACGGCAAGTGACGGTGCGTTGTCAATTTCCGATGACCTTACGATCACGGTCCAGCCGGCGAACCAACCGCCAACCGTGAACGGCGGTCCCGATCAAACGTTGGCGCTGCCGCACACGGCCACCCTAAACGGCACAGTCACAGACGATGGTCTGCCCGCAGGCGGCACGGTGACGATTAGGTGGAGTCACGTAAGCGGTCCTGGCACGGTGATTTTTGCAGATGCAGGTTTGGCGGAAACAACGGCGAGCTTCAGCTTGTCCGGCACATACGTATTGAGGTTATCGGCAAGCGATACGGAGTTAACCAGTCAGAGCGACATTAGGATTACGGTTCAGCCGGAAAACCACGCGCCCACGCTTAACGCGGGCCCGGATCAGATTATTTCCTTGCCGGACGTGGCGCAGTTGAACGGAGCCGCAAGCGATGATGCCTGGCCGGCCGGCAGTCTTCTCAGCGTTTCGTGGAGTTTCATAAGCGGTCCCAGCTCAGTTTCATTTGACACCCCCAATTTGCCTACCACGTTCGCCAGATTTTCAGTAGCTGGAACTTACGTGCTGCGTCTTTCTGCCAGCGATGGAGAACTGAGCAGCACTGACGAGCTGAACATCATCGTCACGCCGCCGAATCAGGCGCCTTCAGTAAATGCAGGGTCCGACCGAACGATTTCCTTGCCGGTCACCACGGTGGATCTGAATGGCACAATTTCTGATGATGGCTTGCCGCTCGGTAGCGGCGTGCTAACAAACTGGACCAAGGTGAGCGGCCCCGGATCCGTCGTTTTTGC
>JANLYH010000167.1:0-4104 GCA_031365545.1 Pyrinomonadaceae bacterium | reverse complement strand
ACCCGTGCATAGATGCATAAAATACCAATTCGGGATGCTCAGGTCAAGTACGCGGCGAGGGAGAGGTCTTCGGCACAGACGATCCGCAACTCTGGTTGGCTGCCGCTGAAGAGCCTTGTTATATTGTTCGCGATTGCAGATCTTCCGGCATTCAGATTTAGGCAGGGCCAATCAGCAGTCGGCCGCTGGCGTTGGATTCAATGGGTGGAGGTCCCAGAAAATCTATGTGTCGAAACATAAAAACACTGCATAACTTCAAGCCGCCGGCGACCGCAGAGGAGGTTCGGGCATCTTCAATACAATTCGTGCGAAAGCTCAGCGGCTTCACGCGGCCCTCCAAGGCCAACGAAGTCGCCTTCAATCTCGCGGTCGAACAGGTAGCGCAAGCAGCCCACGAACTCCTGCGGTCTCTCACGACCAACGCACCGCCGCGGGATCGTGAAGTTGAGGCTGCTAAGGCCCGCGCCAGGACGGCCGAACGCTTTAAGACGTCAAAAGCCATTCCTGCCGCTTGAGCCAAGCAGTGACAAAACCCCTGACACATGCGGGCACTGTCGTGTTCCGCCAGGACGACGGTGAAGCCTTATATCTCATAGTCTCTTCGTCAGACGGCGCAAACTGGGTGTTGCCGAAAGGTCATCTCGATCCAGGGGAGACGCCGCAGATAGCGGCGTTGCGAGAACTCGAAGAAGAAGCAGGCGTCAGCGGTGAGATTGTAGCGCCAATGTCCGTGAGACAGTTTAGTACGCGTGACAAAGAAGGTGTGATCCAGTATTTCCTGGTTCGCGCAACCGGCTCGAAGGCGTCTGTTGAGGGCCGAATTCTTCGCTGGCAGGGAAAGACCGAAGCACTGAATCTGCTCACGTTTCCGGAGGCGCGGGACGCACTGATTGAAGGCATAGCGTTGGTGCTGCAAATGGGCGGGCGACCGTGATGAGTCGGGCCTGCACAAATGTCTTCAATCTCAGTCCGCGCAGCGGAGGGCTGACAAATAGCCCAGCGATTCATCGCTGGGAGGAGAGGGCTTTTCGCGACTAGATCGTCCGGTGCGCAGACTGGTTAAATCTCTTTTTGTACAATGCCTACAAAGCAGTCAACGCGAGGAATCTAACATGCGAATGAAAACTTCGGTCGTAGTAGCTGGCGTTTTGGTTGCGGCATCTGTCGGCGCCAGTTTTTCCGCGTGTACTCGTGAACGTGAGGGCACAGTGTCAAGCACAGGTCTCTCCCAGGAACCCACCACGTCTCCTGTGAAAACGGATGCAGAACTAAGCGAGCGACTGAAAGCGCTTTGCAATGCTGCCAAAGGTGAAATTGGGGTTGCCGTAATTCACATTGAGTCTGGTCGAATAGTTGACGTCGATGGCGCGAAGCAACTGCCATTGTACAGCGTCTACAAATTGCCGCTGGCAATCACCGTGCTGAAGCAAGTGGAGGAGAAGCGGGTCTCGTTGGACCAGAAGGTGCGCGTAACCCCTGGTGATTTAGCGCCGGGTTCGCAGTTCAACACCGAGCTCTGGCAGAAGCCAACTGAGAAAACCGTGGCGGAGCTGCTGGAGTTTTCGATTGTGCGGAGTGACAACACCTCGAGCGATAAACTTCTCGGCCTTGTCGGAGGTCCAGCGACGGTTACCGAGCGAATGAACGCCTACGGTTTCGCGAACATTAAGATCAAGTATTCATCGCGGGAATTCGCCGCGCATCGAGAGAAACCCAATCTCGGCACCGCCCTTGATCTGGCAAAACTACTCGCGAAGCTGCAACGAGGCGAACTACTACAGCCGACTCAGCTTTCGTTGTTGCTCGCCTTCATGAAACGAGCCCGGACTGGCGGCGAGCGACGCCTGCGCGCCAACCTCCCGGCCGGCATTGAAGTGGCGGAGAAGACGGGCACAGGCGAAAACACTACTAACGATGTCGGCCTGATCACGCTTCCGGACGGCCAGGGACATCTGGCGATCGCTGTACTCATCAATGGATCGAAATTATCCACTGAGGCTCAGGAGAAATTGATCGCCGAAATCGCCCGCACCGCTTATGACAGTTTCGGTCTGCGCCGGTGAGTCATTAAACTTCTTGCGTTTCAATGAATCCATCATGAAAAGGTTGCTCCGTTTTACTGTCCTGCTCGTTGTCGCGCTGGCGTTCGTGCCATTTCTTCCGCTGTACCTTGAACGAACTTGCGGCGGTCATGAGGAATGGATCACGCCAGCGACATCATCGAGTGGGGTTGGAAGATTTGTTGACTCCGCGAGTTTTGGGCAGACTACCATTACATCAAACCCAAACAGAATCCCGCGTTTGGCTCGCGGTAAACCTGGCGCTGGGTCTTCTGTATGGTTTGATAGTCGCGCTGGTTGTGGATCGAGTGCTGGGTCGTTGGCGGAAACGAACCGGCCAATAGGTCGCAAATAAGAACATGCCCAAATACGTCGCATTTCTCCGAGCAATAAACGTCGGCGGCCACACAGTGAAAATGGATCGGCTGCGAAGCCTGTTCGAAGACATGGGCTTTGCGAAGGTTGAGACGTTTATCGCGAGCGGCAATGTCATATTCGATTCACCCTCGCGGAGCCCGCGAGCGCTGGAGAGGAAAATCGAAGAGACTCTGCAGCAGACACTCGGATATACTGTGGCCACTTTCCTTAGATCGACAGCGGAACTCTCAAAGATTGCCGATCACCAGGCGTTCAGCGCAAAGGAACTGACTAATCCGGGTTACACGCTTTACATTGGCTTCATGGCGGACAAGGGCAGCGACGCAGCTAAGAAACTGCTGTTGTCATCAAACAGCAAAGTGGATGACTTTCATTTGCATGGCCGCGAAGTCTATTGGTTATTGCGCACCAGGTTCGGTGATTCGGAATTTTCCGGGGCGCGCCTGGAGAAGACTCTGGGAATGCCGGTGACGCTGCGAAATTCGACGACAGTAGGAAAACTTGTTGCGAAGTATTTCGCGAAACTGCCTCGCAAAGCCGAGGGAAACTGGAAGAAAACCCGATAATGACTATGGAACGCGAACGGTACACGATGGGCTATGGCCCGGCGGCAGTTTCCTTAATGGGTATGCGTCGCGCCCAAACCCACGCCGCGTTTATCGTTCCTCATCTCAAACCTGGAATGAAGTTGCTCGATTGTGGTTGCGGCCCAGGCACCGTTACGCTCGGCCTCGCTGAAATCGTCGCGCCGGGAGAAGCGGTGGGGACAGACATTGAGGAGTCGCAAATGGCGCTGGCCACGGAGAACGCAGCGAAACGCAATATCGCCAACGCGCGTTTCGAAGCCGCCAGTATCTATGAGCTTCCCTTTGAAGATTCATCTTTCGATGCCGTCTTCATGTCGGCGTTGTTGGGAAATTTACGTGAACCGGTCCGCGGTCTGCGCGAAGCTTTTCGCGTGTTAAGGCCCGGTGGGGTAATTGGCGTCAAGGAATTCGATCACGGCGGCGACATTGTTTACCCGCTCGAGCCGGCAATGGCAAAGTATGACGAGTTGTACAATCGGCTGCGCAGCGAATTTGGTCATAACGGTGAGACGGGGCGGATGATTGGCGCGCTACTGCTCGAAGCTGGTTTCGGTGAGCTGAACATGACAGCCACTTATGAAACACTATCGGATCCAAGAGTGCTGCAAAGCGCGGCCCAGGTGTTCATTGGATTGCTCGCGGAGGGTTGGAGCGATGCCTTTACGAGCCGTGGCTGGGCAACTGCTGCTGACATTCAAGACATGCGCGATGCGTGGCTGCGGTTCGCCGCGTTTCCCGGCGCCCTTTTTGTTGCCGCCTGGTGTGAAGCGGTCGCGTGGAAACGAGCCTAACAACTGAAGTTTGAGGCCCCTGAACTACTAGTCCAATGAAGACAATTCCCAAGCAAGCCCAATGAGCCAAAACATATTCCTGGCCAAAGACGAGGATCAGATTCTGAGTTGTTATCCGGTGATGGCTGAGTTGCGCCCGCACGTACAGCCGGATGAATTCCTGAGAAGAATAAAGCGACAGCAGGAGATCGCCGGTTATGAATTAGCCGCGATTACCGCTGAGGCTGATGGTGAAGTTAAGGCCGTGGCCGGATTTCGTATTTCTGAGTGCTTGGCCTGGGGCAAGTT
>JANLYH010000148.1:0-15187 GCA_031365545.1 Pyrinomonadaceae bacterium | reverse complement strand
CGCAGGCGTGGCAGACACGACATCTGCGCGCGACTCTCAACTTGAAACATGCCAATCGTGTCCGCTTTTTGCAAAGCCCCGTACACAACCGGATCGTCCTGAGGAAGCTGCGCCAGATCAACTTCTTCCTGGTAAGCGTCGCTGATCAATTGGATCGAGTCTTCCAACACCGCCATCATTCCCAGTCCTAATAGATCGACTTTGATCAGTCCCAGGTCAGCGCAATCCTCTTTGTCCCACTGCACCACCACGCGACCGGGCATGGCGGCGGGCTCGAGCGGCACCACCGAATTGAGTTGGCCCTGGCAAATCACCATGCCGCCGGAATGCTGGCCCAGGTGTCGCGGCAGATCCTGCACGCGTTCGTAAAGTTCAAAGAATTTTTTGATGCGCGGGTTTTTTAAATCCAGTCCGGCGTCGCGAAACTGCCGCGCCGTTGAATCCTTGGGATCTTTCCACTCCCAGGTGTGCACCAGCCCGGCCAATCGGTCCAGCGTTCCCTCGTCGAAGTCTAGTGCTTTGCCGACTTCGCGGGCTGCTGAACGGCCCCGATAAGTTATGACGTTGGCCGTCATCGCAGCGCCGAGTTTTCCGTAACGTTCATAAACATATTGAATCGCGCGTTCCCGCTGGTCGCCGCTGGGCAGATCAAGATCAATGTCGGGCCACTCGCCACGCTCTTCCGAAAGAAAGCGTTCAAACAACAACTCCATCCCGACGGGATCAACCGCAGTGATCCCCAGGCTGTAACAGACGGCGCTGTTGGCCGCCGAGCCGCGTCCCTGAATCAGGATTCCCTCACGTTTGCAAAACTGGACTATGTCCCAAACGATCAGGAAATAACCTTCAAGTTTCAGCTTTTCGATTAGCCGGAGTTCATGCTCGAGCTGCGGCCGGGCCCGTTCATACGTGGGGCTGCCGTTGCGGCCGGTGTAGCGCCAACGTGCGCCTTCGTCAGTGCGTTGACGCAGAAACGAAGTCATAGTCTCCCCAGCGGGTACGACATACTTGGGAAACTCATAACCAAGATCCTCCAAAGTAAACTGCAAACGCGAAGAAAGCTCCGCAGTGTTATGAATAGCTTCAGGCAGATCCGCAAAAAGCTGCGACATGGTCTTAGCGGATTTCAGATAGCGCTCGGAGTTGGTTGCGAGTAAACGGCCGGCGGTTTCCAGTCGCACGTGATTGCGAATGCAGGTGAAAACGTCGGTCACTTCGCGTTGCGCTCGGCTTGCGTGGCTAATACCATTCGTGGCCAGCAAAGGAAGATCAAATCGCCGGGCAATTTCCATCACTGCCTGGTTGCGGGCTTCCTCTTCGCGATTGAAGTGGCGTTGCAGCTCAGCATAAACATTTCCTTTACCGAATACGTCGACTAACCAGCCCGCTCTACGCTGCGCCGCCGCTATGTTCTCTGTGTCTCTGTGGTTTAGTGCTTTCCCGAGCGGTCCATCGTTCGCGCCTGTCAAACAGATTAAGCCTTCAGCGTATTCAGCTAACTCTTCAGTTGTGACCGCACATTCTCCAGGCTTCGCGTGTTTCGGCACCCGCAACTTCATCAGGGTGATTAAGCGACAGAGGTTTTGATATCCGGTGCGGTTTTCAACCAGGACTGGAAGCGAGAATGTTTCTTTTGGTTTTGCACTTTGGTCTTGGTACTTTGGTCTTTGAAATTTGAAATTTGAAATTTGAATAGCGTCTGGGCCTTGGACATTGGACTTTGAACTTTGGACTCGGCCCGGGCTTTGGACGGTTATTTCGGCCCCGATGTGAGCCTGAATGCCATGCTTTTTTGCTGCCTGATGAAAGCGCGGGCTGCCATAAACGCCGTCGCGATCAAGCAAAGCCATGGCCGGCATCTCCAATGCCTGACAGGCACCGATCAATTCTTCCGGCACAGATGCACCTTCGAGAAAACTGAAAGCGGAGCGAGCATGTAGTTCGATGTAGTTAGTGGGCAGTGTGCGGTGGGCAGTGGGCAGTCGATCCCCAGTTGCTGCTTTTGTTTTCTTCGGCACTCCCTTTTGCTTCTGCTCACTGCTCACTGCCCACCGCCCACTTTCTCCTAGTCATACACGCCCTCCACAAACCAGGCTCCACTGCTCAATTCGCGATAAAGTCGATAGAGCACTTGTTGAGCGCCTTCTGATCTCTGACCTCTGATCTCCGACCTCTGATCTCTGGTCTCCACCGCCACATCCCATTCATCGCGCGCCCACTTGTCCGCGCGCCACCACTCTCCCGAGGTACGCCAGGGACCGGCAACGCGCACAACTTTTCCATGGACGCTTTTGCTTTTGTTCCAGGCGCTGATCTCTCGCGGACATCCTCTTTCCGTTTGCACCAACGCACGTAGTGGTGGACGAAACACTCTGAAACCCAAAAGTGATTTCGGATTGGCTGTTTGCTGAGTGCTGTTTGCTGATTGCTGACTGCTGTTTACTGTTTGCTGTTTGCTTCTTCGCCGCTTCGGCTCTTTCAACTCAAACCTATTCACTCGAAAAGCGTCAGGTCGATGCGTGTCGAGCAACTCCGGCGAGCCGACATTTTCCGCTCCCAGTAGTTTTCCGAGTCGCGCCAACATCAATTCCAGCCTCTCCGGCTCTGGCGCGAGCGGAATGAACAGTCCCGTCTGCAACAGGCGCGGCTTCACCGCTTCACAATTGATCGCCACTCCCACAATTGCTGAAGGTGGCGGGTTAGTTTCCATGTTGAGCAATAATAGTTTTAGAAACACTTTGTGATCGCGCATTGGATAAGGCAGGTTGAGTTTGATTTCATGCGCAGCGCCACGCTCCAGTTTCAGCACCACTTGCAACGCATTGGTGGCAAGCGCGTAGGCATTCAGGTTCGCACAAATCTGGTTGAGGAGTCTGGCAAAGATGAACGAGAGCGGTTCTAATTCGGCAATCGGATATTCAAGTTCAATGGCATTAGTGAACTCTGGCTCGGCTTGCCTGAGTTTTAAGTGACGATTAGTTTTCCCACTAGCCAGCTCCTGTAGTTTTAACCCGTCCTGACCCAGGCGCTCGGAAACCCCGGCCACAGGAAGTTCGGCAAAATCTCTAAAGGTACGCACACCCCATAGCCGTAACGTTGTGAAGATTTCTTCTATCTTCACGTCGTCCAAAGTCGATGGGACTTTGGACTTTGGACTTTTTAGAAGACTCTCAATGGGTAGTTCGCCGAGGGCGGTGAGTACTTCTCCGGAAGCTATGAAGGTCAGGCCTTTAAAGTTTCGCGCGGCGTAAATGGCGGCATCAGGATTTGCAGCTAGAGCCACGTTGACCTTAGATCCCAGTCCCTCAGTCTTTTTCGCCTGCTTCGCAATCTCAACGGCGAGTTCATAGGCAGAGCCAAAGCGCAAGGCACACCCTGCGACGTCAATCACCGCCGTATCGGGCGCCGTCTCTTCCACCAGCGGGGAAAACGTATAGGCAAACTCCGCTAAAGAGCGAGTTGTCCTACCAGGCTGCTCGGCTGTGGTAGACACTTCTGCCGAAATTTGCTGACTGTAAATGCACGCAAACATCAGTTTTATCGGGTTATTGAATTAAGGAAATAACCGTGAAAACGAAGATTAGCGAAAATTACCGAAAACTGTCAAGGGGATTTCAATAGCTTGAGTTGGCTTTAACTACAACCTCGCCCGCTCGTCTATTGAGGTAGAGCGGGCGCTGGCATTGCACCTGGAACGAAAGTCCCTGCAATAGGGTTGAGTGAGGCAGTGAACCTTCAGTCATAGGGCGACGAAGCGCTGCAACCTTTGCTGGGGTGGAAAGTGTTAATAAAGAACGGGTGGCAGAGGAACCTTTATCGCTCGGCGACCAAAGGCAAGCCTCTCCGCTTAACTCCAGCGCCAAAGCTGCACACGATCGCACGCAGCTCTCCTCAGCAATTACAACGAGTGCGGTGGGCGTGGGCTCCAGCGTGCGACGAAAGCGATACCACCAGGATGAGATGATGCGTTTCGCAGAATTTGCGGGCACGTCGCCCAGATCAAGCAACACCAGGCCAAAACCGCCTCCTTGCAATAATAGATCGGTAGCTTTAAATGCGTGTTCGAGATTGTTGGCGCAACGGATCCAAAGTAGTCGTTCACAATTTATTTCCGCGCGGCTGGCCGACTCTGGATCGAAGGCATTGTTTGTATCAACCAACGCGCAGCTTTCTTCATGAGTGGTTGCATGGGCCAGCGCAGAAAGCATGAAGCTTGTACGCCCTGATGATGCCGGTCCGAAAATCTCGGTGATGGCGCCGCGTGGGAGACCGCCCAGGGCAAACGAATCGATTTCGGGAATCCCGGTGGATATTAGATCCGCCGGCCTCTTTTCATTTAACTGAAAGACAGAACCAAAGCGCGAGCTGATTTCAGACTCGATTTCAGTTTTTGAAAACGCGGCTCTCATGGTTTCATCAACTCCCGCGGGTGACAGGCAGGAATGCCTGTCCTACTTTTCCCTTGACGCCTTACTCTATCTTCGATAATATTCGCTAGATTTTCGGGATATGGCGAAAATAGCATACGGCTACCGTCGGAAGCAAGAGTTTGGTGGAGGAAATTTGAGATGTCAGTAACCGCACGACAACGGCAGGTCTATGAGTTCATCTGCCACCACCTGGAAGCCAATAATCAACCACCGACAATCGCTGAAATAGGGAAACAATTTCAGATGAGTTCACCCGCGAGCGTGCATAGCATCCTGTCAGCGCTCGAGCGCGCCGGACTTATCAAACGTATCCCCAACGTCAGTCGTGGCATTGAAGTCGTCAAAGTCGACCCTCAGGAAAGCGGAGACGAATTCGAAATTCCTTTGCTGGGCCGGGTGGCAGCCGGCCAGCCAATCGAGGCGATCCTCGCGCATGAAACCGTCTCTGCTCCGAAAGGCCTGGCTGGCCGCGGTCGCATGTTTGCGCTGCGCGTGCGCGGCGATTCGATGATTGACGAAAACATTCAGGACAACGACATCATTATCGTGTCGTCGCAAGAGACCGCTGAGAATGGCCAGATGGTGGTAGCACTGATAGATGGAAACTATGCGACCGTGAAGAAGTTTTATCGCGAGCCGGACTTCATTCGACTGGAGCCGGCAAATCCGCAGTTCAAACCGATATTTATCAAGACGCCGGAGCGCATTCAAATCCAGGGTGTCGTTCGCGGACTCATCCGCAACTATCAAACGACTTAAGATCTCAAATCACTTCCCGAGCTGTTCTGCCTGGCTCTGTTCCAAGGACCAGCTATGCCGACCGAAGAATCCCTTGAACTACAGGACAATATTTCAGACGTGAGACTCTGCGCGTTTGCGTTGACTGACTGCGTTGTCTACATCGAATCGCGTTCGGCGAAATACCTGCGCGCGGTGCACCGGACGGCACTGGAGTTGGCGGTGCCAAATCTGTTTGGTGAGGCGATTGGCGGATTCTGGCTAAAGCGGGATCAGGTTGATCAATTGCGAAAATTACCGGATTGCTATCCGGCCAATGAAATCGATTTTGTCAGGCGTGCGGTTGCAGCTTACCTGCTGGCGCAAACTGACGAACTCGACTGGATTCCAAAATCAACTCCGAATATCTTATCTTTCATGCGCGCCCTCTGGCCGAAGTGAGGTTGTGTCCTCATTCAATTTTCTCTGTGAAACCTCAGTGAACTTTGTTTCCCGACAACTAGTCAGCCTCAACGGAAACCACTATCGCGCCGGTTCTCTTCGCTCTCAGTAAAACAATCAAGCCAATTCCCGATATGATCATCGCGCCGCCGACAAACGTGCGCCAATTAAGTTCCTCTCGCAACACCAAAACGCCGAGCGTGACAGCGATAACCGGCGTGACCAGTGCGACCAGCATCGTCTTGGTTACATCCATGTGCTGGATCAACCAGTAGTAGAGCAGAAAGGCTGCCACCGATCCCACAATCGCCAGATAGAAAAGCGCAACGAAAGCCATCCGCGTCCAGTGAAAGTTAAATGGATTTCCCTCCAGCGGAAGGCCAATCAAAAGTAGCGGTATCAAACCAAAAAACATTTGTCCGCCGGCCAGAATCGCCGGGTCAAGATGCTTGCCCTGCTTCTTCACCATAATGTTGGCGGTAGCAGCACAAGCCGAGCCCAGGATCAAAGCAGCGCATCCTGCCAGCGCTCGCGGGCCGGCAACACTCAACTGGTTGGAAAAGACCACGCCCACACCGGCAACTCCTATCACAACGCCAACGATTTTCACTGGGGTCATTTGCTCGCCGGGTAAATAAAAATGCGCGATGACCAGCCCGAAAGCAGGAATCGTCGCCTGCAGCAGCGCCGCTAAACCCGACGAGATATATTGTTCGCCCCAAAACAGCAGACCGTAGTTCAGACTAAATGAAAGCACGCCAGTCGCGGCAAGCATCATCCAATCGACCCGCGCTCGCGGCAACGGTAGACGGCGCACTTTGATGATCGTGAAAAGGATTGAGGAGGCGATTACAAATCTGATGCCCGCAAAAGTGAACGGAGGCAGATCGTCAAGGCCGAGCTTGATGAACAGCCAGGTCGAGCCCCAGATGAGACATAGCAGAAGCCAGACGAGGCGTACTTTCATAGGTCAACGCAGTTCCGCAGGAGCGAGATGTTTATAGTTTACCGATTGGAATCGATTCTACCTGCAGAGCGGCAAGTTAGACTCAAAAAAGTCTAACTTGCCGCTCCTGCAAAGTTCCCTATAATTGTTTCCTTGCTATAAACATTGCGTTCCTAACGGAACGCCGCTCGTGAACCTTACGACTGTGGAGCGTCCAACTTGATTAGCGCAAGCGCAGCACCTTGCGGATCGATCAGAATTGAGAAGCGGCCGATGCTGGGAATGTCCTCAGGCCCTTTCATAACCATGGCGCCGAGTTCTTTGGCTTTCTGAGTCGAAGCATCACAGTCGTCCACTGCGAAGTACACAAGCCAATTTGGTGGAATCGGACCCATCTCCGGAGTTATTTTGAGCATGCCGCCCGCTGGCCGCTCGCCGTTCGCAAACATCGTGTATTCCATGGGCCCGAAATTCTGCGTGTCTTTGCTCCAGCCAAAGAGTCCGGAATAAAAATCCCCGTCTTTAGCTGTATCGGTGGTCATCAGCTCATTCCAGCAAAAGGAATTCGGTACGTTTACTAAATCCGCGCCCTTGTGATCTCTGCCTTCCCAAAGTGCGAAGACAGCTCCGGTTGGATCCTGGATTACGGCCATGCGACCGACTGTCATGACGTCAAACGGCTCAACAATAACGGTGGCGCCAAGTTCCTTCGCTTTTGTCGTGCTTTCATCAGCGCTCGCTACCGCTGCGTACGACAGCCAGTGCGAAGGAATTCCCTGAGAACGCTTGGCCTCATCTAATTGATAGAGTGCCCCGGTGCCTTTGCCGTCCAGCTTGAGCATTGTGTAAACCATGCCCGGACCAACTGGCCGATCTTCAAAGGTCCAACCGAAGAGTTGAGTATAAAATTTCTTGGCCCCTTCGCTGTCGGTGGTTCCCAGTTCAACCCAGCAAAAAGTTCCTGGCGCGTAGTTGGGCGTTTCTTGCATTCTCGGTTCAGTCATAGATCTCTCCTTTAGGGACAGGGCGCGCAGAGGCAGGGAGACCGCTAAGCTACTGCACGACGTTAATGAGAAAATCGAAGGACGCCATAATAAACGTTTTGATGAGGACTACAAAAACGGAAAACGCTACCTCCGGCAAGCCGAAAGTAGCGCAATCCGTTTCCTAATTAGTCGCCTAAGCTTTTACACCCAAGCTTTCAAAAGGATGGCAGCTTCGCATGTACACACTAGGCTGCCGGTTTTGTATCCCGAAGATTAACTGTCGGTCAGTCCGTCCTCGGTCAGCACTCGAATTGCTTTCACAATTCTCGCATCCTTTCGAACGCGGTGCCTTTAGGTTTTTGTTCTGGTGGCTTTTCCTCCACCTTCGGTTACGATCCGACAACGTCAGTCCAACTTGCGTCGAACCATTCGCCCCCTTCAGCGGGTCCTGTCTAAAGGGTGCCACTCGTTTTTATCCGAATGGCTTGAGAAAACCTCTCAGCTTTCTCTAGCAAAGCCTTTCGGCTTCGACCCTGGGCGTCACTAGAACCAACAGACCGTTGCTGATTCCCTCTCCCGTGTGTCACCACATCGGTTGCCGATCCCTTTGTCGGTCTCGAAGGCCGCGACCCTCGTGACAGGGAGGTTTATACGCTTATCGAATTCTTAGATCAACTTTTTGCGTGTTTTATTTTCTGCGACGACGAAAAACTTGCAAAAGAATAATCAGCGCGTGATTTCCCCAGTAAAAACGGGCCTGCTTTTTATTACCGAATGTTTTGCAGTTTTACAATGGCTGCCTGAATTGATTTTTGTGTTTCAACTACTTGCGTTTCGCTTTCGTATTTGTGGCGCGGCCAGAAAAACCCTTTCAAACCGTCTTTCTTACGGCGCGGCACTATATGCACGTGCAAATGAGGGACACTCTGGCTCACGCGATTATTCATCGCCACAAATGAACCCTCAGCGTCACACGCCAATTCGACTGCGCGGGCTAACAACTGCACATTTTTGAAAATGGGGCCAACTAGTTCGCCGGGCAGATCGCTGAGGGTTTCATAGTGACTCTTAGGGATTAACAAGCAATGGCCGGGAAAGAGCGGTCGATGATCGAGAAAGGCGATTGAGATGTCGTCACTAAAGACAACGCTGGCCAGTTGCTCGCCGCTAACAACTTTGCAAAAGGGACAGTGTTTGAAAGAAGTACTCATCCTGGTAGGGAATTCTAATTCAGATATCATCTTTTGCGGAGTCGAAGGTAGATTCAATGGGCTACTCAAGCTAAATACTGGGACCGCGGACAACCTCCGCCGCGCCACCTTCCGCCAACGCCCGCTGCCTCTCAAAGTGGTCTGCGATCTCCTGCGCAGTTTTCTTCCCGACAAAGGGCGTCAACTCGGAGACGGCCGCAGCCGCGATCCGATGAATTGAACCAAAGTGTCTCAAGAGACGCCCTTTGCGCTTTTCTCCCACACCGGGAATCGCCGACAGCTCCGAAGTGAAGTCGCGCAGCTCGCGGCGTTTGCGATGGTAAGTCAGCGCATAGCGATGCGTTTCATCGCGAATCATCTGTAGCAAACGCAGAATCAGCGAGTGTGGGTCAAGAAAGATGGGCTCGTGCTCGCGTCCCTTTACGAGGAGATAAGAGACCTGATTGTGTTTCAAAGGCGGCTTCACTACGCCCACCATTGCGATCGCTTCCAGATCCAGTTCGCGCATCGCGTCGCCGGCGGCGTTGAGCTGCGCCTTGCCGCCGTCGATCATGATCAGATCCGGCAGGGGCTTTCCCTCGTCAAGCAAACGGCGATACCGCCGCACCACTGCTTCGCGCATTGAAGCGACATCGTTTGCCCCTGCAACTGTCTTGATCCGAAACTTGCGATACTCCGCTCGATTCATCTTGCCGTTGTCGCAAACGACCATGCCCGCTACATTCTCCGCGCCCTGAATATGCGAAATATCAAACGACTCGATGCGGGCCGGGAAACGCGGCAGCTCGAGCGTCTCCTGTAATTCCTCCAGCACGAGTTTCATGTCCGGCTTGAGAATGCGGAAGCGCTGTTCAAACGCCAACTTCGCATTCTTCTCACCGAGATCGATCATGTCGCGTTTCTCGCCACGCTGACTGTGATGAATCTTGACACGCCGTCCCTTGCGGAAGGTTAAAGCTTTCTCCAGCAACTCGCGATCTTCGAAGTCTACCGGGACATGAATCTCCCGGGGCACGTAGTCAGTCGCGTAATACTGCGCCAGCACTTCGCCGAGAAATGTCGCCGGATCAAACTCGTCTTCAGGCAAGTCTTCCCAAAAGAATTCTCGCCGGCCCACGATCTGTCCCTCGCGCATGGTAAACAGTTGTAAAGCGAGGCGCGGTCCTTCGCGATAGTAAGCAAAGATGTCGACGTCGCGATCGGTGGTCGTAGCCATCTTCTGCTGTTCCGACAGCTTGACTACGGTCTTGCGCAGGTCGCGATACTTCGCCGCCATTTCGTAACGCAATTCCCCCGAGGCCTCATCCATTCGCTCTGCGAGCGTGTCGGCAAGTTCCGTATTTCTTCCCTCGAGCAACAAGCGCACGTCGCGCACGGCTTCCTGATATTGCTCCGCCGTGCACAATCCTTTGACGCAGGGACCAAGACAACGCTTGATGTGATACTCGAGACACGGACGCGGCGCCTTGCCGTTGATCTCGATGTCGCAGGTGCGCAGTTGAAAAGTGCGGTTGATTACGTCAATGGTTCGGCGCGCCATGCTCGCCGGAAGAAACGGCCCGAAGTAGAGCGCGCCATCTTTTTGGATACGTCTGGTGATGACCGCTTTAGGGAAGGGCTCATTGATCGTTAGTTTCAGATGTGGGTACGATTTGTCGTCTTTGAGATTGACGTTGTAGCGAGGCTTATGCTTCTTGGCAAGAGTTGCTTCAAGTATCAACGCTTCCACTTCATTGTCGGTGACAATGACTTCGACATCGGCGATCTGCCTGACCAGCGCATCGGTCTTGCGATCGAAAGGACGCGCCTCGCGGAAATAGGATTGCACGCGACTGCGCAGTCGCTTGGCTTTGCCGACGTAGATTATTTTGCCGGCGCTGTCTTTGTAGATATAGACGCCGGCAGAGACTGGAATTTCTTTGAGCTTTTCGGCTAATGTCACAGGTTCAATACTACCGCGAACTAAATTGCAACCTACATTCTAACAGTGCAAACTACCCTGCCTGAAATCGGTCAAGTGAGTTGCTCGGACCGCGGGCGTCCCGGCCGCAATGAGCGCGAAGCGCGAAAAGAGCTTCGATCTTCGGTGCGTTGCGGGCAAGACACCCGCGGTCCCAGCCAATAAAATGAACTTTCCATTCCAGCTTCGCGATCGCCGCGCGTTCGATGCCGTGGGCTTTGGCCTGAATGCAGTCGATCACCTCATCGTGGTGCCTGAGTATCCTGGCTTTGACACCAAGGTCAGGCTCTTGGAACACAGACAAACTACGGGCGGGCAAGCGGCAACGACGATGGTCGCGTTGCAACGCCTCGGTCTCGAAACAGCCTACGCGGGTAGATTTGGTTCAGACGCTGAAGGGCACTTTGGTTTTGAGTCGCTGAAGTCGGAAGGTGTCAACAGCGAGTTCGCAGAAGTGGTCGAAGGCGCGCGCAATCAGGTCGCCTTTATCATTGTCGATGCACGAAACGGTGAGCGCACCATCATCTGGGACCGCGATGAACAACTCTCTTATCGTGCCGAGGAGGCACCGGTCGCTCTGGCCGCGCGCGGACGCGTATTGCATCTCGACGCTCACGATCCGCCGGCGAATGCACGCCTGGCGCAAGCCGCTCGCGATAACGGGACGATCGTCACTGCTGATATCGACAACCTTTACGAAGGCCTTCCCGAACTGCTGCCGCTAATCGACGTATTAATCGGTTCCCGGGAGTTTCCCCATCGCCTCACCGGCATCGCTGACGAGCACGCTTCGTTAGTCGAATTGAAAGCTCGCTACGGTTGTGGAATAGTCGGCATGACGAAAGGGAAAGAGGGCGCGATTATTCTTTGCGAGGGCCAGTTTATCGACTCTCGCTCGTATGAGGTTCCGGGCGGATGCCGCGATACGACCGGTTCCGGCGACGCATTTCACGGCGGGTTTCTTTATGGCCTGCTAAGCGGTGAAGATGTTGAGACCAGTCTAAAAATGGCGAACGGGGTCGCCGCGCTGAAGTGCCGGGCTCTGGGCGCCCGCACGGCTTTGCCGGACAAAAGCGAGTTGACCGAATTTCTTCGTAACGCAAATAGTTAGTCTGCGTAGCTTGAGTTGCGCTCTCGTTTATTTGTGGTGGCGTACGATCGCAATCTAACAGATTGCTTTACATGGTAACGGAGACAAGTATGGATAAGTTACTGCTGCCGGTGCTACTCGGCACTAATCGAAAAAAGCGAAACAGTGTGCACCCCGCCAGGTGGTTGGTCGGCGAGATGGAGAAACGCGAGGAGATTGAAACGAGACTATTTGACGCGAGCGAGTTTGCGTTTCCGCAGGACGACTATGGCCAGGAGATCAAGGATCTCTTTCCGGAGTGGCGCGACACCATAATTAAGGCTGACGGCTTGGTTATCGTAGCGCCGGAATACAATCACGGTTACCCGGGCATATTGAAGACAGTCATCGATTTGCTTCTGAAAGAATACATCCACAAGGCCGTTGCTTTTGTGGGCGTCTCTGCCGGCCCCTGGGGCGGCACTCGTGTAATTGAGGCGATGGTGCCGATGGTGCGCGAGCTGGGACTCGCGGTCACTTTTTCTGATCTGAACTTTCCGAAGGTCCAAAATACGTTTGACGCGGAGGGTAAACTGTTGAATCCGCTTTACGAGAAACTCGCGAAGGATTTTCTGGATGAACTCGTTTGGATGAGTCGCACGTTGAAGTGGGGCCGGGAAAACGTGCCCTCAAAATTTCATCAGCCCTAGCCCAGGGTCTTACGGAATAGTTCAAGCACCCTTTTCCATGCGTCTGTCGCGGCCTCTGCGTCATAAACTTCTGGTCGCGTGTCGTTGAAAAAGGCATGGTCGGCATCGTAACTGACAACCTCCAAAGGCAAGTTATACTTCCGCGCTGCTTCAGTTAATCCTTTTACTTTTTCCGGATTGATCCAGGCGTCGCGCTTGCCCGCGATGAAGAGCGTGGGCACTTGCAACTTCTTAAGCACATCCTCTTCCGGCGTGTCGCCATAGAATGGTGCGGCGGCGGCAATGTCGCTGAGCTCGCAAGCGGCACGCAGCGAAAACGTGCCGCCCATGCAGTATCCGGTTATTCCAAGCTTCGGTGCGTGGTAGACGCGTTTTGTTTCGGCGATCGCTTCTCGAATTGTTTCTACGCCGTCAGCAAGCGCCAGGTCGTGCATAAACTGCGAGGCTTCGTCCGAGTTTTTAGCAAGCTTGCCGCGATAAAGATCCGGCGCGACACAGATGTAGCCTTCCCTGGCATAACGGCCGGCGATGTCGCGGACGTGATCGTTGATGCCCCACCATTCCTGAATCAGGATCACTGCCGCATTCGCGTCGTCATCAGGACGGGACACATAGGCGGTCGTGGCGCCGCGCGGAGGATTAAGGTTGAGTGTTTCGTTTGTCATGGCAATTCCCCGGAGAGTTATCGTTGGGTCCTCGATTATAGTTCAAGTTTGGGACGCAGTAACAATTGCCGCTCAACGCTACCGGTCCAGTTTGGCCTTAACAGAACTTGCTACAGGCACAGTGGATCCGGGACCGGGTCGCTACGGGTCCCGGTTCCGTTTTTCTGCAGTGTTAGATACTTCGCTCATGCCAAAGTGCACCAGTACCCACCAACCCTACAATTTCCGCCAAGCAAGTGATATAAGACTGAAGCTCTGCAAACACATCTCCGCTTTTGTTAGTTAAGAAATCTTATGAAGACTCTTGCTGTAATTCTGGTCGTCATCGTCTCCGCTTTTGAATTTTCGCCGGCTGCCGCGAAAGTTTCGCCAGCGGATCTCGTATTCAAAAACGGCAACATCTACACGGCCAACGAAAAGCAGCCGACTGCGGAAGCCGTTGCTGTCAAAGCCGATCGCATAATTTTTGTCGGCTCGAATGGCGATGCGCAAAAGTATGTCGGGAGGAATACACGCGTCGTTGATCTGCATGGCCGGACGATGCTTCCCGGGCTCACTGACGCGCATCACCATCTCTCCGGCGTAGGCTTTCGCGAGATGACGCTCAACCTCGAAGGCCTCCGGAGCCTCGAAGCATTTCTTGCGAAAGTTAAAGAGCGAGTCGATCAGAAAACGCCGGGCGAGTGGGTAACCGGGCGCGGTTGGATTGAAACTTTCTGGACGCCCCCGGTGTTTCCCACGCGTTGGGACCTCGACCGAGTCTCCCCAAATAATCCCGTTTTCCTCGATCGTGCTGATGGCCACGGAGCGGTCGCCAACAGTGCAGCGCTGAAGATTGCCAGAGTCGATAAGAATACGCTCAGCCCTTTCGGCGGCGAGATTTCTAAAGATAAGAGCGGTGAACCTAACGGCATGATGCTCGACGCCGCTCAGGATTTGGTGCAAAGCCACATCCCACCGACAACTGCGGCTGAAGCGGAACAAGCGCTCATCCTCGGCGTGCAGCGCGATATCAAACTTGGCTGGACGCAGGTTCAAGATCCGGGCGGCAGTTATGCTGACGTTGGAATCGACTCCAAGCTCTACAGCGAAGGCAAGATCAAACTTCGCATCTACAAAGGTCTCTCGGCGCCAGGCCCCGCAGCTCAACGACTGCTCAAAGATGGACCAATAATTGATGCCTATGGCCACCGCTTTACGGTGCGCACGCTGAAACTCTACGCTGACGGCTCGCTCGGTTCGCGTAGCGCAGCGCTGCTCGCACCTTATGCCGACAAACCAGACACATCTGGTTTCCTGACAAGCAAGCCAGAGGAGTTGCAGCCTTTGCTGCGCGAGGCGTTGAGAAAAGGAATTCAAATCCAGACGCACGCGATCGGCGATCGCGGCAATCGTTTCATCCTCGATCAGTATGAGCAGGCGATGCAGGCCGTGCCCCAAGCGGAATGGAAAATCAAGGTGCCGCGCTGGCGCGTTGAGCATTCTCAGATCGTCAACCCTGCGGACATCCCGCGATTCAAGGCGCTCGGCATAATTCCGTCCATGCAGCCGTCGCACGCGATTGGCGATCTACATTTCGCGCCGAGTCGTTTGGGTATCGCGCGTTTGGCAGGAGCGTACGCGTGGCAAAGTTTTATTAAATCAGGATCGATAGTCCCGGGCGGTTCTGACGCTCCGGTTGAACGTGGTGAGCCGATGATCGAGTTTTACGCGGCCGTGGCGCGCAAAGACTTGAAGGGCTTTTCGGGCGAAGGCTGGCACCCGGAAGAAGCGGTCACGCGCGATCAGGCGCTCAAGATGTTTACCATCTGGCCGGCGTACGCGGCTTTTGAAGAGACATTGCGCGGTTCGATCGAAACTGGAAAACTTGCGGACTTCACCGTTCTCTCCGCGGACATCATGAAAATTCCGGAGCTGGAAATTCTGAAGACGCATTGCGTGATGACGGTGATTGGCGGCGAGATTGTTTACGAATTGAAGGGGATCGTCATTTATTGAGCGCAACGTCAAGGAATCGGGTTTCCCCGGATT
>JANLYH010000097.1:0-11578 GCA_031365545.1 Pyrinomonadaceae bacterium | reverse complement strand
GAGCCGAGGCCTGCATCATCGGTATGGTGAAGGAACAACCGCAGGGGATCGTTGCCATGCAAACAGGCTTTGGCGGTAAGCGCATCGTGGACATGCTGGTAGGCGAACAATTACCCAGAATATGCTAGCGCGATTATTTCGGCTTCGTGTCAGGCTGCCGGAAATAAGGACCCGATATTCTCCAGCTGTCGGTAACAAGCCGCGACTGCTTATTGGGACGACTTAGTCGGAAAATCTGTGAAGCAACATTCGCATGCCGAATTGTCTGTTTGGAAGGTGAGGACAATCCTTAACTATCGTAAGTCTATGCGCTAGACTATTTACGCACTCCCTAGGAAAAGTCCGCAATAAGTCCGCAACTGACGAAAGGCCGTTTTGTAAGTTCTTTATCGATGCAACCTATAGACGAGTGCTCTGTTGCTGAGCCAAGCGGGCGTAAATCCTTGTTTCACGAAGTTACAGGCAGCGGCGAGCAGGAATTTCTGCACAAAGCTTTCCCTGATGTCCCTGGTTTCCCTGGTCTCCCTAGGTTCCTGTAAGATTTGGGTATATTACACGATAGTGCTCTATCGCGTTAATGGCAGGAGTCCAGTGAGATTAAATGCGGCTTGGAGGCTCAGAAACGACGCAAGGCTTTGCAGTTATTAGAGTCTCAAGGCGTAATTCCTGCGCCCCCTCTCGAACCGGCTGGTCTGATTCAGCGGGTCAGAGTTTTTCAACTACCATCATGCTATTCACTAATTTCACCTTACGATAAGTGCCCGTGCGGAGAATCTCATCGACGAAAGCCTGCACACCCGGGTAATAGTCCGCGTAATCGTGAAATGCCACAGACCCATGCGGAACTACCCATTTTTCAAAGTGGCGGAAGTCACGTGCAACACTGGTGTAGTCATGCAGTCCGTCAATAAAAAGGAGGCAGACGGGTTCGTCCCAGGCGACCTCATGAGAATACTTCTGAATTATCTTTACCACGTCCTCCAGACCGGCATTGGCAATATTCCTTTTGAAAGTTTCCAGCGTGGCTGGTCCATCAATGATTTCCTGATCTGTGGCGCCCACCCTGCCGTCGTGCGGATCGATGGCGATTACTTTGCTTCCGGGTGAGAGAGTTTGGCTCACAGTGCCGAGTACAACTGTCGAGCGGCCACAGTAGCTTCCGATCTCGACAATTGTCTTAGGCGTGAGCAGGTTTAGGGCCCTCGCGGCAACGGAAATCAGCAGGTCGGCTTCGTCGTCGTCAAGCCACCCCTCAATGGTCCTCATTCGAGCTAACAAGGGAAGCACCAACAGCGGCTCGGAGGGACCACTGCTATCTTGACCAATGGCAATCTCGCGCATGTTAGTTGACCTCTCATAATGATTGAATGCTTCGCGGATGTGCTTGCGTAGCGGATCGTCGTAAACCCGTGGCACAGGATGGACCCAGAATACGTCGGAGCTGCGCAGGGCCATGTCGATCTGAGGAATCGAATAGTCGACTCGATATCTCACGTACTCATAGCTACAGGGATTTTCGGCCACCTCGTATCCCAGAAGCGCAACCACTGTCGGTAACACCACTTCCTCAGTGGCCCATATGTTTGACTGCAGCAGAATACTGTTTAGCTGCTCGTCCTCGTTGAAGAAGCGCCAAAGGTCTCTGGCAGCAGCGAATGTAAAAACAGTTGACGGCCAAAACGTCCACTGTACGAACTTCTCTTCGCCGAGGTTGAAGCGGTTCAGGAAGGACCGCCACAACTCAATTTCTCTCCAGGCCTGACGAGCCGGACCAATTCCGGTGTCGCAAGGTTGTGGGCCAGAGCTGTTGCCAAGCATACCTACGTTGGGCCGATTTAGAAGGTGCCTTCTTAGATAGTCGGAATAGCCGGGACGCACCGCAAGTTGATCCGAGTCTACAATAGTTAGCGTGTCGAAGGAGAAGCTCTCCAGCGCTAGCTGAATCGAGTCGAGCGCAAAATCATGCAACCAGCCCCAGGACATTGGCCGTGGCTTCGGGTGCACAATCGCGCCGTAGTGTTCGAAATAGGATTTATTGTTCAGAACGTGAGAATTCCTGCTGCCATCATAGAGAATTATCTCGGATGAAGGATCGTGGAACCGCAAGTTGCGCACCAGATCCACGATGCACTCTTGTCTCTCATGGACCAGACAGGCAAAAACATTACGCAGCGGTGGACTTGCTACGTCGGTGAGAACCGGGGGCTGAGCGTGGTTCGAGGAAACTGTTACGGGCCGGTAACTCTCGGGGGTGTAGAAAGTCCAATCATCGCCCAAGGCCTGTTGAATGTTGTCCACGGCGAGGCTGTGCCAGTAACTTCCCTCGGTCTCCTTTGGGCTGGTGTTTTTAGGGTGAACGATGCCGACGAAAAAATTCGGGTCGGTCAAAACTGCCAGGCGCTTGGGGCGTTGCGTCCACATAAAGCAGGCGTCTTCACCCACGTCGATGTCGGCGAAGCGGTTGGTTTCCCAAAACGCCCTTCGATAGCAAAGAGTTCCGCCGGCGAGCCATGGCTGCACGTCAGGTGGGTAGATGTAATGCCAGGCGCGATGCTGCTCGATATCGTAAAAAAGAAGCTGACTCAGACCGCAGATCTCGGCGTCCTCTGCGAGGAGGGCTTGAACCTGATATTCGAGTCTGTGAGGAGCATACCAGTCGTCATCATCCCAGTGAGCGATGATTTCTCCCTGGGCATACTGGCAGGCCAGGTTTCGCTTGGCGCCGAGAGTCAGGCCCCCAGGGGTTCGATAGTAACGGATGCGTTCGTCGTGAGGAATTAACTCCTCAACCGGATCGGGACCATCATCAATGACAATCAGCTCGGTGGACTTGTAGGTCTGACGCAGGAAATATTTTATGGCTTGCGGCACAAACGACCGCCTCTGGAAGGTGGGCATTATGCAGGAAACCAGCGGCTGATCTTTTATGTTAGACACGCGGGGTTTTGTCGGTTGGACTCTAAAGCTGTCGCAGAGGCAATGTACTCATGGCGGCGCAATGCAAAGAAAAGTTGAATACGTTTTCAGATTTACCCGGTACCGGAGCCGCGGGTAGCAAGAGAGTTAGTGCCGGTTCACGCGAGCCGTTGCCGTAATGCAACCACTCGTCAGCTTTACGCAAGCCCGAGCCAATTGCCTGCCAGTAGATATCCAGCGGGAACTGAATCGCCGCTTCCTGCTGGAGCCGGGCTAGACGTTCCAGCACACTCTGCATTTCATCCGCCGCGATATTTCGCGTCAACTCAGCGAGCGGCGTTATCAATTCACTATAGGGGATGCCGGTTGTTAGCTCGCGCGTGGCGCCTAGCCGGATCCGATAGTCATCCCGAACGGTGAGATGCTCGAAGATCTCCTGACCGCCGGGTTTAGGCTTTTCTTTGACAATGGATCTGAGATCACGGGGAGATCGGCGGAAGCGACCGGGTAGAAAACCATACCGAACCTCCCCGTCGACGACCAACAGACGCTGCAACCATGATCGTAAGCTCATGACCCTTTACTCTTCCTGTTCGACTCGCGAACTCCACATGCGTATCGCATGAAAGACATTGTGAAAAGGCTGGTATTGCGTGCCCGTGATCTCAACGCCAATGCCAAACCCCTCCGGATCGAGGTCCTGTTCCAGATGCATCACCGGCTCGATGGAATCTTCGCTGACTTTTCCGTTTTTCAACTCGCAGATGAAGACAAAATCGCGAGGCTGGCCTTTATAGAGAGCAGGCCAGACGACGAGGAATTTTTGCTTTGGCACTTCACCTTTATACGAGAGCAGGACCAGGGCGCCACGCTCGTAGATCTCGTTTTCGAGAAATTGCAAATAGACGTCCGGATCATCCTCATTGAAAGCGCGGGCAATGTTGGCCGCGCTCTCCTTTTCCGAGATCGCATCCACAACAATTTGGCGCGCCTCCCCGGTTAAGGCAAACTCGGGCGCTTCCAGGTTAATTTCGATCTGCGGAGCATCGTTCGAGCGATATGCACGTATGGAGACGCGGCTCTCAATGACGCTGATCTCGTCATCTGTTTCCGTGCCATCGGGCGCCTTAAACGTGCCGAAGCTGAACCTCAATCGCTTCGCCTCGTCATCGTAGTAGACCGAATAGCTCAACTTCGCCGCGACGTCGGTCACGTCGTAATAGGAGGGAAGAGATTTCGCCGAGTTGGCGGGAGGATTGTGTTCCGAAAGATACCTGAGACTGGCGACGTATCCGTCTCGCAGATTGCGCGTGAATTCATCGAGCGCGACCAGCCCCAGCGCCGCAATCGAGCCACCGTCAGGCGTTTGGGTAGACAGCGGCTGGGCCAGGAGAACCGGCGGAGTGCCAGCCAGCCAATGGCGAATCGTACGGGCCATTTCATGCAAGGCTGCGTAGCGGATGTTATCAACGTCATCATTCTCGAAACTGTAGATCATTGCTACCGGCTCGGGCTCGGTCGTCAGCACGAAGAGGCCATCCTTCTTACTCTTATCAGTGACGCGGACAATCAGATATGAAGGCACAGCCGTGTCGAGTTTCAGCACGACCATTCCGCGTTGCGGGTTATCCGGCGTCAGTGCTTGCAGAACCCTGGCTGCTTCCTTGTTTACCATCGTCTGATCCGGCTTTTCGCCGTGCTCGGGAAACGCGAAGTCCCATTTGCCACCGGTCATAGCCGCGGCCAGTTGCCTACACAGCTCATCTTGTTCGCGAGGAGTAACCAGAAAATGCGGCTGGACCACGCGAATCGGGATCCCGTCCGACGGCAGAGCTGAAGAGCTATCGGGCGCGGGTGGAGGCTCAGGAACGGCTATCACGGAAAAGCTCAGCTTGTGCCCGTGCCGTTCAAGGCGGCCTTTGTCCGATTTGAAGAAAGGGATGATTACTTTGCCAGCAGCACTGAGATCGAGGCCAAAGTTGAACTCAAGACCGGTTCGAGGAATTGAGTAGGAGGGTTGCGGAACCTTCGACGGGTTGCTGGTCTGAACAAGTTGCTGCTCAAGCTTTTCCTGCGTGACAACCACAGCCTTGGCTGTTTGCAGAAAAAGACTCTTCAGCTGCTCGATTGGTTGTGCGAACTGGGCCATCCTTTTTCTCTGCCGCCGGCTCAATAGATTCCGGCGCTACGTGGTGGCGTTTTACTTCCGGGTCTTTTTGCTTGCCTTGCCAGCCGCGGTTTTCTTAGAAGCTTTCTTTCCAGCCTTGGTCGCCGCAGGTTTGCCGGCAGTTTTGGCCGTCCTCGGCGCTGCTCTTTTCTTCGCGCTCTTGGCGGATAATGTCTGCTGGTCCTGCGCGACTTCTTCCTTTGCTTCAATGAGCCGATCGGTTGCCGCGAAGAGTGCCGCACGCGCCAGCCGCAAGCTCTCGCTCAGATCGACCTCGCTCTCTTCCTTAGTCTCCTCCAGTTGGGGAATCACGGCGACAAGCGGGACGGACTCTAAGCCCAGACCTTCCTCTGGCGCCAGCATACTCTCCAACAGCACGCCTTCCTGGAAAACGGATTCGACTGGCGCCGGTTCAGGCGGCCGGCCCGGTAACGGCGGGGCTGCCACCAGCTCAAAAGTTACCGTGCTCTCAACATACTGTTTCTTCTGCTGTTCGTTCTTGAAGAGAATCACGTTAACGCCTTTGGAGGTCATGTCGCTGAAACCAAGTTTCATTTCCGCCTTGATATTTGGAATTGCAAAGTAAGTCGGCGGAATTCTGGAGTTGTTCTTTTCCAACTCGCTAACGTAGGCCCCGGAAAAAGCATTGAGGTTTTTCTGCGCGTCAATCACTGCGGTCGAAATGTTGGCGAAAAACTCCGAGAGCTCGACGGAATCCTCAAGGATGACTTTCTGCTCAAGCTTCTTGAGGACGTCCAGCCGCCACGCTGGCGGTTGCGCCTGCCACTGATCGAGCTTCTGGTCAGACAACTCGCCGTTGGCATCCACGATGTTCAGCACCTTGAGCATGTCGTCATTGATAGTTTTTCGGAGAGCAATCAACCCGGTCCCCAGCGCCTTCAAACTTTTTCTATCAAGCGTCTGTTTGACGGTCGCATACAGTCTGGAAATCTCGGCCAGGATGTCGCTTAGTCGGATTGGATCTGCCATTTCGTAAACCTCGTTTCATTTAAGCGCTCGGGATCGAGCGTATCGCCGCGCAAGGCCACAAACCCGATGCGTACAGCAGATAATCTACCCGGCAGTCGCGCCGCCCGCGTGAGATCTCTGAATCGCATGAATCGGGGAAGAGGTTAAGCGGATGGCAAGCGCAACGGCCTCACCATCCGCTCAAATTGTTACCGCTATTTGGGCGGCGAACTCGGCGGCGAACTCGGCGGCGAAAGCAGTCGCTTCGGGAAGGTGCTGAAGATCTCGGCAAACACCTTGTAGCGCCCGGCATCTGGCATGGTGGCGCTAACGGAGCCTGCATCCAGCAACTTGTCGAGCAGATCGGGATTAGCCGGAATTGCGTTCAACTGCGTGCGAATCACCGCCGCTGCCTGATAGTCGTAGGCGCTTCGCTTGGTGTACGAAGCGTTAACGGCAACCGCGAAGACCGGAGTGGTGATACCGACTTTGGCTTCGACGCTGCTTTCGGAGGCATTGGACATTTGCAAGTCCGCGCGCACTTCCACGACCGTCTCGGTAAATTGATAGCGTGAAGGCGCCATTGCTTTGAAAAGGTTGAGAAACTGATCGGCTTTCCCGGTGCCGTCCTGTAAGAGGGGCAGCACGACAGCGGAGAACGCCGCCAGATCCTTCAGGTAGTTCTGATCCATTCGACGCTGGGCCTCGGCGATGCTCAAGGCCAGATCACTAATCAGCCTCGGCAATGTTTGCAGTGAATTATAAAAAGCATCTATCTCTTTTCCGGTTGCCATCTTGGTCTCCTTTTGAGGAACTTAAACTGGGGAAGCCGTCGGCCGCCCCGGCGGTAATGGAACACTCTGCACTTCAACCCGCAGAGTATTCTGAACGAAATTCGAGTACTTGTATTTGCGCGTATAACCTAAATTCAGCGGCCTGACAGAAATTGAAAACTCCTTTTCGCGAGTATCCGAGAACAGCACTTTCACTTGCAGTTCTGCCTTGTTCATCACAATTTGCGCGGGCGCGATGGCGCGCGCCAATTCTTCGTAGCCCAAACTCTTCGCCAACTTCATGACGTGACGAAACTCCTCCAGGTGTTGTTCATAGTCTTTGTCGAGCCGCACTTGTTGGTGCGAAAGATTGCGCGCCAGTCCTGACAGAAAAGCGCCGAGCTGGAAAACATCTGCGGGCAATGCCATTAGTCTTGAATCCCTTCTGACGCTTTAGTTCTAACCGTTGCTGAAGACCGCTTGTTCCTGAGCTATCTGCTGGCAGGCCTCTGCCACCGCCTGATTGTTTTTGCCCAACTCAGCAAGGGCCGCCAAAATTGCATGAATCTGGATGCCTTCATTCACATAGCCGAGTGTCCGGCCCTGAAACTCAGCCGTCTTCGGAACGGCGGCCCGGTGCAGAGCGACAACGCGCCAATGGTCGTCGAGCACCGGCGATCCCGATGAGCCCCCTAGCGTGTCGGTGAAATAATGCAGCTTCGGATAATCAGCCACATAGACAAGATTGTTTCGTAGGGCCACGCGTTTTGGACCACCGCCGGGATGCTGAATGATATTCACGGCGACGGCCTTCACCACGCTTCCCTTGGGTGTCTGCTGTGGCGCAGGCACAACTACCTTCTCGTCCAAAACCGGGAGGATTTGCACATTCGGTTTCTGCTCCAGCCGAAGCAGGGCAAAATCCTGGTCCTGGGCCTTGCCCACCGCAACCAGTTCCTTAACTTTGAACGCGACGCCCACCACCGCTTCAGAGTCATAGAAGAATTGCGCCTTCGTGTTGCGGACCTGAAGATCGAGGTCAGCATCCGCCGGCGCCGCTTCAGTTTGCAGACGATGGCGGACCACATGGTAGTTGGTCAGCATGAGATCGCTGGCGATCAGCCATCCGGTCCCCAGACCGTACACCGGATTTGTGTTGTCTGGCAATAATATCTGATTCCCGCCAACGAAGCGCGGAACGATCATCTGCGCGACCGCGCTCAAGCGGGAAACTCCATCAGACAAAAATGATACGAACTGAAGATCATCCTGCGCGTCGGTGATAACCTCCTCAAAATCGGTCGGCGGGGCAGCGGCCGGTTCGATAGTGGGTGCGGCGACCTCACCTTTGCTCGTGACCTTCTTCAGCGCGTCCTCGAAAAGTCCGCGCTGCGGTAGCTCCTGAAATTGGCGGATGGCGTTGCGGAGCCAATGGGCCAACGGAACTGTGCCGTCAGTCAACCGCTCAACACGATTCATCCGCAACAGGTCTGCGCCAAGTTGTGCGTAAGGGTCAGCGCCAACGATTATTAGGAACTTGACAACGTATTGGAGGTTCACGCCGTCCAGCAACATCGCGCGGGTTAAGGAATCGTAAGTAACACCAGCAGCGATAAAGGCATCCTGCAGATCGTGGCGTTCGTTTGCGGAAAGATATTCGAATGGTTGAAATGCCATAGAAGTTTCTCGGCGTCGGTCAGTATGTTTGCCAACCGTTATTTCTTTTGTTTGGATCTGCTCGAATTCGGCGCCAGGTGCGACCCTTCACCAGGCATCAGGTCGCCCGCTCGCCGCGCTTCTTCGAACGGGTCTTCGCCCTCGGCACGAGCTTCAGGCGCAAGGGCGCGCAAGAAATCAACCAGACGATCATCGGAAATGGGCTGGACTTCAAGAATCTTGGGCAGTTGATTGGCCACCGCGTCCGGCGCCTCAAGCAGCAGCCTTCTCCAATATTCATGAATCCTAATCGGTTCATTGGATCCCGGTGGTCTCCCTAGCTTTCCAAATGCCTTAACGTCGCTTCGCCCCGTCTTCAAGGAAGATTCCACCGTCCAATCCGCCAGTGCTCGGGCCACCCGGTTTGCATTGACCTTCGGCAGGCGGCTCAAGAGCGCGGTAAGCATTGCCGGCTTCCTCACTACTTCAAGCACCCGGTCCGGCAATGGGTCCAAAGCTTTAGCACTCTTAGTGAAGAAGGAGGAAACAACGTAGCGCGCGAGCACCGGAAATTGTTTCAGTGCTTCCGCACTTTCGCTCACTCGCTCCAGCCGATTAGCAATAAGATTAAACGTCTTCGCCGACGGCTGTAACTCGAACATGTCCGTTGCGAACCTGAGAAACTGGCGCTCACAGCGGCGGAAGGCAGCAACAGAAGTAGTTCGCGGCTTCGCTGTTATCAAAAGCTTATCCAGAGTCTCGTCGGCTTCTATCAGAAGCCGCTCAGGACCCTTTTTGTTACCGGCGCGCGCAGCGATGCGCGCTGCGAGCAAGTTGTAAGCAAATAACCGCGGCAGAAATTTTTTGTGCGACTCGCGAGAGCTGGTTACCTTGAGCGTTTGGCGAGCCAGTTTGTCAGCTTCGTCAAACTCGCCCATGCGCTCGAGCAGCGCCAGCTCGATTAAGGGCAACGATGACAGCACCGAGTCTCCTTTCGATAATTTCTCGCGATCGTGTCGTAGCGAGACCAACGCGGAGACGAGGTTACTGCGCTCTCGCGCGCGCCGCGAGGTGCGACTCAGAATCATCAACTCGAAGTCGCGCGGGTCCGCTACTTCCCAAGCCGCATCGGGCAGCAACAGGTCCCGGTGAATGCGCGCCGCGATGTAAGTGTTCGCAGCAACAGGCAGCTCGCCGGCCGCGTCAGCGAGCGCGCGCCACACCGGACGCGGGTCCTTGTCAGCGGCTGGCGCCGGCACGTATCCCGCCTCGACTGCTTCTTCAGTTGGCACTTCGTCTACCGACTCTTCTTCGCGTGGCGCCTTACCCAGCATCAGGCAGTGATAGAGCAGTTCTGTCTGCGCGACTTGCCCCTCGCGATCGGTGTAGTAAGCGACAGCGTTCTGATGCACTTCCTGGATCTGATTCTGCTTGGTTTCATCAGCTTCCATCAGGCGAAGCATGATGCGCCTGAGTTCAGGACGATGACGCAGCACATTCTGCCCGCTCGGTTCCGTATCGGTCCCTACTAGTGATACTTCCCGCGCCAACGCATAAAAGTAAGTAAGAGCCTGTTGGTCGTCCAGCGGCGCAAGTCCGCAGGGACCAGCCAGCACTTCCTTGATCAGATCCGGCGTGATGCGCCGCAGAACCAGTCCCGGATGGGCCAGGTCCTGAATCTTCTTGCTATGAATGTGTCCGAGAATTCTGCGGAACAACACACCCTGCAGCAACGCCTTGGGCGGAATCTTTCGTCCCAGTAACCGATCGGACAGCGTGGGCCGCCACTCCATTTCCTCGCGCAGAGACATCAGATTGATCTCTCCCTCTCGCAGGACGCGAGCAATCAATCGCAGACTCAAAGGGTTGCCGCCGACGACCTCAACCAGATCTTGCGCGAGTTGCGAATCGGAAACGCCCTGGTTCGTCAGGTAGGCCGTCGCTTCGCTGTCATTCAGGTCGCCGAGCGGAACTTCAATGACTCCGAAGTCCGTCGCCAATCCGGTGCCGAAGACGTCGCCTTCGACGACCACCTCTTCGACTCGTGCGAAGTCTCTCTGCAAGTCGTCGAGCGGCGCGCGCCCCATCAGGATGCAGTGCAAGGTGGGAATCTGCGCCCTGAGCGCGTTCAGGAAGCGGAATACATCCTTAACCGAATCGCGATCGTGATATTGCACCTCCTCGAACGTATCCATGACGAGCAGAAATGGCAGCTTGCGGCTGAATTGATCCGCGACTCTGGCGTCGTCACTTTCGCTCTCAAGCAATAGCGAGACAAAGGACTGCAGCGCTACGGAGCGCTGGTCTGCGCTCGGTTCGCTCGAGCGGATCTCCGCTAACCACTCACTCCGCGCTGCCTCCCATTTTTCCCGCGAAGCCGGATACTGCTCCCCGAGTTGCCGCGCTGCCTCAGCCAGCATGGTGATCGGCTCTCGCACATTGAGGGCAGACACATCAAAGTCCAGGTAGACGTAAGGAAAACGATCCCCGGGTAATGTTTCCGTCAGGTGGTCCAACAGGAACTTCGCCAACAAGGTCGACTTGCCAACCCCACCGAGCCCGTAAATCAACAGCGGGCGATGTCCGTTGTTTCTCGTGACGAAATTCCAGGATGAATCGAGCAAATTGCTTAAGAACCGGCCCCAGAAATTGCGCACGGACTGCGGCGGGAGAACTGAGAGGTAGTCGTAAAGACGTTCCAGTTCCGTTTTGCGGCCGGCGAAATAGGAGACGAACTGTCCGCCTTTCCATTCACCGGTCAGGTGACGGAACGGCTGCAGCAAAGTTTCACGTGCGAGTTGGCGCGCCACCTGTTGTGGGGCGGGCACCTGTAACTCTGGCGTTAACTCATGGAGCCAGCTGACGACCTGCTGAGTAAGGAGCAATTGGCGGCTATCCTGGTTTTCCAGGGGCGGCGCGGTAGCGTCGAGGTAACTCCACAACATCTCTTCGACTCTGCTGGCGCCCGTGAATTTTGGAATGTAGGAATCGTCGGCGAATCCTTCGCTGTTTTCTTCGGCTGTAGTTTGTTGAGCTTCCCTGGCCGCGTCGCTCTGGGCCTGCGCAATCGCCAGGCGCACTGTGCCGGCGGCGCCTT
>JANLYH010000096.1:0-2583 GCA_031365545.1 Pyrinomonadaceae bacterium | reverse complement strand
CTAAAGGCCGAGGTCCCCAGCATTGCGACTATTGCCGACAAGACGATCATCTGCCTCATAGTGGTTCGCCCCCTTGTGATCGTGCGAATCCAATTAGCCGCATAACATGTATTATACCGCTGATCTGCGGCACAAGTACGGAATTGGTGGTATTATCCGGTGTCCGCTTTCACCCTTCGTTAAGTCAATTTGGTACCGCTTTGTATTCTTTCGAAAGGATACGTCTGAGCGATGCCAACGCCAAAACTCCTCGATCAAGTCAGAGCTGTTATCCGGGTCAAGCACTTCAGTTTGAGCACCGAGCGAGCCTACGTGGGCTGGATCCGGCGCTTCATTCTCTTCCACCATAAGCAGCATCCCAAAGATATGGCGGAAACGGAAATCCGCCAGTTCATCTCCCATCTTGCAGTTGATGCAAAAATTTCGGCATCAACACAGACTGTCGCCCTTAGCGCGTTGCTCTTTCTTTACCGCGAGGTGCTCAAGCGCGATTTACCTTACATTGAAAACATTGAACGGGCGAAGCCTTCATACTACCTTCCGGTTGTTTTCACGCGCCAGGAAGTGCAGACGGTGCTCGCGCGCCTCGAAGGTACGCATCTTCTGATTGCCAGTCTGCTCTACGGTTCGGGACTTCGCCTGATGGAAGCGCTCAGATTGCGCGTCAAAGACATCGACTTCGAACGAGGCGCAATTACTGTTCGCCAGGGCAAAGGTGGCAAAGATCGCGTAACCATGCTGCCGACATCTGCCCGAGACGGTTTACACACTCACTTGCGGAGAGTCCGCGTGCTGCACCAGTCTGATCTCAAAGCCGGCTTTGGCAAGGTAGAACTCCCTTTCGCTCTTGCCAGAAAATACCCTGGCGCCGCCCAGGAGTGGAGCTGGCAATATGTATTTCCCTCTGTGAAGCTCTCTCGCGATCCGAGGTCTGGTGAACAACGACGCCATCACCTTTACCCCGATCACCTCCAACGAGCACTAAAGATTGCTATTCGCCTGGCCCACATCAATCGAAACGGCAGTTGTCATACCCTTCGCCACAGCTTCGCAACTCACCTGTTGGAAGACGGATATGACATTAGAACCGTGCAGGAGCTTCTGGGCCACAAAGACGTACGAACGACGATGATATATACACACGTTTTGAATAGAGGCGGGCGTGGAGTGCGGAGTCCGCTGGATTCTTAGAATCGCGGGAAACGGGTTTGTTAAATTCAATGCACCCTGCCCACGTGCAGCTCATTGACCGAGCAGTTCGCGCAAACTCCGGCTTCTGCTCTCGCTGTACAACCATTGCGGCCCGCCAATATACTAACCGCACTGGAAATTATTCTCTCCGGCGCGATTGGGCGCGATTGAACTCAACACACTAGAAAGATGAGGAAGATGATGTCTATGCGCGACTTCACCACTCGCAGCCGCGTGCTGCTGTTTGTAACTATTTTGGCCGCCGTGACGATTGCTTATCACGTGAAGCCGGCCGCGGATGCTGAAGCGAGAACTATGCAAGCTGCTACTGAACAACCGAACCGTGAGCCAAGCGCGCCGGTGAATCCGCTCCTCGGGAAATGGGAAGGTCCGTACGGCGGTGTGCCGCCATTTGATCGTGTGCAGGTGGCCGACTTCAAGCCCGCGCTCGAAGCCGCCATGGCTGAGAACCTTGCCGAGATTGATCGCATTGCAAAAGATCCAGCAGCGCCGACTTTCGAAAACACCATCGCGGCGATGGAACGTGCCGGTCGCACGCTCGATCGCGTCCAAACTATTTACGGCGTGTTCGGTTCGACAATGAACGGGCCCGAGTTTCAGGTGGTGCAACGCGAGATGGCGCCGCGCCTCGCTGCCTTCAGCGATCAGATTACGCAAAACACCGCGCTCTTCAATCGCATCGAAGCGGTTTACAACTCTCCAAAAAAATCGAAACTATCACCAGAACAGCAGCGTCTGGTTTGGCTTGACTACACGGGCTTCGTTCGCGCCGGCGCGAAGCTCGGGACAGCCGAGAAGGCGCGACTGTCTGAGATCAATCAAAAGCTTGCCGGGCTCTACACGAAGTTTAGTCAAAACGTTTTGGCGGAAGAGGACGGCCAGTTCGTCGCGTTGAAGAGCGAGCAGGATTTGGCCGGTCTGCCGCAGTCAGTGCGCGACGGCGCCGCAGCCGCGGCAGTAACGAAGAAGCAGCCGGGCACGTGGGTCATCTCAAACACGCGTTCCTCCGTCGAACCGTTCTTGACCTATTCCGATAACCGGGAACTACGCGAAAAAGTTTGGCGCATGTTCGTCAACCGCGGCGACAACGGCGACGAGCACGACAACAACGCCATCATCACGGACATACTGCAACTGCGCGCCGAGCGTGCGAAGCTGCTCGGCTATCCGACACACGCGCATTGGCGGCTCGAGAACGCGATGGCGAAAACACCGGAGCATGCGATGGAACTGATGATGCAGGTTTGGAAGCCGGCGGTGGCGCGCGTGCACGAGGAAGTTCGCGACATGCAGGCGCTCGCTGATAAAGAAGGCGCAAAGATCAAAATCGAGCCGTGGGATTATCGCTACTACGCGGAGAAGGTGCGCAAG
>JANLYH010000063.1:0-31146 GCA_031365545.1 Pyrinomonadaceae bacterium | reverse complement strand
TGCTTTAGCTTCCGACTTTGGTACTAGTTTTAAAACTTTTAGCTCGCTCATGTTATTGCCGCTTCAGCCGCAGGCGAAATATTTATAGCACTGCAACGGGACTAAGACGTTTAGCTCCAGCGGAGCGCAATGTTTTTCTTTCGCCCATAAATGGGCTGGATATATTCAGTAACAATCCCTGTCTATAAACATTTCGTGCCTACGGCACTTAAGACTCTGCCAGCGCCGTTCGATACTCTTCGGCCATTGACGGATGACCATGCGCTGTGGCGGCGTCAATGCCCCGCTGATAAGTTTCTTTGGCCTTGTCGCGTTGCGCCGCCTTCTCATACGCGCGCGCCAACATGCCAAAAGCGTTGCCCTCATCATCCGCTGTTCCGAGATAACGCTCCAGCGTTTCAATCATCTCCTCAGTTTGCCCAACCTTCTCATATTCCTTGGCCAGACCAAAGAGAATGCTGCTGTTGACGGGATCGCTCAACAGCATTTGTTTGAAGATGTCGATACGCGATGTAGCCATAACAAAAGTACCCAGTGAGCAGTAAGCGGTGAGCAGCAAAACAAACTGCTTACAGCTTACTGCTTACCTCCACCAATCAGCAGCTTAGCAATCGTCTGCAACTGCATGTTTGACGTTCCCTCATAGATCGCTCCAATCTTCGAGTCACGCCAGAATTTTTCTACCGGATAGTCTTTCACGAAGCCATAGCCGCCATACAGCTCAATTGCGAGTGAACTGATTTGCTCGGCCGCGCGCGATGAATATAGCTTGGCCATCGCCGCTTCCTTAACGAAGTTCAGGCCCGCATCTTTCATCCGCGCCGCATTGTAGACCAGCAGGCGCGCCGCTTCGAGTTGCGTTGCCATCTCGGCGATTTGGAATTGCACGCCCTGAAACTGATTGATCGGTTTACCAAACTGCTGGCGTTCTCCGGTGTAGGCAATAGCCGCCTCAAGCGCGCCGCGGGCGATGCCGATCATTTGCGCCCCGATACCGATGCGTCCTTCATTCAAAGTTTCAATCGAAGTTTTGTAACCTTTGCCAACTTCGCCCAGCACGTTTTCCTTGGGCACTTTGCAGTCAGTCAGGATCAATTCGGTGGTTGAAGAGGCGCGAATGCCGAGTTTGTTTTCCTTCTTGCCAACCGTAAAACCTGCGAACTCCTTTTCCACAATAAAAGCAGTGATGCCGCGATAGCCCGCTTCGGGATTAGCGTTAGCGAACAAGACAAAGATTTCAGCTTCATTGCCGTTGGTGATCCAAAGTTTTTGCCCGTTGAGCAGATAGTGGTCACCTTTATCCACGGCGCGAGTTTGCATCGCGAACGCGTCTGATCCTGAACCCGCTTCGCTCAGCGCATAGGCGCCTACTTTGTTCTGGGCCAGGAGTGGCAAGTATTTCGTTTTCTGCTCTTGATTGCCCCAGTGGATGAACGCATTGTTGACTAGAGTGTTTTGCACGTCGACTAATACACCGACTGAAGCATCAATGCGAGACAGTTCTTCAACCGCGAGAATCGCCGTGAAAAAGGACGAACCGGCGCCGCCAAATTCTTCCGGAGTTTCAATGCCCATCAGGCCGAGATCGAAACACTGTTTGATTAGCGCGGGATCGAGCTTGGCGTGTTCGTCCATCTGGTTAACCCGGGGACGCAGTTCGCCTTCGGCAAACTCACGCACGCTGGCGCGAAACATTTGCTCGTCTTCGGACAGGGTCGTCAACGGACGACCCGCAAGCTCGGCAATGGCTGTTTGGGATTGACTCATCTTCACCTTGACTAACTGTTTGGATTAAGCGGATGCATCATAATCAAGGCAAAACTAAAAAGGCAAAGAGTGGCAGAAGAGTTTAGAGTTGCGGGTTGGCTAGTTTCAGGTTTGTATTCGAGTAGGTTTGCATTTGACTCGAAACCCGAAACTTGGAACTCGGAACTTTAATTAGCGCTGTGATACGGTAGTTTTCTTCGTAACGAGCATTTAGCAAAGGAACCAACCAATTGGAAAAGGGCCAGCCACCAACGGCAAACCAGGGCAAGTCCAGCGAGAGCCAGGTAAAGACGAAGCCGAGCGGCAACAAGAAGTTGGCGCGCTTCGGTATCGTCTTTGCGCTGCTGGGCCTGCTGCTATTCGCTTACTTCGTCCGCAAGGCCGGCGTTGGGGAAGTACTGGCGGGCATTCGGCGACTCGGTTTCGGCTTCCTCTTCATCATTGCCATTTCTTCGGTGCGACAAGCAGCGCGCTCACTTGCCTGGATGCGCTGCTTTGAGTCGCCGCATAGTTTGCGGTTTCGCGATGCGTTTGCCGCCAGGGTGATGGGCGATGCGCTCGGGAATATTATTCCGCTAGCGAGCGTGGCCATCTCCGAGCCTTCAAAAGCCGCCTTCGTTACCCATCGTGTCCCGCTGATGGCAAGTCTGGCAGCGCTTGCACTCGAAAACATTTTTTACAGTCTGTCAGTAGTGCTGCTAATCTTTTCCGGTACCGCAGCACTGTTGCTGAGCTTTCCGTTACCAACGCCACTCCGGATTGCCAGCCTTGTTGCTCTGGGTGTCACGCTGGTGCTGGCGCCATTGGGCTACTTGATCATCCGGCTGCAGTTGAAGTTTGTGAGCGGCCCGTTGTCGTTCTTGAGTCGGCGCGGAATTGCGCGGGCGTGGTTGGTGGAAAAGGGAATTCCGCGTGGGCGCACTCTTGAAGATCGCATTTACGGTTTCTACTCCCGCAATAGCAACCGGCTTATCTCAATTTTCCTGCTCGAGGTTTGTTTTCATCTGGCCGGCGTGGCGGAGATTTACACGACGCTGTATTTCATTAGCCCGGTACGGCCCACGTTGCTGACGGCGTTTATCCTTGAATCCGTCAACCGGGTAATCAACGTTGTCTTCAAGTTTATTCCCCTGCGCACCGGAATAGATGAGGCGGGCACCGGGATGCTTTCAAACGTGCTTGGCTTTACCACGGCGATTGGTGTCACACTTGCCATCGTGCGCAAAGCCCGCGACATCTTCTGGACCACAATCGGTGTTGCTTTAATAGTGCGTCGCGGTTTGTCGTTGAAGGGCCTGCAAACGGCCGGAGAAAATGAGGCACCAATTGCCGAAGTGTAGCTGCGGGGTCCAAAGCAAGGTTTGGAGGTCACACTCGCAATCAAACTGCTACTCGTAAGCAAGCGCACTCACCGCATCAAGATTTGACGCGCGTAGGGCCGGATACAAGGCGCCAAAAGCACCGCCGAGCAAGCCAATTCCAGCAGCCGTTAGCCCCCAACCCCAGCTGTATTCGAAAAAGAGTCCGTAGAAGGTGTGAATTGCGTAGCCGATCAGCAGCGAAAAGACAAAGCCGGCGACCAGGCCAACCGCACTGATAAGCAAGGCTTCTGATTCGATGATGAAGACGATGTAGCCCCGCGAAGCACCCAGTGCTTTGAGAATACCAATCTCGCGGGTCCGCTCGGTGATGGTGGTGTACATCGCCAGCATTACCACTACGGCGCTGACGATCGCGGCAAGTCCAACCAGTATTCGCAAAAAGACTCCGAGATAAGGAATGCTTTTTTCCAGACTCGTAAACACATCGCGAGTGAATTGAATCTTGTTGCCCGGCAGCGCAGCATTGATTCGTTCCGCTACCTGGCGCTCTTCATTGGGATTGCGAATCTTGACAAGGATAAAGGTGCACTTTTCAGGTTGACCCAACGCTTCCTGCATCGCTGCCAGGCTCATCTTTACGCGCGCGCCTGACTCGGGCGAGTAGATTCCCACTATCCGATAGGGCTTGTCGCCAAACACGTTCAGCGTGTCGCCGAGCTTCAGTTTATTATTCCGCGCCTTTGTTTCGTCAATCACAATCTCGTCCGACGCCTGGGGAGGTTTTCCTGCTTCGATGCGAAGTTGATTTACTCGTGCGAATGGTTCCCACTCCACGCCTTCAAATTGTTCAAACCCAAACCGCTGGCCACCCTGGAAGATATACTTGATCACAGGCAACGCTTCTTCAACACCATCGATTTCTCTCAGTTTCGCAACGTACTTGGTGCTAAGGTTGGCGCTTGACATCGTTAATTGTCCCGAGCCGGGTCGCGTAAAGATAATCTCCGCGCGCATGTTTGAGGCTCGCCGTTGCAGATCATTGGACATGCCGCGGGCCAGCCCGGTGAAAAGCATAACCAGGCAAACTCCGAGCGCGACGCCGGCTACGCTAACGAGCGTGCGAACGGGTCGCTGACGAATGTTGGATACGACTAGATTGTCCATGCGGGTGATAACGATAAGACATTTTGCTCAAAGCTACCAATAGGCGGAGTGTGAGCGGCGTAAAAACCTGTGGTAGTTTTGCACTGCGATTAGCAGATTTCGAATAAGGGGTTATCAATTTTGGGGGTTTCAAGCAAATCCGGCGCAGCCATTGAGGTCGCCGAAGGCACGGCTCAACGTTCAGCCGCGCACGGAAGTCTGGTGCCGAAGTCTGACAGTAGATCGCGATGGTTCACTGCCGGGATACTCGGAGTGCTGGTGGTTGTCGGTCTCGGATTTCGTGTCAGTCAATTGGGCGCCATCGGTTTCGCCGAAGACGAGGTTAACAAAGTTGAGGCCGTGCAAGCTTACGAGCGCGGAGACATCACGGCGAATGGTGAACACCCGATGCTGATGAAGGCGCTTATGCTCGTTTCCACGGCGGGCGCCAGACGGGTAGGGAATCGGGGGTTCAGCGACGAATTCGCTTTGCGTTTACCGAATGCGATCTTTGGCGCGTTCACCATAATCCCGTTGTTTCTCTTGACTGCGGCATTTTTCGATCGTTGGACCGGATTGGTCGCAGCCGCGTTGTGGGCTGCCGGCATCAATGCCATCACTTACAATCGTATTGGCAAAGAAGACACGTTGCTCGTTTTCTTCATGCTGTTTGCGTTCTACTTCTATTTGCGAGCCAAGCAGATCGACACGAGGGAGGTCGCACCGGTACGGCGAAACTACGTACTCAGTGGCGTTGCTTTCGGGCTAATGCTCGCGTCGAAATATTTTCCGCACTACTTTGGCTTAAACGCCCTCTATCACCATAACTTTCGCATGCGCAAGCGCGAGCCGGGAGAGCCTGCCGGAAAAGCCCCGCGCCTCTTCTACCTGGCGATTGTGGTGGCGTTTCTAATCGCAAACCCGGCGGTGCTGCTCCCGCAGGTTTGGCAGTACCTGAATGTCTACATGGGTGAAAAGCTCCTGGTTCATACGGGCTATCTCTTTGCTGATCAGCTTTACAAGAATAATGTCTCGCGCACGCCGTTCTGGGGCACGCCGATCTATTTTTATATGCTGTTCATGGCGATCAAGATCCCCTTGCTTGTGCTCGGCTCCTTCATTGGCGGATTTATTCTCTCGCTTAAACGCCGGCTGCATCCAGGGCATGCCTTTGTCCTTTTCATGTTTTTGTTCTGGATCGTCCCGTATTCCTTGTTCGGTGCAAAATGGCTGCGCTACACACTTTCGCTGATGCCATTCGTTTACATGCTGGCGGCGATCGGAATAGTCGAGTTGATCAGGTTTTTGAATAGACGCTTGCATGCTTCCCCGCAGATTCGCACGCTCGTTGCGGCTGTCGTGATCACGATCTTTGTTGGGATACCCGTCTGGCTCGCCTATGCGGCTGGCCCCCACTACGCGCTTTATACAAACGCGCTCGGCGCCGGGAAGGTTGGATACTTTTTTCCCCATGACGAGTTTTATGACGATGGTTTACGTGAGGCGATCAAGTTTGTCTGTGACAGCGCTCCTCAGGGCGCGCTCATCGCTCATGAAACGCCGGCCGCTGCGCGTTACTATCTTGACCGGTTTCAACGTCGTGACCTAAGCTCACAGGCGATATCAAGCCCGGAATTCGACGTCAGCAACGTTTCCGGCCCAGCTTATTTTATTTTGCAACGGGGCCGGACATATTTTGAAAACCGCGACAAGCTGGCGTTCATTCGCGCAAACTTCAAAAAGGTGAATGAAGTTTCAGTGAATGGTTTGACGGCGGCTGAAGTGTTTCAAAAGTGAAAACCACGGAGGTTGTGATGACGGAAATCCAGAGTCCGCTAAAGGATCTAAGTGGTTCAAAGTTCGTTTGCATAAACAGACCGTGGACTTTGAACATTGGTCCTTGGACTCTTCTGCTGGCGATCCTGTTCTTGAGCTTTTCCCCGGCCGTCGCCCAGCGTTCAGCAAAACGCGCGCACATAGTCGTGCTTGGCACCACCGATCAGCACGGCAACCTTTTTCCAGTTGACTACTACACTGACAAGCCAGATAACCGCGGGTTAGCAAAAATCGCTACCTTGATCAGGCAGGTGCGCAAGGAAAACAAAAACGTGCTCCTGATCGATTCGGGCGATACGATTCAAGGAACGCCGCTCGAGTATTACCACAACAAGAAAAACAACACGCCTGCTGACCCGATGATGCTCGGGATGAACGCGCTTCAATATGATTCAATGACGGTTGGCAATCACGAATACAACTTTGGTTTGGCGGTACTGGAAAAAGCTCGCAGCGAAGCGAGGTTTCCCTGGTTGTCTGCCAACACCTACAACAAGGGAACAAATCAAACTCACTACACGCCTTACATTGTTAAGGACATTGCCGGTGTGCGTATTGCGGTTCTAGGACTCACCACTCCGGGAATTCCCAACTGGGAAAATGCGCCGAACTACGCCGGGCTGGAATTTCGCGAGCCGGTGAGCGAGGCCAGGAAATGGCTTCCGATTCTGCGTGGCAAAGAGCACGCTGACGTGGTTGTGATCGCAATGCACATGGGACTGGAGCAGGACCTGCGCACTGGCGAGCTCAACCCCGGACAAGTGACAAATGAAAACCGCGCTATTGCGATTGCGAAGGAAGTGCCGGGAGTCGACCTCATTTTCATGGGCCACACGCACCGTGACGTGCCATCAGTGGTCATCAACGGCGTGCAATTAATTCAGGCGAACTATTGGGGCCGTCACCTGGCCCGCGTGGATTTGTACTTAGAAAACGCCGGGCGGGGGTGGCGAGTTTTTGGTCGGGCCGCGCACACCATTCCGGTGGACGATCGGGTGGTTCCCGATCCGGAGATTCTGAAATTGGGGGAACCTTATGACCGTGAGACACAGGCGTGGCTGTCGCGGGCGATCGGCGCGTCTGCAGTCGAGCTCACCGCCGGCGAGGCGCGTTTTCGTGACAGTGCAATTTTGGATCTGATCCAGCGGGTCCAGCTCGAGGCAGGCAACGCGGATGTATCGATGGCAGCGGTCTTCAATGAAAACGCGCGCATTGCCCAGGGATCGGTGACGGTGCGTGACATTGCCGGACTTTATGTTTACGAGAACACGCTGGTTGTGCTCGAGGTAACCGGGCAGCAGTTGAAGGATGCGCTCGAACACTCGGCAAAATATTTTCGACCTTACGAGCCGGGCAAATCTCCGGCCGATTTAGTAGACGAAAAAATCCCTTCCTATAATTTCGATATTGCGGAAGGCGTGAATTACGTCCTTAACCTCAGCAAACCAATCGGCTCGCGTATCGAGAACCTGGAATTTCAGGGTAAGCCCCTGGCGCCAACCCAGAAAATCCGACTGGCCACCAACAACTACCGCGTCAATGGCGGTGGCGGATACACGATGTATAAAGGCGCACCAGTGGTCTATCGTTCGAGTGTCGAGATTCGGGAGTTGATCATTGATTGGGTTGAGCGTCACAAGACAATCCCGACTGAGCCTACGAATAACTGGAAGATCATCCCTTAGAAGTCCAACGTCCAAAGTCAAAAAACAAAACCAAAACGGCAACCCGGGGGCGTTGGGTTGCCGTTCTGGCTTCTAACTGCGGTGGAGAGCAGGGTGCTCGTTCACCGCTGCGCGGGGAGGACCGGTGTGAGGTTTAGCGAAGCACCGCTAAGATTTCTATAGTTTCGTAGAGCGCTTGCGCCTTATCGCTGGCATGCGCGTTGTCGCTCGCTGCTGCTATCGTAAGTTCGCGTTCAATCGCGCACTCTTCCTGCGATATCGTTAACTGACGGCCGGTATTGTTAGAGCCACTCCAAACCTGCGCCAGGAAGTAGCGCTCGCCGTAGCGGTGAAATACCAGACGCGCCTGGGACTTGTCTCCTCGTTCAGTTGCTTCGCTCATGCGTAGAGCGGAACTTTTTCCATCAGCACTCCGAATCAACAATCCGTCGCCGGCGCTAACGATGGTCTGCACCGAATACTGTCCAGCGGGCATTACCTTGTAGCCCACACTGAATTCAAACGGGATGTCTGCCACTACCTTCTGTGCAGACTGAGCGTTGGCGGAGGCAACAGCGGTTGCGAGCGCAAGCGTAACCAGCAAAGCCAACATCGTGATCCCTTTAAGAAGTTCTCTTTTCATTTCTCCTCCTTTGCCTTTCGGCACTGGTCGAATCCTATCGACCCGCGAACTTTCCGGTAAGCAAGTTGTCCGATGGGTCCTTCTTACCGTCAGCAGTTCAATTATTGTCAAACAAGCTGTTGTGAAAGCTGACTTGCATCATTGCTAATCTCGTGCCGCGACTGATCGCATGGCTATTAGTCCCTGGTTTTCTGCGGATCGTGCTATTAACAACGAAGAATGAGTCTGTTAGTGCCGCGAAAGAAGCCGGGAAGAAGTGCTTCGGGACTATCTTTCCAGATAGGCCGGTATCTGTTTAGATAGCGCCCGCTCCGCTTAGGCGCAGTCGCCGCTTGTTGCCTGCCTATTGCCGCCGGCTGGAGGTGCGCGTACACTTGGGCGCTCCAAAGCCACAACCTACTCGATTCGGATGAACCCGCGACTCACAGCCATTTCCGGAAGACTTAAAGGCAGCGTCTTTACCATTGAAGATTTGCCGGTTGTCATCGGCCGCGAAACCACGGCTACGCTTTGCATTGCCGACGCCTCAGTTTCTCGGCGCCATTCCCAGATAGAAAAAGAAGAAGAGCATTTCGTTATCCAGGATCTGGAGAGCCTCAACGGTACGTTTGTTAATGACGTGCCGGTGAAACGCCGCAAACTGCAACATGGCGATCGAGTTCGCATAGGCGACTCACAGTTTATTTTCCTGATGCAGGATTCTGAATTGACTGCTTCGGGCGAAGTGCAGTTTGATGAAGGCCAGGTCATCACTGGCTCTACCTTGCAGTTTAGATTTAACGACGCGCTTTACGTGATGGCTCGCGACTTGAGCGCGTTGATGAAAATAAGCACAACAATCAATGCCATCCGCGGCGTGGAAAAACTGCAGAAGACCTTGCTCGATTTGCTTTTTGAGGTGGTGCCTGCCGAACGAGGTGTAGTCCTGCTTACCGAACCCGGAGCTCAAGAGGGTGAGGCGGAGTTTGCTTCTGTTTTTGCCCTCGATCGTGAGAAGGGGCCGGACGCCTCGATAAAGGTTAGCAGCAAAGTCACCAAGTGGGTCTTAAAGCACAAGGAATCAATTCTGATTACAAATCAAGCCGAGGCTACCGCCTTCGAGTCGTCGGATAGCTTGATTGCGGATGATCCTGTTTCGGTGATGTGCGTGCCACTCATCATGCTCGATCGCACGCTGGGCGTTATTTATCTCGACACCGCCGAGCCCAACACACTTTTCGATCAAGACCACCTGCAACTTGTGTCGGCGATTTCCGCTATCACAGCGGTGGCCATCGAGAATGCGCGCCACATCGAATGGTTGGTAAGCGAAAACCAGAGACTGATTGCTGACTTCAATATTGAACACAACCTGGTGGGCGAGAGCCGGCCTATTCGCGAAGTACTGCAATTCATCTCCAAGGTTGCGCCCACAGATTCCACCGTGCTGCTTTCCGGAGAAAGCGGAACCGGCAAAGAATTGGCAGCGCGGGCAATTCACCTAAACAGCCGGCGTGCCGACAAAGCTTTCATGGCGGTTAACTGCGCGGCCCTCGCCGAGTCGCTGCTGGAGAGCGAACTCTTTGGTCACGAGAAGGGATCGTTTACCGGCGCTCTGATGCAAAGGAAGGGACGACTGGAAATTGCCGACCACGGCACGGTCTTCCTCGACGAAATTGGCGAACTGTCTCCGGCTCTCCAGGTGAAGCTTTTGCGCGTTTTGCAGGAACGCGAGTTTGAGCGCGTTGGCGGCACGCGCAGCATCAAGGTCGACATCCGTCTCATAACGGCCACCAACAGAAATCTGGAAGAGGCGGTCAGCCAGGGCATTTTTCGGCAGGACCTTTATTACCGGTTAAATGTTGTCAGCCTGGAGATGCCCCCGCTGCGAGAGCGGCCTGAAGATATTTCCCTGCTGGCCAATTATTTCGCCGCGAAGTATGCGAAGAAGTGCAATCGACGGGTAATAGGAATTTCAGCAGAGGCCCAGGCGCGTTTGGCTGGTTACGACTGGCCAGGTAATGTGCGCGAGCTGGAAAACGCGATCGAGCGCGCAGTGGTCCTCGGAAATACCGAACGCATTTTGCCGGAAGACTTGCCGGAATGTATTTTGGAAGCTGAGCCGCCGGCGATAGGGCTGGGCACGAAATATCACGAAGCCGTGGCCCAGACCAAGAAGCAGATTATTCTTAGCGCGATGCAACAAGCGAAAGGCAGTTACACCGAAGCTGCAAAAATACTTGGCGTCCATCCCAACTACTTGCATCGTCTAATTCGCAATTTGAATCTCAAGGACCAACTGAAAAAGTAGTTATCCAGGAGGACGTTTAGATGCCGTCTGTCTTAACCGAGGAAGAGTTTTCGAAACACTTAAACACCGAGTTTCAGGTGCGGCCCGACCCGGACACTACAGTCAACTTGCAGTTAGAGAACGTCAAGGGCTACTCGAGCCAGCACGTGGAACATGAGGGGATGGAACGGTTCTCAGCTTTCTTCGTAGGACCAGAGCAACCATTCCTGCAGCAAATGTCTTATCCAATGGAGCACGAGCAAATGGGAGAATTTGAATTGCTGCTCGTGCCGGTAGGGCGCGTCGCGGGCGGCTTTCGCTACGAAGCAGTCTTTAACTCTTTTAAGATCAGTGGCCAGTGATCAGCGGCCAGCGCTGAATGAGAGGTCGTAGTTTTGCTGATCACTGATTACTGGCTTTCCACTCCATGTGTTTGTAAGCGCCGAGGTCTTCGATCATGACAAATCCCAGCCGTTCGTAGAACCGGTGCGCGTTGTCGTTGAGCACAAAGACCATGTGCCGAAGAAACTTCCCCGCCGCTGCGGCCTCTCGCATCAAGTCTTTTAGCAATATTGTTCCGGCGCCGCGGTTCTGAAACTGCGGCAACAGGGCGATGTCCAAAAGACGAATCTGTTCCTTGTCCGCGCCAACCCAAACTCTGCCGGCTGGTTCGTCGTCGATCAAGATTAACTGATAGCGGGCGTCAGGAAACCGCGCGTCATATTCGCGGCGCTGCATATCAAACTGCCAGCGAACGAAACTTTCGCGTTGTCCCTCCTGCCACTCTGCTTGTAACAATTCTCTGTCCCGCGTGCTGTCGTACAGCGCTAGCAGGAACGAATCGTCGTCGGCTGTGACTGGCCGTAGAGTAAGTTTGCCGCCTTGGGGAAGATCCATGCTGGTAAATGGTAAATCGTGAATAGTAAATAGTCGAATGGCGGTGACAGGTTACCGCACTCCAAAGAAAAGAACCGCCGAGTTCGGCGATCCTTCTATTCGCTGATTACGATTTACCATTTACCGCTCTTAGATGTGATTAAAGACTGCCTCGTAGATTCGTTCCTTGCTGTCACCTGAATGCGGTTCAAGGAACAAATCAAATGTGCCTAGTGCCGGGTGGCTGATCTTATGGATAGAGGTAAGCTCCGGCAGCGCACTAGCGGCTGCGAACTTAAGCGAAAAGCTGTCTGTTTCTCTCGTTATCGCCGTTGAGAGCTTAGTTTGCGCAGACACCTGGTAAGGCGTGACGCTCAAGAGCGTGAGGCTCACCATCCGGCCCCGCAAATTCGGCGTCTGAAAGATGCTGCCTACATAAGGGTCGAAAGTCGCCCGCGTGAACAAGCTGGTCTCTTCTTGCTGGGAAGTGATCGGGATTTGGTAGCCGAGGCTGGTTCCCTGGGTGTGTCTTTGGCCAAGGGCAAAACGATTGGCGCCAGTGGCCACACCCGCGGCAATCGCGGTGAGTGTTCCAGACTTGATAAAAATGCGGCGTGATATTGCCATAGTTGCTCTCCCTATAAATGAACCTATTGAACAGGAGGAATTTTATTGCTCGCTGGTGGGACCGGCCTCTTTCCGAGGGCGTTTGCGCCCAGTGTATCTGACACTGGTCCGAAGCGCTAGCAAAGTTTTTTGTATCCCACCAAGAAAAGCCGCGGTTCCCACGGATCACACATAGAGAAACACTCAAAGGGGGATATTCCCCGATAGGAATTGTCGGAATTGGAGAATCATCATCGCTTGCAAGGAATCTTTCTTGACGATCTGACCCGTTGTGATAGAATCCGGCCGCTTCAGAATTCAGCAAGCTTGATTTTGCACGAAGACACCCGGCAGTTTTTCCCGTCGAAGCAAACAACCCGATCCTGAAAGGACCGCTTGAAATACATCCTTTCAGGGTCGGGTTGTGTTTGCTATCCTTCTTAAACTGGGGACAGTGCCTGGCTTCACCGAAATTTGAACGGATCAATCGTGTACTACCGACTTAACCCATACGTCCATCTTGTCGAAAATCGCCTCTATCCCGGAACGATTGAATATGGAATTTTTCATCAATTCACGGGCGAAGTGGCTCAACCAGGCGATGATTTGCGAGCGCTCCTACTCGCCACCAAACAGGGCAGTCGCATCACTTTCAACTCTGAAGATCGCAACCGCCACGATGCAGACGCGGTCCTGATCAGAAAGCTCATCGCTCACGAGTTTCTGGTCTCGGACGATGTTGACCCGCTGGCTTCCTTCGTCGATCAATACGCCGTCCGTCCCAGACAAAATCCGGCCGCAGCTTATCGCTCCCAGAAGGGAGAGACCATTTTGGTGCGCACCTCGATGTTGCATCGCACCTACTCACCTAAGAGAGGCGAAATGCCCGTCCTCATTGAAGAGACGTTGACAGCAGCGGCCGCGAAGGTTTTTGTTTTGGCCGACGGAACGAAGAGTCTTCGCGAGATATTTAAAGCAACGGGTGGCGGCGACGCAAACCCCTTCGCAGATCCTGAATTCAAAAAGGCCATTGAGTTTCTGACCAGCCCGGAGCGGCAATTGATAAAATTCACCTCCCAGAATCAAGGCTTCGATAATCCGTATCAGCCTTGTAATACTGTTCCGCGCAATCTTTATCACTCGTCCCAGTGGCAGGAACAATCCGAGGGAACAATTTTCGACTTTCACGTGGAAGGAATCGAAGACGCACGCTGGGAATTCGATTTCATCGAGCCAACTGTCAATCATTCCTTCCGCTTTCCCAGCGAGGCACTCGGCGGACTCGATTATGGCGCGCGCTTTTGTTTGGCGGCGCTGAATCGCGAGGTCGTGCCCTTGCTGGACCAGAAAGATGACCTCAGAGTGTTGGAAGTCGGCGGCGGCACCGGTAGCTTTGCCAGATCGTTCTTGCGCCAGGCAGTCGAACTACGACCGTCGACGGGCACTGGAGTTGGACTGAATTACAACATCATGGATCTGTCGCCCGCTTTGATTAGGAGTCAAGAGCTAATGCTGTCTGGCTTTTCGGTCGAACACTTTCGACAGGACGCCACTAAACTCAATCTTCCCGGCCAGGTCTTTGACCTCATACTTGCTAACGAAGTCATCGCCGATTTTCCCATCGCCGAGGTGCAGCGCGTTCGCGATGAACGTGGAGAATTGCGGTGGCAAGGCGAGGGCGCGTACTACATGGAGAAGTACGATTTGTCAGATGATGGAGCGCCGCAATCTTTTCTCGTCAATGCGGGGTCCTTTCACTTTATTGAGCGCGCCTGGGAACATCTAGCACCGGGTGGCACGTTGATCCTGACCGAGTACGGGGGCCCGTCAACCTATGCGGTGCAGAGTTATCACTTGAACCATGCGGAGTTTTCCATCCACTTCGGACACTTGGAGGCGTGCGCGAAGAAAGTGGGTTTTCATTGCCGGCTGCTGACGCTGAAAGAATTCCTGGGCATTGACGAAGACGTTTTGATGCTTGACGGCCAGGAAGAACACATAGCCTGTCTGAATCAGGTGCTCGAGCAATATAGCGTCTCTTTGCCCTATGCCTTAATATCAAAAACGGAGTTTACACAGCGTCTTGCGGGAGTGGGAGATCGCATCGACCTGACCGGGGTGACATTCTCACCGCTGCGGAGCGGGTTCCATTTCGGCCCCAATTTCCAGGGGTTCATGGTCTTAATTATGAACAAGCCGCAATAGCCCAGCCCGCCTTATCGTTCGTGGTTGAATCGATTTCGGATCGTGGATACTCCACACGATTGCCTTCAGATCCTCGCACCAGCATTGATGGCCAACCGCTAAGAAACGTGTTTGGCGAGGAGAGCGAGCAGGAAAGATGGCGCGATCCGAAAATCAAGCAGACGGCTGGCGACTAAGGTCACAACCGATTGATCACGGCTTCGTAGTAGAGCGCGGGTTGGTTTTTGCTCAGGATGGGCACAATAAAAAATGAGAATTTGCCCAGCCGCTCATGCTCAATTCGATATGTCTCTTGACCGAGAGGTGTAGCGTGAGTGCCGCGGAAGACCAGCGAGAAACTCTCTTTTCCTTCGCTGGCCGGTTTGTTTGAGTTCAGTTCTCCCACCTCAACCAGCTTCAGTGCAACTTTTCTGTTTGACTCCGTGATCAGAAACTGCGTATTCAGCTGGGACGCGAACGCGGCTTTCGTAAGCCCCAGACCCGCCGGGGGAGGAACCCCAGTTTCGCCAAAGATCGTCCCGGCGGAAACACTGCTGGCAAGACCGAAGGGCAATCCGGCGGCGAGCGCGACCAGCGTACCCTGCTTTAAGAAACCTCGACGCGAAGTTGACATGGGTTGTTATTCTCCTGAATCTGGTTTCATTTCTCTCGCGGCAAATCGAGCGTAGTCTATTTCTTCTTCGAAAAACTTTCAACAAAAAAAATCTGTTGATATTCTGCTTTCGTAGGTATATATTCCCCGCGTTCCATGAAAGCTTTGAGCGTCTCGATTCACGGAGACGCTGCCGAGCAGCTAATCTTTCAAGTGTTGTGCGGTCCTTTCGTCACACTGAACGGCACTTGCTAGTCTTGCAGAGAGCAAACACCAAAAGGCGATTGCTAAAACTTAGTTCCCGGCGGATGCTCACTGTCGTCAGATGCTCACTATCGTCTTCCCTTGACTTAAGGAGAACGGAATATGGCCCAACCATATGTTGGAGAGATCAGGATGTTCGGCGGTAACTTCGCGCCCGCTGGCTGGATGTTTTGCGAAGGACAGTTATTACCCATTTCCGAGAATGAAACGCTCTTTCAATTGATCGGCACCACCTATGGCGGTGATGGGCAGGCTACTTTTGCGCTTCCCGATCTGCGCGGCCGAGTGCCGCTTCATCAGGGCAACGGCGTTGTGTTGGCTGAGACGGGCGGCGTCGAAACAGTGACGCTCACGACCAGCCAAATACCGGCGCATACCCATCCCTTGTCGTGTTCGTCCTCGCCGGGGACAGGCAGCAATCCTCAAGCTGGAATTTGGGCGCCATCGGACGTTGCTCAATACAGCACCGGAGTCAGCGACCAGCAAATGGGGAGCCCGCCCATTAGCAGCGATCCTACCGGAGGCAGCCAACCGCACAATAACTTCCAGCCGTATTTGTGCGTTGATTTTATCATTTCGCTCTTTGGGATTTTCCCCAGTGCAACCTGATCAGGCAACTAGTTGGCAGCGGGAATCTGAAGCCAGCCCGCAACCGATCTGAACGTGAAAAGATAAGGAGCAAACAATCGTGGCAGAACCATTCTTATCCGAGATTCGAATCTTTAGTTTTGTCTTCGCCCCAAAGGGCTGGGCGTTATGCAATGGCCAGTTGCTGCCCATCAATCAGAACCAGGCACTTTTTTCATTGCTGGGTACCACGTATGGTGGCGATGGCCGGGTCAACTTTTCTTTGCCAGATCTGCGAAGCAGGGTGCCAATCCACACGGGCAGCGGTCATACATTGGGAGAACGGGGTGGCGAACAGGCCCACACTCTTTCGATCTCTGAATTGCCGACCCACACGCACGGTTTCACTGCGCAAACCGCCGCCGTTGGCGCGGCCGCAAACGCCACTCAGATCGCGCCCACCAGTAACTACTGGGCCAATAGCGGCAAGTCGGTCTACAGCACCCTACCGGGGAATGCCGTGATGTCGCCGCAAGCGGTAGCTAATACCGGCGGTAGCCAGGCGCACCAAAACATGGAGCCGTTTTTGGTTTTGAGTTTTTTCATCGCGCTTCAGGGAATTTTCCCGTCGCCAAACTAAAGAAAAGGGAGAGATATCATGGCGGATCCTTTTGTTGCCGAGATTAGGATTTTTCCGTTTAACTTCGCGCCCAAGGGCTGGGCTTTCTGCAATGGTCAACTATTGCCGATTAGCCAGAATACTGCGCTTTTCTCGCTGTTGGGTACGACCTATGGCGGCGATGGCAAAAGCACTTTCGCCCTTCCTGACATGCAGGGGAATGCGCCGATGCATCCCGGCCAGGGGCCTGGGCTATCGCTCCACGACTTGGGAGAGACGGGGGGTAGCGAAACAGTCACGCTACTGACATCGGAAATCCCTTCACATCCGCACTTGGTTGGCCGGGCTCTTGGCGCTAATGGCGATGCACTTACCCCGGTAAATAATATCTGGGCCCAGGCGCCCGGTGGACGGGGATCTTTGCAGATCTACAATCAGACGAAGTCAGGCCAGATGAATACCACAGCCCTGGGGCTCACAGGAAGCAGCCAGCCGCACAATAATATGCAGCCGTACCTGACCCTCAGTTTCTGCATCGCGTTGCAGGGAGTCTTTCCGCCTCGTACTTGAGCATAGCGCCCCATGCAAAGTGGTGGGCCGGCAGCCAACGATTAGGACGTGCACGCAAGGCGCGGGATCGCAAGCCTCTCTGACGGTTCCGCTGCCTTTTGTGCATTTTTGATATTAGAAGCCAGACTTCGTTTTTCCGACATTACCTGTGCGAGTTTGGAAGGGTCTAAAGTCATCACTGCCCGCTTAAGGCCCCGTGGCCGCTTGAAACACACAACAGAAAAATAAGGAGCCGCTCATGTTTTACTCCCGGAAACAACGAATCGACCAAAGAGTCGGCGGTGCATGGAGCTTCAGAGTTTCATTTGTTTTGGCTCTGCTTGCGGTAAGTGGCCTGGCGCTGGTCGTCTCCGTCTCGTCTAGTGCGGTGGGATCCAGATCAGGATTCGAACGAGCGGAAGCAAAGGGCTCGAAAGAGCGGGTTAACGATCGCAAGAGTGCGCGCGCTCGCTCTATCGCTGCGCCGCGAGCAAACATGGGAATGGCTTACCTGGTTCCGCCGCCGCCGTCTGCAGTTACGGTGGACAGAACGGACGATGCCCCGGGCGCTTCCTCTTGCACCGCGGCTGTGAATGATTGCAGCCTGCGTGGCGCGGTAGCTTTTGCTAATCTCAGTCCCGGAACGACGATTAATGTGCCCGCCGGAACTTACAGCCTGACAGTATCCGGCGCCGGAGAAGGTTTCAGCGGTAATAACTCAGTCGGTGATCTGGACATAGCTGGCAACAACACAAGCATCGTCGGTGCGGGAGCGGCCAGTACTATCATTAGGCAAACCAGCTCCGGCGATCGCGTGATTGAAGTGAATCCTTTTCTCGATGGAAGCTTCACCACTAGTATCTCGGATGTGACTATCTCGGGCGGGACTGAAACGACGGGCGTCGGCGGCGGCGGCATAATCTCCGGCTCGGTTGATAATAGCCTGACGCTTACCAGTTGTGTGATCTCAGGCAATTCAGCCACTGGCTTGGGAACTTTTGGCGGTGGCGGAGTTTCGCATGCCGGCGGTAATCTTACGATCAACGGATGTACCTTCAGCAGTAATTTCACCAGCGGCAGCGGTGGCGGCGTGGGCTATTCGGCGGGAGATCCGTTCGGCCGGTTCCCATCCACCGGAACACTGACCGTATCGGGCTCGACTTTCGCAAGCAACACCGCCAATTCCTTTGCGGCCGGGGGCGGCGCTTTGGATCTGTTTGATTTCAACCAGTCGACCAGCGTTTACAACGTCGCTTCCTCGAGCTTTTCCAGTAACAGAGCGACTAACGCCAGCGGCGGTGGGATCATCGTTGAAAGCGGTGGACCGCTCACCGTCACGACAAGTTCGTTCGCGAGCAATAGCGCCGGGGCCTCAGGTGGCGCGATTCATTCCAGTGCCTCTGCCGCCAGCGTCACTTACTCACGACTGGTGGGGAACACCGTTCCCGCGGCTATAAATGGACTCACTCTTTTCCGCAGCTCTGGATTGTTCACTGCGGAAGATAACTGGTGGGGTATCAATACCGGTCCCGGCTCCAACGATTTTCGCAGTCCCTCAGGCACAGTCTTTCCCACTACCTTCCTGAAACTCCGCGCGAGTGCCAGCCCGAATGTGATTTGCGTGGGCGGCACGTCCAGTATTACCGGCGACATCAAACAGCGAAATTCAGGGGCGGATTTGACGACCGAGCTGAATGGTCTGCCGGCGTTCCCGGCGACGTTTATTAATAGTACGCCGGCCTTCGGTAGTCTGTCTGGCGTGAGCACCAACTTCGTTGACGGCCAGGCCTCCGCCACCTTCAATGGCAGCGCTGCGGGAACTGCGATGGTAGACGTCGTGGCAGATAATCAGGCGGTTACCGCTTCGATAATTGAGCAAACGAACACGACAACTGACCCCGCCAACCAGATGCTGTGCGAAGGCGCGACCGCGACCTTTGCTACCACAGCATCCGGAGCAGGCCCGTTCACTTTTGTCTGGAAGAAGGGCGCAACCGTATTAAATAACGGTGACCTCGGCGGCCGCGTGACGATCACCAGCGGCGGCGGTTCAAGTACGCTGAGTATTACCAATGTCCAGGCCAGTGACGCCGACACCTACACCCTTGAATCAACAGGCGCGTGCAGCACCGCTGTGCAGAGTGCGACGCTCTCAATCAATTCCCAGACTTCGGCCACCACGCCGGTTGATCAGACCGTGTGCCAGGGGGCGATGGCCAGCTTCTCGACGACGGCGTCGGGAACCGCACCATTTACGTACCAGTGGAAACTGGATGGCAGTAACATCGCGGGCGCGACGAACAGCAGCGTGGCGATTGACACCACGTCAATGAGCTTCGGCAGTCATACGGTCGATGTGGTTGTGGGCGGCACGTGCGGCAATGTGACGAAGAGCGCTTCGTTGACGGTGCAGGCAAGCACATCAGCGACGACGCCAACTGATCAGACCGTGTGCCAGGGGGCGACGGCCAGCTTCGCGACGACGGCGTCGGGAACCGGGCCATTCACGTATCAGTGGAAACTGGATGGCAGCAACATCGCGGGCGCGACGAACAGCAGCGCAGCGATCGACACCACGTCTCTAACCGTCGGTGGTCACACAGTCGACGTTGTTGTAAGCGGCGCGTGCGGCAGTGTGACGAAGAGCGCTTCGTTGACGGTACAGGCAAACACTTCAGCGACGACGCCGGCGAATCAGAGCGTGTGCCAGGGGGCGATGGCCAGCTTCTCGACGACGGCGTCGGGAACCGCACCATTCACGTACCAGTGGAAACTGGATGGCAGCAACATCGCGGGCGCGACGAACAGCAGCGTGGCAATTAATACCACGTCATTGAGCGTCGGCAGTCATACGGTCGATGTGGTTATAGGCGGCACCTGCGGCAGTGTGACGAAGAGTGCTTCGTTGACGGTGCAGGCAAAACCGGCAACAACTGATCCCGCTGATACGACGGTATGTCTTGGCGGCACGGCCGTCTTCAGCACTACTGCTTCGGGCACGGCGCCGTTCAGCTTTGTGTGGAAGCAAGGCGCGACCGTTTTGACCAGCGGCGGCCTAGGCGGTCGCGCGACAATCACGAGCGGCAGCACGACCAGCACATTAACGATAACCAATGTGCAGGTCGGCGATTTCGGCGCTTACTCAGTTGAGACGACCGGGGCTTGTGGTATGGCTACCCAGACCGCCAGTCTAAGCGTTAACTCGACTCCGCCTGGGATTACACTTAACGGCAACGCCATAAGTCTATGGCCACCTAATCACAGTTACCACGCGATCGCTGTAACCGATCTAGTGGCCAGTGCCAGTAGTTGCGATGGCAGCGTCAATCTCAACAGCGTAGTGATCGATCGGGTGACCAGCGACGAGACTGAAAACGGTAGCGGCGATGGCAACACGCTGAACGACATCCTGATCGGCTGCGATCGTAAGTCGGTACGACTTCGTGCCGAACGCAATGGCAGTGGCGATGGCCGTGTCTATACTATCTACTTCAAGGCAACGGATAGCTCGGGCAACTCAACTACGGTCACGGCCACCGTCACCGTACCCAAGAATCAAAACGGCGCGGCGGCGGTAGATAGTGGGCCGCAGTATGTAGTTGTTAACCCGACCTGTCCCTGAACCACAGTTCGGGCCGGTTACAGACGAGGAAACGGAGGATGAATATGAGAAGGAACAGCGAGCCAGGACGAATTCCCAGAGGTTTCTGGTTAATCGTAAACCTGATTGCACTCAGCTCCCTGGCGGTGGCAGCGGGGCGCGCACACTCAGTTCCGGCATCGAACATCACGATTGCCAATAGCTCGTCGCTTGAAATTCGGCACGTCTACCTGTCACCAACTGATTCGGAAAATTGGGGCGCCGATCAGCTGAATAATTCTGTCATCTCCCCCGGCGGATCGTTTACTCTGGCTAATGGTTCTTGTGCGCAAACGGATATCAAGGTGATCGCTGAAGACCAGAATGGCTGTTTTTTTAGTGGGGTAGTTTCGTGCGCAGCCGACTCGACCTGGACTATTTCCAATAGCGCGACGCCTGATTGCGGGAACTGAAAGACTCGCACTTTCGGCCCGTTGCCGCCATACTAGTGGCCGCGCGCTAAATTCACGCAAGAGTCTGGAGTAATTCTGGTCAAGCCGGTCTCCCCTTTACGATCGCTTAGCTCCACCGATGCCCGAGGGCTGCCCCCAATACCTCAGTTCCGGAGCCAGGTTATCCGAAATTTCTAGTAGCCCAAATGCGTCTCGCCCGGCCTTATTGACCGGGCGCTGGCGTCTAAACTATAACAGCCAGGACTTTTTTATTCTTAGAGCAGTCCGCCCGGCTCTTTCCGCACTAACAAGGAGTTTTTAAATGCATTCCATTGGCACGCTTCGCTCCCACATTATTCAGATCTCCCGGTTTACCAGAACGTCTTTCCGCCAAAAGTTGCTCCTGCTGCTTTTGCTGACCGGCTGTCTGCTGGTCGCCATGCACGGCACGAGCAACTCGGCAAAGTCGAAGTCGGTAGTTACCGTCCAGGCCGCCGGACGTGGCGGGCGCTACCTGAATCTCCACGACGGCCGGCAAATGGAAGTCAGTTATCGCGGCGATCAGAATGTGACTGAAGCGTTGCGATCCGGCCAGGCACGGCCGAAATCTCTGGCCTCGCTGGATCTTGATGGTGACGCGGCTCCGGATCTGTTGGCAGGCTATGCCTATGGCGGCACGGGAATCCTGACCATCCAGCGTGGCAACCCCGACGCGTTTGCGCCAAAGGACCAGTCGGTGTTTGCGCGCATGCAGCAAGGTTACAATCCCGACTCTCTTTTGCCGGCAGCAGATGTGCGGCAAGTTCCCGAGCCGGTTGATTTCCTCTACGCCGGTAATTTCAATCCCGACGGCACTACGGACGTTTTGCTGGCAGCGCGCGGCGGCGGTCTTTACGTGATGCGCGTTGATGGGCAAGGCCGACTGGGCTTGCCGGAAACGATTAGCCTGCCAGGAGTGGTTACGGCGCTGACCGTTGGCCAGTTTCGGGCTGCGGACGGTGCGGGCGATGTGGCGGTGGGAGTGACCGGCCCCGCGGGTTCAGAGGTGTTGGTTTTTGACGGCGCCGCCGGCGGCTTCGCCGCGGAAGCTTTGCGCTTTCCGTTGGCGGCTGCCGCGACGGCAGTTCAGTTTGGGGAATTGGACAGCGATCCATTTATGGATCTGGCTGTCGCTACGGGTGGCCAGGTTGAAATGGTTCACGGCTGGGGCCGGAAGCAGCAGGTGAGTTTGCAGTCACGCGTTGAACGCCTTGACACCGCTGGCGGCGTTCGGGGTTTGGACATGGGCTTCTTCATCTGGAACCGCGAGGCGAAGAAGCAGCTGGCGACGCTTTCTGAAGACGGCACGATTCGCATTCTGCAGCGAGGGCAACAAGACGAGCAGCAGTTTAGCGACGAAGAAATCGCCGTCCGGGCTAGCGCGCGAGCAAATCAAAAACGGAATGCACCGGGTTTTGACATCGAGCAGGTTGCTGGTTGGCAGCAGGGCGTGGCCGAGAGCTGGACCACTACTCGCGAAATTGCGTCGAGTGGCATCGTTGCCGAAGCCAATCCCCAAAATGTGCTGGTGCGATCAAATATTTCACCGCATGGCACTGATGACTTAATGGTAGTTGGCGGAAATAAACGCAGCTTGCAGATCGTGCACCAGGCGCAGCCTAATTCGAAGGATGGAGTTTTGGTCGAATCAGCTCAATCGCCGGGGCCCGCCGGGGATCTAGCCTCGGTGAATTTAGACACAAACGAGACCCCACTTGCCGTGCTGGCACTGCCGCAAAAACTAAATGGCGAGCGTAGCGTCGTCGTCTTGCAGGCTCAAAGCGCGCAGCCGACGATCATTCCTCTCGCGCCCACAGCCATCATCACGGTTGACCGAGCTGATGATACCGCAGCGGCTAGTGCGTGTACCGCAGCCGCGAACGATTGCAGCCTGCGCGGTGCGGTAGCTTTCGCGAATCTTCCCGCGAACGCCGGTTCGACTATCAACCTTCCCAACCCCGCCACTCTCCCTGTTCCAGCTGCGGCCTACACGCTCAACATTAACGGTGCGGGCGGCTGCACCAAGGGCGGTGAAACCAATAGTATCGGCGACCTTGAGATCAACAAAAGCACGACTATCTCAGGAGCGGGATCAGCCACGACAATTATTCGCCAACTGGGCACTGGTAACGCCACATTTCCCGGCGACCGTGTAGTGTGTCTGAACGTTCCGTTCACCATCGGACTGAACTACAGTTTTTCCGGTCTCACTATTACCGGTGGTCGCGATACAACAGCACTCGCTCAAGCGGTAGGCGGCGGCGGGTTGGTGGGCGGCGCTAAAGACAACACTCTTTCCCTCACAGACGTCGTTGTATCCAATAATCAGGCTACGGGCGCGGGAAACTTCGGCGGCGGCGGCATCCAGGTGACCGGTGGCAGCGTCACGATCACAAACTGTTCGATCGGTGGCGCCAATGCTCCGGGAGCCAATCGCTCGGACGTTACTCTGGCAAACTCCGAAGTCCAGAGCGGCGGCGGCCTTACCTACTCACCCGGCGATCCAATTGGTCAAATTCCTTCTGCCGGCACACTAACCATCACTGGGACGACCTTCAATCGAAATACGGCGGCATCCGCCGCTGCCGGCGGTGGCGGCGCCGATCTGCTCACACACAATCAAGGTACCGGTAGTGTAAGCATCAGTACCTCGACCTTCTCCAACAATCAAGCGACCGTCGCCAACGGCGGTGGAATAGTTGATGAGAGCATTGCTACGACCGTAGCCACCAGTGCCTTGAATACTAATTCGGCAGGGTCCCGCGGCGGCGGAATCTACGTCGGTGGCGGCAGTCTGCTATTGAATGGCACCAGCCCGAGCATCACGTTTTCCGGCAATACAGCGACCACCGCGGGCAGCAGTATTTCCGCGGCGAGCGCCGTGAATGTTTCCGGCACTAATACCACCCTCGGCGGCGACCTTGAGGTGACCACTAACGGCATCTGGACCAACAACGTCGGCAGCACGATTTCTCCGACAAACTTTATCATTGGCGGCACCGGTAGTTTTACCGGCAACGACAGCACCACGAACATGGGTGGTAATTTTCAATTTGCCTCGGGAACTTTCAACGCCGGCACCGGGTTGTTCAATTTCAACGGATCAACTGCGCAAAGCATCACTAACAGCAGCAGCATTACCTTCAATAACCTGACTGATGCGAACACCACGCAGCCGCTCACGCTCAACAACAGCCTGGCTGTAAACGGCACGTTGAACGTCAACGGCGCAAACGCGATTCTCGATCCAGTCGCAGCGACGGTAATTAGCGGCAGCGGGACGTTGACAGGCACGGGCACGGCCCGAGTCAGACGCACGGCCGGCACCCCTGATTTCTCAAGTCAATACACAATCACCAACAAGACATTGACGAATCTGACGGTTGAGTACATTGGCGCGGCGGCGCAAACGGTTAGCGCGTTAACTTACAGCGTTCTCAAGATTAATAACGGCAGCGGCGTCACGCTGGCAGCCGGCACAACCACCGTGAACGGTACGCTGATTCTGACGGCGGGCGCTTTGAATGTGGCAGCCAACACGCTGACCCTTAATAATGGTAGCTCGGTGGGGGCGGGAACCCTGACCAGCGGCGCTACCGGAACGGTCAACTACAATCAAAGCAGCAACGGTCAAAGTGTGCTAGCGGGCACCTACGGCAATCTGACGTTCAGCAATTTCATGAAGGTTTTGCCGAGCGGCACAGTCGCGGTTGCCGGAACCTTTACACCGGGGAGTGGAGTCGGCCACACCATCACCGGTAACACACTTGACTTCAACGGCACGGGCGCACAAACCGTGCCAGCTTTCGCTTACAACAACCTGACGATCAGCGGCGCGCGTGGGGGCGCGACCGTAACCTTGGCTTCCGGCAATATCACCGTGCTCGGCACATTCAATCCCACCGCTACGGCAGTTGTTTATGCAGTTACCGGCAACACGTTCGATTTCATTGGCACGGGCGCGCAGAGTGTGCCCGCCTTCAACTACAACAACCTGACGATTAGCGGCAATCGCGGCGGCGCTGCGGTAACTCTGGGCAGCGGCAACGTCGGCGTCGCCGGCACCTTCAGCCCGACTGCCACGAACAACACTTATGTGACTACTGGGAACACGCTCGTATTCAATGGCAGCGCGCTCCAAAGCGTGCCAGCCTTCTCGTTTGGCGGCCTGACTTTGAGCAATGCCGCCGGGGCCAACCTCGCGGGTGATGTGACTGTCAACGGAGCGTTGATGTTGTCCGCCGGCGCGCTCGGTGTCGGAACAAACACGCTGACGTTGAATGGAGCCGCGTCGTTTGGCGCAGGCAGTTTGACCAGCGCCGCCACCGGCACTGTGAATTACAACCAGGGTTCGAACGGCCAGGCAACCGTACTGGCGGCGAACTACGGCAACCTGACGTTCAGCAACTTCAGCAAGACGCTGGCTTCCGTTGGGACCATTGGAATCGCCGGCACGTTTACCCCTGGCAGCGGTACCGGTCATACCATCACCGGCAGCACCATCAACTTCAATGGCGCAGGTACGCAGACAATCCCCGGCTTCACTTACAACAACCTGACCAGCAGTGGCGGCGCCGTAGCGCGCACGCTCGACTCGGTCAACACAATCAAAATCGCGGGGGTGTTTACGCCAGGCACGAACGTCTACACCATCACCGGCAGCACCATCGAGTACAACGGGTCGGCGGCGCAGAGTCTGCCTTCGTCGGGCTTCAACACCTACAACAATTTGACCCTAAACAACCCGACAACTACCACAGGCTTTGCTGGTCTGACGGTCAATAGCTTGATCGAAGTGAAGGCCGGGACCTTTACCAGCAGCAGCACCTATAACAACGTGCAGATCGACAGCGGTGCGACGCTGGCAGCGACTGCTGCCGCCACCATCAATGTAAGCGGCAGTTGGACCAACAACGGCGGCACGTTTACGCCGAGTACCAGCACCGTAAATCTCAATGGTTCAAGCGCGCAAACGATCGGCGGCACGGGCACCACCACCTTCAACAATCTGACAGACAGCAACGCTGCAGGCATCAGCATGACCAATGACAACACGGTCAACGGCATTCTGGCGCTGACCAGCAGCGACATCACGGTGGCGGCCACGAAGACGCTGACGCAGCCGGTAGGCGGCAGTTCGAGCGGCGCCTTCGACGTTAACGGCCGCGTCCAGCGCACCGGCTTTGTCACCGGCGGGGCCGCGCTGAGCTTCGGCAACCCCTTCAATTCGATTCAGGTCACCGCGGGCACAGCGCCCGCGAACATCGTGTTTGATTTAGCGCGCTCGGTACCGACCGGCACAATGGGCTATCCAACCGCTGTGCAAAGGACCTATACGATTACACCGAGTGCGGCGGGCTTCACGGGCACGGTGCGCTTGCACTATCTGCCGAGTGAATTGAACCTCAACGATCCAACCACGCTGAACCTGTGGCGCTTCGATTCAGGGATCACTGCCTGGCGGCCAAATCCGGCAACGGCGCGCGATTGCGCCGCTGGTTGCACCACTAACACCTCCGCCTTCTGGGTCGAGCGAGCCGGCGTGACGACGTTCTCGCCCTGGACGCTCAATTCAACCAATGCGCCAACAGCCGCGGGTAGTGTCGTCACCGGCCGCATCGTTGACGCGAACGGCGCGCCCGTAGCAGGTGCGGTAGTTCGGCTGCAAGGAACGCAGAACCGCAAGTTCATCACCGACGCGAACGGGGTCTACCGCTTCGAGCAGGTGGAAACGAACGGCTTCTACACGGTCACTCCATCGCGATCGAATTATTCGTTCAGTCCGGCAACGCGTTCCTTCTCGCAACTCGGAGAGACTACGGAGGCGACCTTCGGGGCGACAGCTTCGACGAGCGGGTTCGTTAATCCACTAGATACACCCGAATACTTCGTGCGGCAGCATTACATCGACTTCCTCGGACGCGAGCCCGATGAGTCCGGTTTCAACTTCTGGAGCGACCAGATACTGGAATGTGGTGCTGACCAGAGTTGTATCCAGCGCCGACGTGAGAACGTTTCGGCGGCTTACTTCCTGTCAATCGAGTTCCAGGAGACTGGAGGACTGGTTGATGGACTCTATCGGGCCAGTTATGGGGTTGGCCCGCAGTATGCGGCGTTCATGCCTGACGCTCGCACAGTCGGGCTTGGGGTCAGGGTCGGCGACGACGGTTGGCAGGCGAAGTTGGCAGCGAACAAGGAAGCGTTCGTCAACGCCTTCGTCAACCGCGCCGCGTTCCACACGGCGTTCGACAATTTGTCGAACGAAGATTATGTAGCCACGCTGATACAGCACACTGGCGTCAGCTTCACGGCTGCTGAACGTGATGCTTTAGTTACGGGTCTGACAACCGGCGCCACAACTCGCGGCGCAGTGCTCCGGAGCATCGCTGAAAACCCAAGCTTCGTTAGTACGAAGTTTAATCAGGCGTTTGTGATGATGGAATACTTCGGTTACCTGCGAAGAGACGCAGACTCAGATGGCTACGGCTTCTGGCTCGACAAGCTGAACTTGTTTGGCGGTAACTTTGAACGGGCAGACATGGTCAAGGCGTTCATCATATCCGGTGAATACCGCGATCGCTTTCCCAGGTAGCGAACAGTAAACAGCAATCAGCAGACAATAAACAGCCGGACAATGGGACGCGTGAAGCGACCATTCGTTCCGGCTGTTTGCTGTTTACCTAATTTGGAGTGCGCTGACCTGCCAGCGCTTTTTGTAGGCGGCGACCGGTCACAGCCCCCCATATCATGCGTTACCGCACTCCGAAGCTAACTCTCACGACAGTTAACTCTCACGCACTACTGTCCCAGGCCTGAAATATGTTATAAAAAGTCCGTCCCTGGCACCCGATAGTAATTTGCACGACCGGTATTATTCGTCTAACGCCCGTTTCAAATCAGCGCGAAATGAAGTGTTGTGTTGCACGTTTGGGCTTGGCTCGACGCCTGCTGGCTTTCTCCGTCTCTTGTACGGTAGTCCTCTCTTGCCACGTCTTTGCTTTTGCGGCGCCCGGCAAGTCTTTCCCTAAATTCGTTTTGCCAAACGCTGAGCAGGCTGACTTCGCGAGCCGCAAACTCCAAATAAACTCCGCGACCGCAACCGCCACGAGGACCGGAGTACTCTTGCACTGGAGTACCAATTCCACTTCCGACAACCTTGGCTTTAACGTTTATCGCGTAACCGGTGATCAACGTATCCGAGCCAATCGAGAAATAATTCCCGGCGCGTTATTCGCTCCCGGCACTCCCGCCATGATGCCCGGTTATTCCTATTCCTGGTTTGATCGCGGCGGTTCTGCCGCTGCCACCTACATCATCGAAGCGGTAAGTGTTACCGGCGCGGCCGTGTATCAGGCTGTTAGTCCCGTTGCCAGCAAAGTGCTTACTGAATTTGAGCAAGCACCGGCGACGCTCAACGATGCGGTCGCGAATGAGACTGAGAGTACGAACACGTTTGAGAAGCGGTATCCCGCTGAGGAGACGCGCCAGCCGAATTTTGGGAGTGGCACCCTGCAACAACAGTGGGAGATTGCCGGGCAGACGGCTCTCAAGATCGCCATCAAGAAAGACGGTTGGTATAGAGTCACGCAACCACAGATGGTCGCTGCCGGCTTCAATCCCTCTGTCGACATTAGAAACCTGCGTCTGTTCGGTGACGCACTTGAAGTTGCGATCAACACCAGCCAGTCAAGCGGACAATTCGGCAGCGGCGACTACATTGAATTCTACGGCCGCGGCCTCGATCTGCCGACGACCGATACGCGCATCTATTATCTAATCGCCGGAACAACCGCGGGGAAACGCGTCGGTGGTGAAATACATCTCGATAGCGATCCGATATTGCCGCCGGCGCCAACAACGACTCCAGTTCCGGTTTCGCCGGCTGACTCTCCTGACATGGTGCTCCGCGATCCGATCTTCTACAGTTGGGTCCGGAACGATATTAGCGTCCTGATTGATTCGCTCGATCCCAACAGTTCATCTGCCAAACTCAAATCCCAGACGCACGAAGTGACGAACGCGGCCAACTCCGCGCCGGCGAATCCATATCCCGATCAAGCAGCGGTTGACTACGCAAATCCCGGCGCAACCGAGGAGCAGCCCGGGGCAGTGCGCAAGCGAAACCCGAACCAGTCAATGGCGTTAGCTAGCTCAGCGCTTGCAGTTGTTGGTAGCACGCCTAAAGTTGGAACGAAACTACAAGCGGTGGCTGGCAAGTCGGGTAACAAGCCAGGCAAAACCGTGGCTTCCAGGAAGAGAAGAGGCAGCAAACGTCGACGCTCGCTTCAGGTTGAGCGGAACCATGCCTTACTCAGCGATGGTTTTGCGCCGGTGAATTTTGCGTACACAACGCAGATAAAAGATCGCCTTGTTTATTTTGCCAATCTCTTGAATGGTGATGAAGAAAACTTTTTCGGGCGAGTTATCTCGAGCCCGGTCACGCAAACGGTGACAGTTTTAAATCCCGACCTAACCGCGAACACGGCGACGCTCGAATTTGCTTTGCAGGGCGTTCAGAATCAGTTGGGGACCTTGCATTCAGTCAGCGTCGCGTTAAACGGGGTGACAATCGGATCGGTAGACAACTTCATGCCGCTCGAGCATCCAGTGCGGACTTTTCCTATTCCCATGAATCAGTTGCAAAGCGGGAGTAACAGTCTAACGTTTACTAAGACATCGACCGGCGAGGTTTGTATTGTTGACTACGTGCGCCTGACCTACCCACACGCGTTCAAGGCTGACAGTGGCTCTTTGAAGTTCAACCTCCGCGGTTCGCAGACGCTGAAGGTAGATGGATTCTCCGCGCCGTCGGTGCGGTTGATCGACTATACCGACCCTCTCAACGTCAGCATAACTAAACCAGGTGTTGAGGCCAGCGCCTCCGGCTATGCGATCACGGTGCCGCAGAGCGTGTCGCGCTCTAAAAACCAGCGCTTGTTGTACGCGCTTCCCGAGGGACAGTTTGATCAACCGGCAGCACTCTCGCTGAATCAACCTTCGACGCTCAATTTGAATTCAAATGCTGCCGATTTCCTGATTATCTCGAATAAGAACTTTATCGCCAGCCTGGAACCACTGCGAGTAGCGCGATCAGCAACGATGATTGCCAAAACAGTGGACATCGATGACGTCTACGACGAATTCAGTTATGGCTTACATGGCCCGCAGGCAATCCGGAATTTTCTCCAGTATGCCAAAACAACTTGGGCCACGCCGCCGCGCTATGTCGTTTTCGCTGGTGACGCGAGTCTTGATCCGCGCAACTACCAGAACGCCGGCGACTTCGATTTTGTGCCGACCAAGTTGGTCGATGCTACTTACAACGAAACTTCTTCAGATGACTGGTTAACAGATTTTGACGACGATGGTGTGGCGGACATTCCGGTAGGGCGTTTGCCGATGAGGAATTTGTCCGAAGCTAACTTATTGGTTTCCAAGATCGTTAACTTTACACCGGTAAGCGTTCCGCAAAGCGCGTTGCTGGTTGCCGATCAGGACGAATTTAATATCTTCGGTTTTGCCGGGACGAATGACGTCTTTCAAAGTTTGTTGCCGGGTACCATGAGCGTGCAGCGGCTTAACCGGGCGCCGCAGCCTTCGGGAGTTCCTTCGCAGTCTGACGCTCAGGTCAGAGCAGATATTATTGATGGCTTCAACCAGGGGCGCGCGCTGGTAAACTATTCAGGCCACGGAAATGTAGATGTGTGGACTGGCGCTTCGCTATTTGCCACTGCCGATGCTACCGCTCTGACCAATGGCAACAAGCTTTCGTTTGTAGTGGTGATGGATTGTCTTAATGGTTACTTCCAGGATCCGACGCTGCTATCGCTTTCTGAAGCGCTGGTGAAAGCACCAAACGGAGGAGCCGTAGCGGCGTTTGCTTCTTCAGGTCTGACTATTGCTCAGGGGCAGCACGATATGGGGAGAGAGTTGTATACGCAACTCTACAGCGGTTCGCCGATCGCGCTGGGCGACGCGATCAAGATCGCCAAAAGTAAAACTTTCGACATCGATGTTAGACGTACTTGGATCTTCTTTGGCGATCCGTCGCTCAAGATTCGTTAGCAGGAGATCAGACCGGCCTTACCTGCCAGTCGCATAATTAAACCGTCGGTAATTTCAATGGTCACAGTAGTGATCATAACAGTGGAGG
>JANLYH010000014.1:0-11072 GCA_031365545.1 Pyrinomonadaceae bacterium | reverse complement strand
GGTCGCGGTTCCACTTCACGCGAGCCTAGGGTTACACGACCCGGTCGCTACGGCTCCCGGTTCCGTATTTGTGTGGAGCTACAACCCGGTCTTGCTCCCTGTCCATAGTTGGCAAGGTTCGTTAATATCAAACTGAACCAGTACCGCCAGCTTGACCCTTTTCCTACCCGTCGGCAACAATAAAAGCTGCGGTTGCATCAACTAGAATCATGCCGCTTTCGGCAACGTCCGGGGTTTGCTGAAACTTTTTCACAAGGAGTTCTGTCCTATGTTTTCTCGTCACACCTTTAAGCGCGTCGCTTTGCTGGTGGTCCTGGTTTGCGCGTCGGTCACTTCAGGGTTGGCTCAGAGCGATGCGCCGCGTCGTACTATTGCCGTCACTTATCCGCTTGATGAGACGGTGGTGGTTAAGTTTCGCGGCACTACCTTACTGCCTCGACTGAAGGGTGAAGCGAAAGTGAAACGAGCCGGCCGCCGGGGAACGCGCGTCGAACTCGCCATCGACAACTTGCCGCGCGCGAACGAACTCGGTGGCGTCTATACAACCTTCGTGCTTTGGGCGATTGCGCCGAGTGGCAGCGTTGATAATTTGGGTGAAATAAAGAGAGGGGGTAGTGCCTACATCGCTTCGAAGCTGGATGTCACTACACCGCTGCAAACCTTTGCTTTGATCGTCACCGCCGAACCGCACTTCCTCGTGAAAGTACCGAGCCGCATGGTTGTACTGGAGAATCTGGCTCCGGAGCGGCCCGGCAAGAGCAAAATGGAAATCGTGGCAGTGCAGTACATTGGAAACTCGAGCGACTATTTTCGCGATCCACGCGTGCCCGAGATAGCCTCTACTGACTATAAAGACATTCCGGTTTCTCTGCTTGGAGCGCGCCAGGCAGTCAACCTCGCGCGCTACGCTGGAGCGCAGCAGGATGCACCCGATGAACTTCAGAAAGCCGAGGACCTTCTGTTAGCTGCCGAGAAGGCCTTGAAATTCAATGAGCCGGCCGCCGACGTGGATGTGAAGGCGCGCAATGCGACTTCGTTTGGCGTGAAGGCGGAGGAGATGGCCCTAACTCGGCGCGCCTCGCGTTTACGTCGCGAGGATACTCAGCGGCGTGATGACGCGCTGCGGACGGCGGAGAAGACAGCCGATTCGGCGCAAAAAGAAATTGAGCAGTTGCGCATCGATCTCGATCGCGAACAACGCGCCCGTGAGTCAGCGGAAAGGGATGCCGAAACCGCCAACGAACAGTTGCGCGAGCAACGCAGCGAGGTAGCGCGTTTGCGCGACGAACTTCAAGCCGTACGCGCTGAAGGTGAACAGGCCAAGATTGGGCTAGCTCGCCTCGAAGGGGCGAAACACGCCGAAGACGAGCGCCGGGAGGCCGAAGCGCGCGAGCAACAAAGACGTGCGGCCGAGGTTACGTTGAAGCAGACGCTCGCAAAATATGGGACTGTGAAGGAAACGTCGCGCGGGTTTCAGCTCTGGTTGCCTGAATCAATTTGGACGGGTCCGCGAGCGGCGACATTAGTATCAGCCGCTGCGGCGAAACTAGAACCGCTCGCGGCGCTCCTGGCCAGCAACCCTGACTACCAAATCATGATCGAGACCTACACCGACAGCAAAGGCGACGAAGTGACGCTCCAACAACTAACGCAGGATCGCGCGCGCCAGTTGTCCGAACGCTTTCAGGCGGCCGGAGTTTCCGCTTCGCGACTGCAGGCTAATGGCATGGGTGCCGCCAATCCGCTGGCGGCCAACACCACTTTGAGCGGTCGCGCGAAAAACCGTCGCACGGAAATCACATTCACGGTGGCGCCGGGGTCGGTAAGCACTAGCCAGTAGCCAGTGACCAGTGATCAGTCCCAGTCTGGTATCACCGACTACTGCCAACTGACCACCGACCACTGACCACTGCCAAGAAATGTCCCCACTCGAAGTCCTACAACTTGTCGGTTACTCCATTGGCGCAACCTTACCGCTGTGGATGGGAATTCAACTCATTTCCCGTCGCCGCCGCTTGAGTCCCATCGAACGGGTCCTGGTTGCGCTAGCGCTGAGCATGTGCGGTTGGCACACCAGCAACCTCGTCATCACGCTGCATGGACTCTTTGGGTTTGGTTACAGCAGTCCGGTTGTCACCGTGCTGCGAACCTTCGATACGATTGCGGTCATCTGCATTACCTTCTGCTATTCCTTCCTACTCCACGTTCACATTCATCTATGGGCTGCCGCAGCGGAACGAACGCTTAAGCGCAGCGAAAAGATCCGCATTTACGCTTCCTACGCGCCCACGCTCTTTCTGCCGCTCGCCATCTATAAGATCTGGACACACCAATACGCGCCAATGTTGCAAAGAACGCACCTCTTTGTAATTCCGATGGCGGTTTGGATTACCTACGTGTTGGGCGTAATTGCAATCACTGAACTATTGATTGCTAAGAGGACACGAAACCTGAGCGAGCAGCGAATCATGCGCACCCTCGCGGCTTCGTTTGTATTCATTGGTGTTGTGATACTTGCGGCCCTGGCACTGGGTCTGGGAGAAGGAACGCAACTGGGTTTGTACTTGAAGACACTCGCAAACCTGGGATCGCTGCTGCCATCCGCTTTGCTTGCTTATTACATCTATCGTTATCGCTATCTGGAGCTGATCATTGAAGAAAGTTTGATCGTGGCGTCGTTTGCCGCGGTCGTGCTCACGATTTACATCTATGGCATACGGACCATCGGCGACTGGACGACGTCACATTACGGCGTGCGCGCCGGAGTGGTTGAGGCCCTGCTCATACTCGCACTGGCGCTGGCTGCTGCACCTTTGCGAGGCTGGCTGGGTCAACGATTCCACAAGCTGTTTGAACGCGAAGCGGCGCTCTATCGTCAGATAGTTTCGCGCATCAGTTCTCACACGGGCCAGTATCAACAATTGCCCGATTTGCTTGAGTTTGTCGAACAACAGACGACGAGCGCGCTGAAGCTGCGCCGCGTCCGCATTGTGGTCTGCGATCGCGTGAACAGGGAAGGTGTGCAACAAGACGGGCGAGATTCCGGAGCAGACGATGGTACGGCCGGATCGTCGGGAAGGGTTGAAGAAATTTGGGTGGAGAAGATCCTCGAATTATCCAGCCGCAACAATTGGTCGCCGGTGGAACACAATCTCATGCTCGAAGCGAACGGTTACACAGTTGCCTATCCGCTGCGCCGCGACGAAACGGTCTCCGGGGCGCTGCTGGTTGACGCGGCCTCTGGAAGCCTGACCGAGGACGTACGCTCAGTGCTTGAAATACTCGCCGGGCAATTGGCGATCGCCATCGAAGACAGCCGGCTCACTGAAAAGAATGTGCAACTCGAAAGAAGACTCACCGAACGTGAGCGCCTCGCCACTCTGGGACAGATGGCTGCCACGGTGGCCCACGAGATTAAGAACCCGCTATCAGCAATTAAGTCTATCGCGCAGGTGATGGGCGAGGACCAAAGTTTGAGTCAGGAGTATTCGCGCGATTTGAGTTTGATAGTCGGTGAGACAGACAGACTCGGGCGGAGTGTGACACAACTGCTGAGCTTCGCCCGCAAAGAGTTGCCGGCTGAACTGCCTTCTCGCTCAGAGCAACTGATCCAGTCTGTGGTCAGGTTGTTTCAGGTGAATGCTGACAAAGATGGCATCCGCGTGAACACCAAAATTGAAAGAGATGAAGAGCTGGCGGGCTCTGCGGTTTCCGCCATAAGAGTCGCGCTCTCTAATCTGTTGCTCAATGCATTGCAAGCGACGCCGCCCGGCGGCGAAGTCTCCATCACACAGATTACTGAGGGTGGCGATCTGGTTATCTACGTTCAAGACGGTGGCCCAGGGATCCCCGAAGATTTACGACAACGCGTTTGGGAGCCGTTCTTCACAACCAAGCAAAGAGGCACAGGCCTGGGATTGGCCATCGTGCGCAAGCGCATGCAGGAGGCTGGTGGAACTGCCCGGCTCGCTTCGCGTAACAATGGTACAGGCGCGCGCTTTGAGTTGCGTGTTCCGTTAACGAGTCGTCCGCTCTAGTCTGCGATTGCGGCCAATCCAGATTTCAGAACTTAGATTGGAACTTTCGTTTACTCCTGGCGTGTCAAGTTAGCGATAGCTGGCCCATCGCAATTGATTCTCGAGTTAGTAGAGTCCATCAGGAGCGCGTGCATTTGCGTCAATGCTTATTGCTCGCAGCTCGCTGCTCTCCTCAATTTCGAACCATAACAACTTCTTGAAGGAGATCCGTCTATGAATTTGCGTAAGAGTCTGGCAACTATTCTTTTTGCGATCTTGTTTCTTGGCGCTGCTGCTGGCGGTCGACACGTTTTTGCTCAATCGCCGACAACCGAGAAACAGGAAGACGAAATTAATCTCGACACTCAACTCTATTTGCTCGTCGGTACCAACCAGGATGTTGACGACGCAAAATTGCCGGCGGCGCTCGATGGCGTAGTCAAACAGCTCCGCACCTCGTTGCCATTCAAAAACTACCGGCTCGCGGCCACGCTAATCAATCGGGTCAAGAATGATGGCCGTTTAAACCTGAAGTGGATTGGCGGGCCTTTGGTCGGGGGCGGCGCCGTTTCTGCTACTTCGCCAAGCTTCAACGAATTCAAAGTGAACAACGTGAAACTGGTTAAGAATGCTGCCAATCAACAGCTCGTGCGAATGGAGGGTTTCGGTTTCGGTGTAAGGATTCCCGTAGTTACCGCCTCCACCGTAGCTTCCAACGGCCCAATCGCGCCGATAATTAACTACGAAGCAACCGGCCTTAATACTGACATTAGCATGCGAGAGGGGGAGCCGGTGGTGGTCGGCACACTAAATATCGGCCCCTCAGGCGACGCGATCATTCTCGTGATGTCAGTGAAGAGAACGAAGTAGCAGTCTCGCGCAAATTGGCGGAACGACTGCACCGGTGCGGCATACAAGAGGGCGTCGCCGGCTAGTGACGCCCTGCGCGCCTCCAATCTCGAGCACGCCTGAAAGCCTCCCCTCACCACAGTCGGATTGTCTTATTGTAAGGAGTGGTAAACTCTTGTTAGCATGGTGGCAGGCGAGTTGTAGCTTTGCTCCAAAAATTCAGCAAACGCAGCCTACTTTCTCAAAGCAGCCCTCGGGCGTGAAAGTGCATCTGATTTTGGCCCGATGGAAAAATGCCCTCGACAGCAAACGCAAAGCCCTATTTTTGACATTTTCTGCGCGCACCTTGCCCTCCCGACGGGTATCAGTTGTCGCTCCCTTCCACACCGGAGATTCAGTGGTCAAGAAATATAGTTTTTCCGCCCCCGCCTCGTTGACTTATGGGCGTTGTGGCAAGTTTACACAGCGACGCACGGCGCTGATTGTCGTGCTCCTCGGCCTGGTTTCATTTTTGCCCTTTTTTGCGTTTGCGCAGACCGAAGGTCCGACAGCCAGAACAAATAAAACCCCGCGCTACACAACGCTCGCTGATGGCGGCGTCTTCGTCGTTAACCTCGGGTCAAACGGGGACACCATTTGCCGTAATGCCACAATTGACGAAGCACGCGCGTTAACCACGGGAGCCAGCGACGACGGGCTGCATCAGATTAACCACCTTGAGGATGGAAAACCGTCAGCCCTTGCCTCCAACACGATAGAATCAGCTACTGGGTTGACGATCGTGTTGCGGGCGACTCAACAACTCGAAGGAAATCCACAGGCTAAGGCAGCGTTTATTGCCGCAGCCGCGAAGTGGGAGGCGCTGATAAAGGATCCCATTACTATAATCATTGATGTGGATTACGGCACGACCTTTTTCGGTCAGCCATTCTCCGGTTCGACTGTTTTAGGTTCTACTTCCACACAGCAACTCTATTTCCCTGGCAATTACACCGATGTTCGCAGCCGACTGGTTAATCATGCGTCCAACGCTCAGGAAGCGGCCCTGTATGGGGCGCTGCCAGCCAGCTCAGTCCCCACTGACATTGGCAGTGTAGACACAGTGCTTATCGCCAGCCCGCTCCTCCGCGCTTTGGGAGCGCTCCCCGCCGACGCCACAACAGATACGACAACTCCAGGCTCTGCGCCCAAAATAGCTTTCAACTCCGCCTTCAACTTTGACTTCGATCCGAGCGATGGGATCACAAATAACCGCACCGACTTCGATGCTGTCGCGGTTCACGAAATGGGACACGCCCTCGGATTCAACTCCGAGGTGGGCGACCGGGAACTTGATCCGACATTACCGTTGGTCGCTACGATTTGGGATTTGTTTCGTTTTCGTCCAGCGACGGCAAACCTGAACAACTTTAGTACGGCGCAGCGAATACTTTTATCTGGTGGCGCGCAGGTGCAATTCAATGGTGGATCCGAGTTAGGCCTTTCTACGGGTAAGCCAGACGGCAGTGGCGGCGACAGTCGGCAAGCGAGCCACTGGAAGGACGACGCCCTAAACGGCGGCACTCTCATTGGCATTATGGATCCCACTATACCTAGCAACCGACGGGAGACGATGACGGCTAGCGATCAAGGCGCCATCGACTCGTTCGGCTATTTGATTACCGCAGGCTCGCCGCCACCTAACGACGCCTTCGTTAATGCGCAGTCAATAACGGGTGCCGCAGGGACGATCAACGGCACAAACCTGTTCGCCAGTAAAGAAGCCGGCGAGCCGAGTCATTCACCGGATGGAAATCTGGGCGGCAAGTCCGTCTGGTATCGCTGGACTGCGCCTGGCAACGGAACCGCTTCCCTCAACACTTCTGGCAGTAGCTTTGACACGCTGCTGGCCGTCTACACTGGTTCAAGCGTCAGCACCCTCACAGCAATTGGAAAGAACGACGACGACCCTCAAGGGGGGGTCATAACCAGCGTCTTGCAATTCGATGCCATCAGTGGGACCACTTATCAAATAGCCGTAGACGGGTTCAACGCTGACCAGGGTAGCATCACGCTCAACTTTACTCTGCCCGGAACGCCTACGCCGACCCCCACTCCCACTCCAGGAGTAAACACGGTCCAGTTCACTGCGAGTACCGCCAGCGCGACCGAAACTCTCAATGCGACGACGAAGGTTGATTTGTTAATAACCCGCACGGGCAACACGACGGCGGCGGCAACTGTTGACTACGCAACCAGTGACGCAACAGCCAGCGAGCGGTCGGACTATGACGCTTCACTTGGTACCTTGCATTTTGCCGGCGGCGAAACTTCGAAGACCATTACGGTTTTCATCGTGGATGATTCTTACGGTGAGAGCCCCGAGACATTCAACGTTACCTTGAGTAATCCCGTCAATTGCACGCTGGGCGCACCTCAAGCGGTTACAGTCACCATTAACAGTAATGAACCAGTGAATGGACCGAACCCGGTGAAAGACGCCAGCTTCAATACCGACTTCTTTGTGCGCCAACATTATCTTGACTTCTTCAACCGCGAACCTGATCAGGGTGGCCTCGATTTTTGGAAGAACCAGATCGATGGTTGCGGGTCTGATCAAGCCTGCCGCGACCTTCGCAAGATCAACGTTTCGGCTGCCTTCTTTCTGTCAATCGAGTTTCAGCAAACCGGCTACCTGGTTGAGCGGCTCTACAAAGCGGCTTACGGCAACGCGACCGGCACCTCGACCTTCGGCGGTGTGCACCAGCTCCAGGTGCCAATCGTAAGGCTCAACGAGTTTTTCCGAGACACGCAGCAAATCGGCAGGGGAGTAGTTATTGGAGCGCCAGGCGCCGACCAATTATTGGAGACCAACAAGCAGACGCTGACCGCAGAGTTTGTGCAACGCCAACGTTTCCTGACTGCCTATCCACTTTCGCTCACGCCAACTCAGTTTGTTTCGACCCTGAACACAAACGCCGACGGAGTTCTTTCGACGACAGAATTCAATCAGTTAGTCAGTGATCTAACTACGGGTGCAAAGACGCGGGCACAAGTATTGAGGGCAGTGGCTGAGGACTCGGACCTGTTCGCTGCCGAGACTAATCGCGCGTTTGTGTTGGCGCAATTCTTTGGATACTTGCGGCGCAATCCGAATGACAGTCCCGACGCTGACTACACTGGTTACGATTTTTGGCTTGGCAAGCTAAACCAATTCAACGGCAACTTTGTTAACGCGGAGATGGTCAAATCCTTCATCGTCTCAGGTGAATACCAGGCGCGCTTCGGCCCCTGATCCCTCTGTTAGGGCCTTCGCACGGATCGAAAATAACCACGATGCCCCGCGAGGGGGCCTGCCGACTCTTCCCGTCGCCTCTCCATTGTGGGTGGGTCGGCTCGCTGGGTAATTTGCTCTCACACTCACGCGTATCTCCAACGCGTCTACCTACAAGCCTTCAGTATAGGTTGGAGATTAGTCGTCTCCTTTATTCAACTTGCACCCTGCCTAACGCAATAAAAAAAAGGGCGTCACCAATCGGTGGCGCCCTTTTGGGTATTGCGTTGTTGTCTCGAAGGTCGAAACGCTGTTACGGCTTTCGGCCTTTTTGCTTAGTTACCGCCGTCGGCCTTGGGGTCCTTGTTCACAGCAGCAGGATCTGCGGGTAGTCCTGTCGTGGTGATGGCTGATGTTTGAGCCCGCGCGCCGGAGCTGAGGCCCCAGGCCGCCGAGTACCAAACCCCGCCATCTGACTTCTGCGCCGCGATAGCCGCGCAGCCGCCCTCATCTGTGCACATTGTGCCGCCGGCCGCACCGATCTCCATCGGGATCATTTGATCCTTCGGAATAAACATTATCTGCATCGAGCCTTCGCTGTCTAAAGCGACCTTAGTGCCGTTTGCCATTACTTCGTAGACGTTAGTCTTCGAAGCAAAGGTAGCCCCACCTGCAATGAGAGATGCTTCCGACAGAGCGTTGGTCTCGATGAAGTAAACGTGATGAGTGGCAGCCTTCCCTGGTACACAGCGCTTGTCGAGCGAGCCGTCCGGTTTATTGCAACTGTGTATGGTAATGGCCACGCGGCCTTCCGGGTTAGTGCCTGCCTGGATGTACTCCAACGTACTATCAAACAGACTGCTCACCCAGTTTTTGCCCAGCGAACCATCGGCAGCGAAGGACGAAGCCAGGTTGGACGGGTCGTGGTTAACCTTGGCACGACCCACGAATGATTTCCGTGTCTCAACCGATCTGGAAATTGGGTTGACCAGGTTAGCAGGAGCAGCCTCGCTAGTCCTGGATTCGGAAACGCCGCCGACGAACACCCCGCCCAGGGTTGAGACGGATGATTTATCCGTAACACTACTGGAAGGTGGATTCGTCGTTGACGTGACGTTGCTAACTGTCGGCACTGACGTGACGTTGGTTGTCGAGGTTGATGACGTAAGTGTCGAAGTATATGGACTGGATGCTCCATTGATGTACGTGCCGCCACTGCCGGGCTTATTCGTCTTCGGTACTGTTTGCGGCACGGTACCGAGTGTGCCCCAGGCGCTTGAGAACCAAACGCCGCCGGAAGACGACTTGTAAACGATCACCGACATGCAACCCGTATTGGGCGCGCCGCCCGGTAGGTTGGTAGGACAGGTGAACGACTGGGGCTGACCACTCCCCGAGCCAGTGGTGAGGGTGATCGTGCCGCCTGCCGGGGTGGAAGTGAACTGCATCACGCCACCACCGTCCAACGTGTTCTTAATTGAACCTACAACCTCGTAGACGTTGGTCTTCGAGCTGAACGATGCCGTTTGACCCTTCATCGTCATTTCGGCGATCGCGTTGCTCTTCACGTAATACGTGTGCAGATTCCCGTCCTGAGTACCATCCGGTTTGTTGTAGCTATGGATGTACAAATTCAGTTGACCTTGCGGATTCGTCAGGCTCTTGTTGTAAGTTACCTGACCGCCAAAGTCGACTGAGCCGGCAAAGACGCCACCACTTGTTAGACCATCGCCCGCCCCCAGGTAACCGTTGGCAGGGAAGCCGTTTCCGATCCCCGTAATGTTAGTGATGCTGTCGTTAGTGAGCCCGCCACCTGCCAGCATTGTGTTGATCTGGCCAGGTATGGCGACCGTAACGGGCACATTGAATTCATCGCCGGTAAGGATGTATTCACCGCCGACGGTTACTTTCACCCAAAGCTGTAGCGACTTGTCTTTCCCAAGATTGTATTGAGAAATAACACTGGCTGTGCCCGTTGTTTGATCGTTCGGATTCACCAATCCAACGTTTAGGTTCTGGCCGCTAGAAACGGCCGTCCAGGGACCACCCGAGGCGGTACCGATGTAGAACGAGACCTTCGCCTTAGTGATATCACCCGGACAAGATGCGGACGTATCCTTGATGGTGGCGGTCAACGTTAGTGTAGCCGTGCTGCTGGTAGGACTTGTCGTCCAGAAGAAACGCGAACCCGTGTATAGGGTGCTCGCATTCGCGCCAGGCCCCACATTCGAATCCGGTACGATCGTGAATGAGCTCGACTGGGTCGCCGGAGCAGCACGATTCGTATCGCCCCAAACGTTAGTCAGACCAACGGTCTCAGTTACCGAACCTGGTGTCTGATTCAAGACGAGTGTGAAAGTAGCCACCCCGGAGCCGTTGGTCGTACCGGTAGTGCTCTGGGTACCGATTGTCAACGTCAGCCCAATCCCTGATAAACCAGAATTGGTTGTCGTATCCTTCAGCGTTGCCGTGTAGGTGCCCAAACCGCCGCAGGCGAAATCTGCATTGGTAAATGGACCGTTGAAGGTGATCGCCGTCGGATCCGGATTGATGGTAAAGGTATTGCCGTTGTTGGTGACGCTGTAGTTAGCCAACGCCCCAACGACCGTCGCGCTCACTGTGGCCGTGATGTGATAAGGGCCCACGTTACTACCAGGATCTCGACTGTAGGTAGCGCTGACACCGTCAGCAGCTACGAAGCCACTACCGCTCCCCGTAGTGATTGGATTGGGATCAGCATTGCCCCAATACTTGCTGTTGTTGTTGGTGGTCCAACTTGCTGACTTCTGGGTGATCGAGAAGCTCACCTGGGTGGCAGTGCTGCCGGTATGGTTTGAGTCGCCAGCGTAACTGGCATCAGCCTTCGCCGTGTTGGTGCCGACATTGATGTTGGTGGCATAGGTCACCGTCGCGGTCGTATTGGCATCGCCCACTCTGGTCACTGTCGCCGTGCA
>JANLYH010000224.1:0-53112 GCA_031365545.1 Pyrinomonadaceae bacterium | reverse complement strand
CCTGAAATTGAATCCAGTGAGTCCGATTGAAGCAACGTTTCTTGACGGGCGCGTCGTGGTGGTTGTTGGTGACATCACGCTGCTGGACCTTGATGCAATTGTAAACGCGGCAAACTCGAGCCTGATGGGCGGAGCCGGTGTCGACGGCGCCATCCACCGCGTAGGTGGCCCAACGATTCTTGCCGCTTGTCGTGACATCCGCCGAACCGATTATCCGGAAGGACTGCCGACGGGGGAGGCAGTGATCACGACAGCAGGTCGCTTACCCGCGCGACATGTGATTCACACCGTGGGACCAATTTACGGTCGCCACGAAGGGCGTGAATCAGAGTTGTTGGCTTCTTGTTATTTCAAGTCGTTACAACTTGCGACGCAACACTCCCTCAAGTCGATAGCGTTTCCAGCGATTTCAACCGGCGCTTTTGGCTACCCTCAAGCCGAAGCTGCGCAAGTCTCCTCAGAAGCGATTACCAACTATTTGCAAACAGAAAATCAGATCAGGGAAGTGACCCTGGTGTTTTTTCAATCGCACGACGCGGAGATGTTTCTAAAACATCAGAAGTTTTTGTAACGCAAACTGTTAGTTTGGGAAAAACGGGGAGAGCTCCGCAACTCTAGGTTCGTGTGAAGGGGGACGAAATCCGGTCGTTACCGCTCCCGGTTCTGTATTCACCTGGGCTTTACTGAGACGCAATACTAAGTTCCTGCCAAACCGAACTAGTATCGTTTACTTCCAGGTTCGAACAAACGGGTGCGCCATGTTATAAGAACCCCTTTGTTTTGTTCGGCGACCACGCGGGAGCTATTCTTTGAATGCTTGAAACTATTGAACGGCCAGATCCTATTACCTTGAACGAGACCACTACATTACCAACTCCGCTGCAAGCGCTCGAGCGGCTCTCCTGGAACTACTGGTGGAGCTGGTCCTCAGATGGCGCCGGTGTTTATCGCGATCTGGACGCTGAACTTTGGGACGAGGTTGAGCATAATCCGCGTTTGCTCCTCGCGAGAGTTTCTGAATACCGCTTGGCCGAAATGGCTACCGATCCGGTTTACAAAGCGCGCATCAGCAAGCTGGCGAAGCAGTTTGACGAATACATGGGACAAGGTTCAGCGCCAGTGTCCCAATCAGGGGCAAGCGGACCCACTGCCGAGCATCCGGTCGCTTACTTTTGCGCCGAATATGGCGTTCATAATTCGTTGCCGCTTTACTCCGGCGGGCTGGGCGTGTTGGCGGGAGATCACCTCAAGTCGGCAAGTGATCTTGGCCTTCCATTGGTGGCGGTCGGGCTGCTCTATCATTACGGATACTTTCGCCAGCGCCTTAATTTGATGGGTTGGCAGGAAGAGTTTTATGGTGAAACTGATCCGGCGCAATTACCGATACAAGCAGTGAAATCTGAAGACGGCACGCCACTGCTAATCGAAGTGTTAATTCGCGAGCGCAACGTACTGGCCCAGGTTTGGCGTGCTGACATTGGTCGCGTGCCGCTGTATTTGCTCGACACAAACATTGCCGCCAATCAGGAAACCGATCGCTGGGTTACTGGGCACTTGTATGGTGGCGACCGCGAGACGCGCATCGTTCAGGAGATGCTGCTGGGAATCGGTGGCGTGCGGCTCTTGCGCAAACTTGGAATCGACCCTCATGTATATCATCTCAACGAAGGTCACAGCGCTTTCCTGACTCTCGAGTTGGCCCGGGAGTTGATCGGATCAAAGGGTCTAAGTTTTACGGAGGCCGCGGCCTCGGTCCGTGAGCATTGTGTGTTTACAACCCACACGCCAGTCGCTGCCGGAAACGATGAGTTTCAAGTCGACCTGCTGACGCGCTCATTCGGCCTTTCCTTTGAGAAAGAGCTTGGTCTGGGTCACGAGGAATTTCTTGCTCTGGGACGTACGGACCCCCAGAATGCCGACGAGGCTTTTGGCTTAACACCACTTGCAATTCGCATGTGCCGTTCGACCAACGGAGTGAGCCGAAAACACGGGGAAGTTTCGCGCGCGCTTTGGCAAAAGCTGTGGCCTGAAGAAACAGTTGACCGTATTCCCATCACTCACGTGACTAACGGCGTGCATGCACCGACCTGGGTGGCTCCTTTGCTCCGATCAGTCTTCGACAAACACATTGGCAGTGACTGGCAGGAAAAAATCCTTGACCGCGGCGTTTGGGCCCAGGCGGTCTGGCAAATCCCGGACGAAGAATTGTGGTCCGCGCATTTGCTTTTGAAGGAGCGTCTGGTTGCTTTCATCCGCCAGCGTTCAGTTCAAGCGCGGATGAGTCGCGGCGAGCCGGCAGAGTCGACCGAGGCGGCGAAGAATATGTTTGAATCAGGCGCGCTGACCATCGGCTTCGCGCGGCGTGTTGCTGGTTACAAACGCTGGAACTTGCTGCTGAAAGATCCTGATCGAATAAGACAGATTATCAATAACCCAGATCGTCCGGTTCAGTTTGTGTTTGCCGGAAAAGCACATCCGCAGGACCAGGAAGCGAAACTCATTTTGCAGCAGGTGGCCTTCTGGGAAACAAATGACGACGTCGGCAACCGGTCAGTGTTTCTCCAAAACTACGATCATGAGATTGCGCGGCAATTAGTGCAGTCGGTAGACGTCTGGCTAAATGTTCCGCGCCGGCCCCTCGAAGCGTCGGGAACAAGCGGCGAAAAAGTAGCGATGAACGGCGGGCTGAATCTTTCCGTGCTCGATGGTTGGTGGCTCGAGGGCTACGACGGCACCAATGGCTTTGCCGTCGGCAACGATGCGTTGGCAACCGAGAACCCGGATGTTGACGCCGGCGACGCCGAATCGCTATACCAGGTTTTGGAACAGCAGGTGGTGCCGCTTTACTACGACCGCGATAGCGACGCGCTTCCTCGCAAGTGGATAGCGATGATGAAAGGCTCCATCGCTACGCTGCTTCCGGAGTTCAACAGTGACCGAATGGTCGCGGAATACGCGCGCCGAATTTATGAGTAACTATTGAGCGCGTTCCTCCTTTAGGTCCGCAGGACCGGTAGCAGTAGCCCGGCCCGTGAGGACGAAGATCCCAGTCTCTCCTTAAGCCACAGGCCCGAAGGGCCGGCAGAAATCGTGGCGCACCTTCGGCGCACACTGGACTAACTGTCGCCTCCACCCCGCCCTTACGGACGTGGCTACTAACTACCAGTCCTTCGGACCTATGAGTTCAAATTGAACAATTCCGAAGGGTTTGCCGAAGGCGCGTGACCTCGCGCTCATATGTTAGACTAACGACACTTCGGACCTGATTCCCCATGAAATACTGCACTGTTTGCAAAGCAAAATATGAAGACAATGTGAGCTTCTGCGCCACCGATGGCGAGGTGCTGGAAGACGATCCGACGTCTTTTGTCGGCTCGGTGCTGGATGGCCAATACCAAATTGAATCGTTGCTTGGCAAGGGCGGTATGGGAGCGGTTTTCCTCGCCCGGCACATTCTGCTTGGCGATCGGGTGGCAATAAAGATTCTGCCGCCGGAGGTGCGCACCAACGCCGAGTGGCTGCGGCGCTTTCGTCGTGAGGGCCAGGCGGCGCGCCGCTTTCGTCACCCCAACGCAGTTACGGTTTATGACTTAAGAACGGCAAGCGACGGCACTATCTACATGGTGATGGAATACGTGGAAGGCCACACGCTCGACGCAGAACTTAAGCAGCGTGGACGCTTCAGCGCCAGCGCCGCCTTTGAAATTCTTGAGCCCGTCATGAGCGTGCTCAATACAGCGCACGCCATGGGCGTTGTACACCGCGACCTCAAACCGGAAAACATCATGATCGGCAAGGCGCAAACCAATGGCGAAACGGCCATCAAGCTGCTCGACCTCGGCATCGCCAAAATGCGCGAGATCGCCGGCGGCGAAACTACGGGCACTACAGAACTGACAGTAGCCGGCCAGGTTTTGGGTACTCCGTATTACATGTCGCCGGAGCAGTGGGGTGAAATAGCGCGCGACGGCAATCCTGAGATTGATGGCCGTACTGACATCTACAGCCTGGGACTTGTCGCGTATCAAATGATAAGCGGTCAGCGCCCTTATTCAGCCGCGACGCTTCACGAGTTGCGACGTGAACACATTACGGTGACTCCTCCGCCCTTAGTTCAAAAAATTCCTGACGTACCCCGGGCGTTCAGCGAAGCGATCGATCGAGCGATTGCGAAAGACCGAGGTGATCGGCAGGCAACCGCGGGTGAACTAGCGGAACAATTGCGCGCGGGACTGGTCGAATCCCAAGGCCAAGCGCCCTCTGGTAGAACCCTTCCGGATATTCCTCATGCTGAAAGTTCTCATTCGCATACTCAAGAATCGCCGCGCGGGTTAGCTACCAAGTCAGACGTGAACGCGGAGACAATTGTTACCGTTGATGCGATTCCTACGGCTCCGCCAAGTGTTCCCCGTTCCGTTAGCCCGGCGCCTGGTGCCGGCGGAGCCGCGGCGGTAGCTGACATGTCATCGAGTGTGACGGTTGTGCGAGCGCCAGAGCAGCGGATCGCTCCGCAAAAATCTCGCAGCAAGTGGCCGGTTTTTTTGGGCGTCGGCGTTCTTGTTGTGCTACTGGCTGTCTCCGTGGGCGGGTTCCTTGCCTTCAATTGGCTCAGAGCAAAACCAGAGGATGATAAGACAAAGCGTGCTACTGAAACATCAAGCACCACTACAAGCGCGAGTCCGGTTGAGTTTGGCAGGTATTGGTTGCAGGTTCCGGCAGAGGGAAAATCAGATGCCATGCGCGCCGGCGATCCCGTGGCGATGAAGTCGGGCCAGGACTTTAAGTTTCATTTCTTCCCTCGGCAGAATGGCTATCTCTATATCATCGGTCCGGGCGAGCAGAATGCGCCAACGGCTTTTCTGACCTCCAAACCCTTTGCCGAATCCGGGTTGAGTACGAATGAGGTCAGGAGCGGACAGGATTTCGCGTTTCCTGCAGATAGTGGCACAAAGTTTCATTGGATTACCCTGGATAAGGCGCCAGGCCGCGAAAACTACACGATCATTTTCTCACCGCAGCCTCTGGCGGCGCCGGCCTTTTTGAACGCACAGGCAACTGGAAAACCGCTAACCGAAACAGAACAGTCGGAACTTAAGGGGTTTCTGGGAAAGTATAAAAAAAGTGAACCGGTAACTGAGTTGAATACCAGGGATGCTTCAGCACCTTTTGTTACGGTCAAGGTAGCCAAAACGGAGAGTCCGGAGGCCCCAGTTGTTTTTGATATCCGCATCCAACATGAATAAGTCAACGAGTGAACTAGTTTGAAGGAGAAGTTAGTCTAAATGAGAATTAAAGCCAGCTTTCTTAGTTTATCGATTGTCGTGGCGGGATTGGTTCCGGCGATCGCAGTTGCCCAGCAGGACGATGATGTCAGGGGCGCGTTTATGACGACGCGGCCAAAGGCTACGAGCAAAAGCTCCGGTAATAAGTCGACCCCAACCGCAAAGCCGAGCCGCCGGCGGCCAAAAACTACCGCCGGAGATCCTTCGGGCACAACTTCAGCTGGCGCTAACGGCAGCACCGGTTCGACCACGACGGCTCCGGCAAAAATTAACGTTGAGCGTCTGGGGTTGGGTCTGACATTGTTCATGCGCGACTCAAACGGGCTCGCGATCCGAACGGATCCGGCGCATGAATTTCGCAAGGGCGATCACGTGCGGTTTTTGGTCGAGACCAACTCCGACGGCTACCTCTATCTTTTCAATACTACGGATAATGGTACTCCGGTAATGCTCTACCCCGACCCGGAGTTGGACGAAGCCGGCAACTACTTTCAGGCGCATGTACCATTTGAGATTCCTTCAGGCTTGGCCGCCGAAGAAAGATTGCGTTGGTTGACTTTCGATGAACACGCGGGAGTTGAGAGGATCTATTTTGTCTTTACGCGCGAGCCACTAACCGCAGTTCCCATCGAAGACGATCTCATCAGCTTTTGCCGGGAAAGCAGTAATAAGTGTCCGTGGAACCCGGAAGCAGATGTTTGGGCGCAGATTCAAAAGGAGTTGAGCGAGCCTGCCAAGACCGCGAAAGTTGCAGGCGTGGGCAGCGCGCAAACATCCGCTGAGCGCCACGCCGCCACGCGCGGCATCGGCCTGAATCGAGACGACCCTGAGCCATCCCTAATAATGTTATCGGCGTCTACCAGCAAGAGCATGCTCGTTGTAGCTGTCGATTTGATCCACAATTCTGCGGGCACAATGAGCGATACGGATGAGTTAGGCGGTACCGAAAAGGAGTAGCAAGGTGAAGGCAATAGCAAGGAAATTGGGCGGTCTTGTTGTTGGTGCCAGTCTATTGCCGGGTTTTGCTCCGGCAAGTCTTGCACATGAAGCATCGAGGTCAACTGCCGCTCTCGTGCAGCAGGCAGACAATGCGGCTGCCGCTTTGCAGGAGGGCAGGCGACTCCTGAAGCGAGGAAAGGCTGACCTGGCTTTGGGACAACTGCAAACTGCCCTGACGCTATATACGACCGCGAAGAATAGAAAGGGTATTGCGGCCGCTCAAAATGAATTGGGCGATCTCTATTTGCGGCAGGGACAAGACAAGACCGCGCTGGACCATTATCAACAAGCGTATAACGCACTAACCGGAGTGCTTGGTCAGGAACAAAGAAACACGGCGATGGCCGGAACGGCGGCGCGCATGACGTCGAGCTCAAAAGCCGAAGGCGCGGTCGATACGGCAGCGAGCACCAGCGATACCGGGTTCAACTCGAAACTACTCCTGGCAAAGATCGGCGACACAAATTATCAGCTTGGTCAGTTGTCCGCGGCAGCGAGTTCCTACGCGCTGATGAGTCCGAAGAAGCCGGAGAGTGCTGCCAAGAAAGCCGGCGGCCTGTTTGGGAAGTTGGCGCCCTCGATTGTTCTTGGTAACGCCACCGACAGCGCGGCCATCGGCTCAGCCGCCGGCGCAGTTGGTGGCGCCCTGGTCGCTAAGAACGAACTCGAGCAGTACCGTATTTCCATCGTTTACATGACGTATGAACTCGGCATGGGCCGTATCGCCTTTGCCCAAAACGATCTTGATACGGCGCGCACCCACTTTCAAAACGCTGCCGACGCCGGCAAAGGCGCGTTGCCGATGGTTGCTAACCTCGGACAGACGCGCCGCTTTCGCACCGCCGCGCGCACCAATCTCGCCGATGTTGCCCTTCGTCAATTGGATTACAAAAACTCTGTCAAGCTTTACGAGCAGGCCGCCAAGGGCGCAAAGGACGACAAGCGCTTGGATTTGATGTGGCCCGCTCAATTGGGAATGGGCCGAAGCCAATGGGCCCTGGCCGCACAGGAGAAGGACCCGAAAAAGGCGATCAAGCTAAGAGAATCGTCGCTGGCTAACTTTACAGACGCGATTACTACTGTTGAAGCGCTGCGTGCCGGCAGTCTCCGCGCAGACGAGTCGCGCACTATTTTTCTGAGTACGACGAAGGACGTCTTCGACGATGCTGCCAGCGCTTTCGCGGAGATGGCCTTCCTCAGTGTGCCGGCCGCTGGTAGCAGTGCCGAGTCTTTGTCGGGAAAGGCCCTGGAATACGCGGCCGAGGCGTTTAAGATTACTGAGCAGTCGCGCGCTCGTTCGCTATTGGATCTGCTTAGTGAAACGAATGCCGCAGTAACGGAAGGCATTCCACCTGATCTGCTAAGGCGGAAACAGGACAATCTCGATAAGCAACAAGACATTGCTGAAACCCTGACGGGAATTAGTTTGTCTCCCGATAGCGATAAGAAGAAACCGTCTGACCTCGAAGACCAACTTGAAAAGCTGCAGACCGAATTCGAGGAAATCGAGAACCAGATAAGAACTGCCAGCCCGCGGTATGCCAGTCTGACGGCCGGCAAACCGCTGTCAATCACTGAGGTCCAGAGCAGCGTACTTGACGATCAAACGATGCTGCTCGAATACAGTTTGGGACGTGAGGCTTCCTATCTTTGGGCTGTAACGAAGTCAGGCGCTTCGATTTACAAGCTGCCCGCGCGGGCGACAATCGATCAACTCGCAACCGAGTTGCGAGCGCAACTAATTCCTTCAAAACTTCAGCGCCGTATCGTCGGCATCGATGTCATGGCTGACCCGCAACGCGGGCTAGGAGTTAGTGCCACGCCGTTTGCTGAAGACGCAGCCTCCTTTGTTAAGGCGTCGAGTGCGCTTTATAAGACCGCAGTAGAACCGGCCGGATCGACCTTGGGCGAAAAGCGTTTGTTAGTGGTTGCTGATGGCTCGCTGAATTACGTTCCCTTTGAAGCGCTGGTGAAGTCGGCCGACGGTGGGGATTATTCTTCGCTTCCGTATTTGATAAAGTCGAATGAAATTGTGTATTCGCCCTCGGCATCGGTAGTCGGAGCGATCAGGCAACACGATAACAAGAGCGCTGGTCGGGCGATGTTGATACTGGCCGACCCGGTATTCAACTCAAATGACACGCGCGCTAAAGGTGCGGGCACTTCAACCAGTGCGGCCGAGACGCGTGGCTTGGGAATTCAAAGCGCCTTAACCGACATCACCGGCTCTGACGCGGGTGAAGGCTCTGCAAAGATGCAGGGTTTGCCCCTGGCACGACTTGCAGGCACCCGAACGGAAGCAGAACAGATCGGCAAACTCGCAAAGAGTTCAGGCACGCAAACAGACACGTGGCTTGACCTTGAGGCCAGCGAAGATAATATTGACGCACGCGACATCAGCAAGTATCGCATCCTGCACATTGCCACTCACGGTCTATTGAATGCAGAGCGTCCGCAGTTTACCGGCGTGGTGCTTTCGTTGGTTGGCAACAAGAACCAGGACGGCTTTCTGCGCACCGATGAAGTGTTTAATTTGCGCCTCGGATCTCCGCTGGTGATGCTTTCGGCCTGCGAGACCGGGTTGGGAAAAGAGAAACGCGGCGAAGGAGAGATGGGCCTGACACGGGCGTTTATGTATGCGGGCGCGCCCACCGTCGGCGTTAGTTTGTGGTCAGTTGCAGACAAATCCACCGCCGAATTGATGTCAGACTTTTACCGACATCTGCTGGCATCGAAGGCGGTTCCGGCGTCTACCGCTATGCGCGATGCTCAGCTCGCGATGATAGCCGGCAAGAAATACAGCGCCCCGTTTTATTGGGCGCCGTTTATCCTGGTCGGCGACTGGCGCTAGGTCAAGAATTCAGAACCGGGAGCCATCGCGACCGGGTCCACGTAACCCTAAGATCGTGTGACGGGAACCGGGACCCAGTCGCTACGGCTCCTGGTTCCGTATTTGCACGGTTTTACTCCTGTCCTCGGTAGTCCCAAACTGAATCAAGCCATTACCTTACCTGTTTGGTGGAATCAGAACCGATACGCTACTATCAAAACGCATTAGAATTTTCCCCAGAGTGGAGCTTCATGGAAAACCACTTCGTAAAAGTTACTGATACTCAGGCATTCGATGAGCTGGCCGATCGCTCAGAGGAGCGGCCAGTAGTTATCTTCAAGCATAGTTTGACTTGTCCGATTAGCGCCACTGCATACGAACAAATGGCAGAATTCGATGGTGAAGTCGCCTTAGTTGAGGTGCAGCGGGCGCGCGAGCTTTCAGCTGAAATAGAGAGCCGCCTGGGAGTCGCGCATGAGTCGCCACAGGCGATTGTCTTGCACCACGGCCAGGTCGTTTGGAAGGCGTCACACTTCAAGATCACAGCCGATGCGGTGGCCGAGGCAGTGCGGGCGGCAAGCGAAAGCCGACAGTAGGCGATGATGGCGATGAACGAACGGCGCGGCCCGGAGATTGAGCCGCGAGAGATTAAGCAGGAAGGAGACTCAGGTGTCCGCATAACCTGGGCCGACGACTGCGTCTGCCGTTACACGGCCGCCGAACTGAGACGTGCCTGCCCTTGTGCGCAATGCGTTAACGAGTGGACCGGCCAGCGCACGTTAAAGCCGGAAGCTGTCTCCGAGGAACTGACGATAGCTGACATCAGCATTGTCGGGCGCTACGCGCTCAACTTTCGCTGGAGTGACGGACACGAAACAGGAATCTACAGTTTTCGCTATTTGCGGGAATTAGGTGAACGATAGGACATCAAAGGCGCGAGCTATGAACGAACAAGACTTTTTCAACGAAAAGCAGGAATCCAAAAAAGCAAACTATAGCTGCCCGCATTGTCGGGAGCGCGCGGATTACGAGGTCCGTTGGCTGCGGCGCACCAAGAAACAGACTCCACCACGCGGCGCCAACGAACAGGATCGGCAGCGGTATCAGAAGTCCCGCGACTACATGGTGCGCATCGACGACATGCTCGCCTGCAAGAGCTGTCGCCGGCGCTTTGATATTCCCAGCTCGCAATCGGTTGTTTTCCTTTAACCGGTCTTTCGGACCTAAGAGTTTAATTCAAACCTAAACTTAACACTCGCGCACTCGAATACAGTTCTTATGCATTCGGGCCAACGAGTTTCGCCTTGTGCTGATCATCATCAACGGGCTGCTCGTTTCATTTGGGACGAAACCGATGATTGGCGCATTGAAGTGGACTTAAAAAATATTTGGCAGCTTGATATGAAGAATAGGACGACGGTGTCGGCGCCAAGGCTGAATCGCCCACAAAACAACCATACACTGCGGTGGAGCAGTGTACGTATTGATGACGCCCAGCCAACGATACCGTGTTAGGGTACATCCGAACTTCCGACGTTCCTCGTAATATCCAGCAATACCAGTTGAAAGCTCCTTTACTTCGTCCTCATGGCTCATCGTTTGCTAGTGGGGTGTTGCCAAAGGAAAGCCCGGACGCAAGACCCGACAACGGCAGGCGTTCAAGAGTGGCGATGTGAAACCGGGCAATAACGGGAACTCTATTAAAGAAAAGTCGTTTAATAAGGAACAAAGCACTCAAAGGTGACCCTTTTCGCTCGCCGATTGCGCGTTAGCGGATGGATTCACAGACAAGTTGGTTGAAATGTCAGAAAAGAAAGTCATAAAAATCATCAAGAAGGACGAGCGGACGCGTAAGCTGAAGCCCGCGCCTAAGGGAACCACGACCGCGCAAACCGCGCGTGAAATGGTCAAAACCGTTACCAATTGGGTTAATGAACTCCAGCAGAAGCGCCATACGGAAACTGCCAACGCCTTCAAGCTGATGCTGCCCGACGATCCGCGCGGCAGCGAAGCGTAGATTCAGTAAATATGACGCGATTGCAGCATTGACACCCACCAAAGCCTGGGGATAGCTTCAGGGAATGACAACTCCGCACCCTAAGTCTGAGGCCGAAGTTTCGCGCGCTTTCGTTCAGAACGCCCGCCAACTGATCACCCTCGAATACTTACCCAAGATCGAGCGCTGTCTGGAAAGAGTAACTGACGAGCAAGTCTGGTGGCGGCCCAACCCCGAATCGAACAGCATTGGAAATCTGCTGTTGCACATGTCGGGGAATGCGCGGCAGTGGATCGTCTGTGGATTGGGAGGTGCAATCGACGAGCGTCAACGTCAAAGTGAATTTGATCAGCAGGGTGGCATTTCGCGCCCGGATCTGCTCGACCAGGTTAGAACCACGGTCGCAGACGTAGACAAGGTGCTGGCCGCGTTTGAGCCTGAGCGGCTGCTTAATGAGTATCCGATCCAGGGAACCAAAGCCACCGGCCTCGCCGCAATTTTTCACGTCACCGAACACCTCTCGATGCATACCGGACAGATCCTTCTGTTGACTAAGCTATTGACTGGATCCGATCTCCGGTTCTATGGTTTTGAAGGAGATAGACCGGTGCACCGCTGGCTACCCGATGTATAGCCCATCATGAAGCGAGCGGTTTGACAGGTTCCCACTCGATCACGTATAAAAGCGGTCGTCTGAAGAATAAGTGAGAAACAATGAGCTTTTGTAGCACCCATCACAGCCATCATCTGCACCATCATGCCAACCATATTGGCAGCGGGGCAGCGTGCCGGCGATTGTGATGCGGGGGCTCGAAGCGATGACAGAGTAGCCAACAAACACAAGCAAAGGTTTCAAACCCGCTGCCCGTAATGAACGGGGCAGCGGGTTTTTCTTTTTGTGACGAACAGTCGAAAGCGATCTTACTTCATATGTCTGAACCACTTTCCAGAATGCCGACGGGGATGCGCTATTACTCCGGTTCCGAAGCGCGACTGAGACGTGAAATCGAAACGACCTTGATGTCGATCTTCGACGGCTGGTCTTACGAAGAGATCACGACTCCAACCATTGATTATTATTCACTTTTTGAACACGGGATGGGGCGCTCGCAGGCTCATCAGGCTTTTAGGTTCAGCGACACTGATGGTCGCCTATTGGCGATCAGGCCGGACGTTACCTCTCTGGTAGCGCGTGCGGCCGCCACTCTTTTCGCCGAACGTGCGCGACCGCTCCGCTTATGTTATGTCGCGCCCGTTTTTCGCCAACAACCTCATTCTCACGCGGAATGGAGAAGAGAGTCGACCCAGATTGGCGGCGAACTAATCGGCGCCAACAGCGGCACGGCCGACATGGAGGTCCTGGCTATTGTCTGCGAAGCGCTGGAACGTCTGGATCTGCTTGGTCAATCGTTGCTGACGCTTAACGACGTCGAGGTCTTCAATGGCGTTGCCGAACAATTGCGCCTCCCAGCGGAGGGACGAAACGAAATGAGGGCGCTCGTCGACACGCGAAATACTGCTGACCTGGAGCGCTTTCTCGCCAACTACTCCAACGCTGATGACGCGCGAGCTCTTGCGCAACTCGTCCAGCTTTCCGGCAAGCGCGAAATTTTGCTTGCTGCTCGCCGGTTGATAACTAACCCTCGTTCGCAAGTGGCCCTTGATCGCCTCGAGCGTTTGTGGTCGGTTATCGAGTCGCTGGAGTTGACGGATCGTTTTGAGATCGACCTCGGCGATGTTTCGCGGCTCGACTATTACACCGGTCTTACTTTCAAAGTCTACGTCAATGGCGCCGGAACCCGCATCGGGGGCGGTGGGCGTTATGACGATCTAACTGCGAGTTTTGGCCTGGCTGAGGCGGCGGTCGGCTTCGTGCTGGAGCTTGACGGGTTGACGGATGTGTTGTTGAGCCGGTCGCGTGATTCAGACTTACGGCACTTGTCAATGGAAGCTACGCAAGCAAGCCCCAAAAATCTGAGCCAGCTATTCGTCACCGCAAAGATGAAAAGAGCGCTGGGTGAACGCGTCGGGCTCGACGCAAACGAGGTAATGGAATGACGACGTTAACCATCGCCGTTGCCAAAGGGAGATTGCTGGCGGATACGCTCGATCTGCTAAGAGGCGCAGGCCTCGACTTTTCGAGTGAAAAGCTCTCGTCGCGTCGGCTCGCGATTGAGGATGAGTCCGGACGCTTTCGTTTGATCTTCGTGAAGCCGGTGGACGTTCCCGTTTACGTCGAGCATGGAATCGCGGACTGCGGGATTGTTGGTCGTGACGTGTTACTCGAAGCCGACGCAGATCTTTTGCAGCCGCTTACTCTCAACATTGGAGCTTGCCGCCTCGTGGTCGCCGCCAAAAGTGAAAGGATGCTGAATCAGCCGGGGATGCTGAGAGTGGCGACCAAGTATCCAAGAATCGCCGCGCGCCATTTTGGAGCCCGCGGCGTGGCCGTCGAGCTCATCGAGTTATCCGGATCAGTGGAGCTGGCTGCCGTCCTGGGACTTGCTGATTGCATCGTTGACCTCGTCGAGACGGGCAAGACACTTCAGGAAAACGACCTTAGCATTGTCGACGTGATTGCCGAATCATCGGCGCGCATTGTTGTGAACCGCGCCAGCTATCAACTGAAGGCTGAAGCAGTCAGTCAGTTCATCGGATCAATTGAAAAAACAATTCAGAGGGGAGGGAACCGTGATTGAGGTTATAAATAGTCGAGATCAGCAACGACTAGCCGACAAGTTACGACGCGTTCGAGAGCGAAACGTTACCCTCGACCCCGATCTGACGAGCCAGGTCGAGACTATCATCGCCGACGTTCGCCGCCGGGGTGATGCCGCGCTGCTTGATTACGCCGCGAGATTCGACGGTTGGGCGATGCAAGCGTTTGAGCTCCGGATTGAAGCGCAGGAGCTGCGGCAAGTTGCCGCAACCGTTGATGCGAAAGTGCTGGCGGCGTTACGTGAAGCTATCAGTAACGTCAGACGCTTTCACGAATACGAGCGGCAAGAGTCGTGGCAGATTGAAGTTGAGCCGGACGTTCGTTTGGGACAGCGCATAACGCCCATTGACTGTGTAGGATTGTATGTTCCCGGTGGAACGGCGAGCTATCCCTCCTCGGTGGTGATGAACGTCGTTCCCGCGCAAGTCGCCGGCGTCCAACGAATCGTGGTCGCGACGCCGCCACGTTCGCTCCGCCAGAATCCGGCGGTGGCTGCGGCGCTCGTGGAGTTGGGAATCGAGGAAGTTTATGCGGTTGGCGGTGCGCAGGCGATTGCAGCGCTCGCGTATGGCACCGAGACTGTGCCTCGCGTCGACAAGATCACCGGACCCGGCAACCGTTACGTTGCCGTCGCGAAGAAACTGGTCTTCGGCGTCGTCGGGATCGATTCGATCGCCGGCCCAAGCGAAGTTGTAATTATTGCCGACGACACGGCACGCGCTGACTTTGTCGCCGCAGATTTGTTGGCACAGGCTGAACACGATGAAGATGCTGCGGCTCTCCTCGTAACGACCAGCGAGCAACTTGCCAAAGACGTCGCTGCTGAGGTTTCACGCCAGTTGGAGTCGTTGCCGCGCCGGGCGATAGTCGAGAAATCTCTGGCGACAAATGGAGCGATTTTTGTGGTTTCGAGCCTCACCGAAGCGTGCGCAATGGTCAATGGACTGGCTCCCGAGCACGTCGAGATCGTCACCGCTGACGACGATGCTGTGGCCGCGTTGGTCCGTCACGCGGGCGCGATCTTTTTCGGTTCATATACTCCTGAAGCTGTGGGGGATTACTTTGCTGGGCCAAACCACGTGCTGCCGACTTCGGGGGCGGCGCGATTCTCATCTGCGCTGGGAGTTTACGATTTTGTGAAGCGCACCAGTGTTTTGCGTTATTCGCGAGCAGCACTGAGACAGTCGGCTGAAAAGATCTGCACCTTAGCGAAAGCGGAAGGATTGGAAGCGCACGCGCGGTCGGCTGCTATCAGGATCGCAGACGAGGAGCGGAGATGAAAGACATCCTGGACAAGATCAAACCTCAGATACGCGCCTTGCGAGCATACACGCTGTCGCCTGATCGCGCGCGCGTGAAAATTAATCAGAACGAGAACCCCTGGGACGTTCCGTCACGCCTTAAGGAAGAGACGCTGAAGCGACTCGAAACGCGGAAATGGTCGCGTTATCCGGATTTCGTTCCAGCGAGCCTAAGCGCGCGCCTGGCCGAGTTTTCCGGTTGGCAACCCGACGGCATCATCGCTGGCAACGGATCTAACGAACTAATTCAGGCACTGTTGTTGGTAACGATGGGACCGGGAAAACGCGTGCTGATCTCTGAACCGACGTTTGCGCTGTACCGCCAAATAAGCACCGTGCTTGGCGGCGAAGTGATGAGTGTTCCCCTCACGAACGAGTTGAGTTACGACAGCAACGCGCTGCGAAAGGCAGTGAGCGACTTACAGCCGGATGTGACGATCCTTTGCTCGCCCAACAATCCGACGGGTTGCGTCCTAAGCGATGGAGATTTGCGTGAGTTACTTTCCTCAACCAATGGCCTGGTTGTCATCGACGAGGCGTACCATGAGTTTGCGAAACACTCAGCAGTCCCGTTCTTGTCAGAACACGAAAATCTTGTGGTCCTGCGAACATTTTCAAAGGCAATGGCGATGGCGGCCTTGCGCGTGGGTTATTTGTTAGCAGCGCCAGAACTGGTCCGGGAAATTACCAAGGCCATCCTTCCTTATAACCTCAACGTGATTTCGCAGACTGCTGCCGAAGTCGCGGTTGGGTTGTACGAAGACGAACTACGGCCCCAGGTGCTAAGGATTATCGCTGAGCGCGAACGATTGTTCGACGCGTTGAACCTTATTAACGGGCTGGCGCCAGTACCTTCACAAGCGAACTTCATGGTGGTGCGCTCGTCAATCAATCCGAAACTGATTTTTTCGGAGCTGCTCCGGCGGAATATTTTGATTCGCGATGTTAGCGGCTATCCGATGTTGGCCGACTATTTTCGTCTGAGTGTAGGTACACCGGAAGAAAATGATTTGTTAGTGAAAGCGCTGCGCGAGATTTTTACCTGAGTTCGCGTCCCAAGAGAGAAGGTATTCATGAAGACAAAACAACCAAACCCCATCCGCGAGGCTTCCGTGCAGCGGAAAACGAAAGAGACAGACGCGCGCGTTAGGTTAAACCTCGATGGCGCGGGGCGTTCGCGCATAGACACCGGCCTGCCTTTTCTCGATCACATGCTGGAACTGTTTGCAAAACACGGACTGTTTGATCTGGAGGTTGTCTGCAAGGGCGATTTGGAAATTGACGACCACCATTCTGTTGAAGATATCGCGATAACGCTCGGCCGGGCTTTGACGGAAGCTCTGGGCGATAAGAAGGGCATCAAGCGCTATGGCGAGGCGACTGTGCCGATGGACGAAGCCTTATGTCGCTCCGTAATCGATCTCTCCGGCCGGTTCTATCTGGTTTATGAAGTGCCGACACGACGCCAGAAAATCGGAAATTTCTCGGTTGAGCTCGCGGAACACTTCTGGCGATCGTTTGCCGAGACAGCGAAATTCAATTTGCACATAGACTGTTTGCGTGGTCGCAACACGCACCACATGCTCGAAGGCACATTTAAGGCGACCGCACGCGCATTGCGTCTGGCCGTCGAACGTGACCCGCGAATCGCGGGCGTGTTGACCACGAAGGGAGTTCTTTAGGGACGTGGCGCAAATAGCCATCATTGATTACGGAGTCGGCAATCTGCGTTCGGTCGAAAAAGCCTTTGCTGCGAATGGCAGCGCCGCGGTCGTAACCTCAGACGAGAACGTGTTGCGTCGGGCCGAACGCTTAGTGCTTCCGGGCGTCGGGGCCTTCGGGGCCTGCATGAATGCGCTTACGGAACGCGGGTTCGATAAACTGGTGCGCGAGCGCTGCGCCGCGGGAACGCCCTTGTTGGGTGTGTGTGTTGGGATGCAGTTGCTCTTTGAGATATCGGAAGAGTTTGGCGCCACGCGCGGTCTGGGACTGTTGCCCGGCCGCGTGCGCCGCTTCTCAGACGATTTGGTAGTGCCTCACGTTGGTTGGAATCAAATCCGACAGCGAGTAAGGCATCCTTTATTTGCAGGAATTGAGAATGCTTCTTTTTTTTATTTCGTGCACTCATACTATTGCGAACCGGCAAAGGACGAAATCGTTATTGGCGAGACAGATTACGGGCTGGCCTACGCATCAGTGGTCGCGCGCGGAAACCTTTGCGGCGTGCAATTTCATCCGGAAAAGAGCCAGACGGCCGGCCTGAGGTTGTTGGCAAACTTTGCAAAGTTGATTTGAATGCTGGCAAAACGAATCATCCCTTGTCTGGACGTCGATAACGGGCGCGTAGTCAAAGGCGTTCGCTTTGTCTCGCTGGTTGATGCGGGCAATCCGGTCGAGCAGGCTGTCAGATACGACGCGGAAGGCGCTGACGAGTTAACGTTTCTGGACATCACCGCTTCTTCAGACAAGCGTGACATTGTTGCCGAACTCGTGAGGCGTGTCGCTGACGAGGTTTTTATTCCGTTCACGGTCGGCGGCGGATTAAGGTCGCTGGAGGATATTCGCGCGGTGCTGCGATCGGGTGCCGACAAGGTATCGCTGAATACGGCGGCGATTGAGCAGCCGGAGTTAATCAAGGAGGGCGCTGAGACCTTCGGATCGCAGTGCATGGTTGTGGCGGTGGACGCGCGCCGGCGCGAGGCTGACGATGCGAGCAGGGGTTGGGAGGTTTTTACGCATGGCGGCAGAATCCCAACCGGGTTGGATGCGGTCGAGTGGATCGCGCGCGCTGAAAAACTCGGAGCCGGGGAGATTCTTTTGACGAGCATGGATCGCGACGGCACGAAAGATGGCTACGACATTGAACTGACGCGCGCGATTTCCGACAGCGTTCGTATCCCCGTGATTGCGTCGGGCGGCGCCGGACAGCTCGAACACTTTTACGAAGCCTTAACCGACGGCGGCGCCAGCGCCGTGTTGGCGGCTTCGCTATTTCATTTTGGGCAATTCAAGATTGCCGATGTTAAGGAATATTTGCGCGAGCGAGGAGTGGTGGTGAGATGAGTGTTTCGCTTAATGAAGTGAAGTTTGATGAACGGGGTCTGATTCCGGCCGTCGTTCAGGACGCCAACACGCGACAAGTTTTAACCGTTGCCTACATGAATGCCGAGAGTTTGAAACGAACTGTCGAGACTAAAGAAACGTGGTTCTGGTCTCGCTCGCGTGCCAGCCTGTGGCATAAGGGCGAGACGTCGGGTCACACACAGCGCGTCACAAATATCTCCATCGATTGCGATCACGACGCCTTAGTAATTCTCGTTCAACCAAATGGTCCTGCTTGTCATACCGGTGAGCAATCCTGCTTCCATAACGCTTTGCAAGAGACTGAAAGCGGGCCGCAAGATTCCCCGGACACAACGCCTGATCTAGGAGCAGTGCTCAACGATCTTTACACTCTGGTTGAATCGAGAAAGCAGGACAGGCCTGAAGGCGCCTATACAACTTATCTTTTCAACCAGGGTCTGGACAAGATACTAAAGAAAGTTGGGGAAGAAGCCAGCGAGACCATCATCGCGGCCAAAAACCAGGACCAAAGTGCTCTGGTCAAAGAAGTCACCGATCTTCTCTTTCACTTGACCGTACTCTGTGTCGAACGCGAGCTTACTTTCGATCAGGTTCGGGACGAATTCATTACCCGTAGGAACAAGCGGGAAGCGCAATGATTGCCGACGCAGCAGAACTCGGATCGCTTCTCGATTTTGCGGTGGAACTCGCTCGCGAGGCCGGCGCTATTACGGGGCGTTACTTCCAGGGATCGTTCGTGGCCGAACGCAAAGCTGATAATTCCTTTGTGACAGTAGCAGACCGAGAGGCTGAACAGTTTCTGCGCGCGCGTATCGAAAAAGCATTTCCTGAAGATGCCATCATTGGTGAGGAGGAAGGGGAGAAGGCGGGCAAATCAGATCGCCGCTGGATACTTGATCCTATCGATGGGACCTATTCATTCGTCCACAAGGTGCCACTCTACGGCGTATTGATCGGACTTGAGATTGGCGACGAAGCAGTGCTCGGCGTTGTTAATCTCCCGTCCCTGGATGACCTGGTCTATGCGGCGCGTGGCTTAGGCTGCTTTTGGAATGGTCGGCCGGCACACGTTTCGCAAACTGAATCGTTAAGTGATGCGCTTTTGCTCGCAACGGATTTCGGAACCTGCGCGCAACACGGATTCGGGCGAGCGGCGGAAGTACTTCAGAAGCAGGTCCACGCGCGCCGCACCTGGGGCGACGCTTACGGGCATGTACTGGTTGCGACTGGCCGCGCTGATGTCATGCTCGATCCGATCATGAACTTATGGGACTGTGCGCCGCTGCTGTCCATTCTGGAAGAGGCTGGGGGAACATTTACCGACTGGCGCGGCGAGAGAACGATTCATGGCGGCAATGCGATCTCGACTAATGGAGTCTTGTTCGAGTCTGTAATGTCGGTGATCAAAGAGGCTGAGCAAGGCTAATGCTGATTATTCCCGCGATCGATCTGCAGAATGGTAAATGCGTCCGTCTCTTGCAGGGACGGAAGGAGGAGGCGACGATCTATGACGCCGATCCGGTAAGTATTGCGAGGAGCTTTGCGCAGAATGGAGCGTCTCTGCTGCATATCGTTGACCTCGACGCGGCTTTTTCTGACCATTTATCTCCTAACCGGAACGTGCTCCGGAGGATTATCGAGGCGATTGAGATTCCGGTGCAGTTTGGTGGAGGATTGCGAAGTCTCGAAGACGTTAAAGAAGTGATCGAGCTTGGAGTAAGACGGGCAGTTATTGGCACTCTGGCTGTTAAGTCACCTGAAACCCTGGAAGAGCTTGTACACACTTTCGGCAGTGATTACATTGCCGTTGGCATTGACGCCAAAGACGGCGAAGTCATGGTTAATGGTTGGGAGCAAAAAGGAAGTATGCGAGCTGTTGAGTTGGCAAAGACTGTCGCCAGGGCGGGAGTAGAACGGATCATCTATACAGACATAACGCGCGATGGCATGCTCACCGGTGTCAACATCGAACAGACTATCTTAATTGCCCGCGAGTCCGGACTGAAAGTGACGGCCTCAGGTGGCATTTCATCCCTCGAAGACATCAAGCTCCTCAAACAGCAAAGCGCATTCGGAATTGACAGCGTGATAATTGGTAAGGCCCTTTATGAACGTCGCTTCACCCTAACTGAAGCCTTACAGGTGGCACTATGAAGCCCTGCAGGCCTCCCTCCCGTTTGCGTCTTTCAAAAGTTTGCGATTCGTGCTTAATATAGTGGCGCTGTAATAACTCCGCAGTGACAGGCGGGAATGCTTGTCTTACCGAATCAAGGAGAACGCATCTGAATGACTTACGTCGTCGCAGAACCCTGCGTAAACTGCCGCTACACTGACTGTGCGCTCGTTTGTCCGGTTGAAGCCTTTCACCTCGACGACGACATGTTGCACATAAACCCGGAAACGTGCATCGACTGTGACGCCTGCGTTCCAGAGTGTCCGGTGGAAGCGGTCTTCGCCGAAGCGAATGTGCCACCCGAATGGGCACACTTTACCCAGATGAACGCCGACAAGGCTCTCAGTGGTCTGCCGACGATTACGGCCCGGCTTGATCCACTTTGCGAATCGGTTTCCCCGACACACTAGTCAGCCATGAAAAAAGGTACCAAACGATTGCTCGGCGGATTGGCCCTGGCTGTCGCAGCAGTCGGAGCTGCAGGTACCTTTATGGGAAAGAAGAAAACAGTGGGAAAACAGAAGCGGCATAGTAAGGGTAATCCGGCGAACCTCTGGGCGCGTGCAGGTATGACGGTAACGTTTCGCGCGGAGTTAATGCCGGGCCGCGATCGCGAGCAAAGAACGGCGCGAGTCAAGCAGCTGCTTCCCAGTGGACGAGTGCTGCTCGATGAAGTTGCCGGCGAACATGGTCAGGGAGAGTTTGATCCGATTGGTTAAAAGTTCAAAGTCCAAGGTCCAAAGTCCGCCGATCAGCGGTACTTGCTTCCTTTGAGTTCTGATTCGCTTAGATACTTCATCAATCCAGAACTGTAGCGGAACTAGAAAGACTTTGGACCTTGGACTACCAGGTATAAACCCTGCCGGATTCCATCACACCGAGTTTAGGGATTTTCAACGCCTTCAATTCATCGATGACCATCTGCCGGTAAGCGGGCTTGATATGGACCGCAAGGATGTCCAGGCCGTTGTGATCAAGCTTACGCAGATCGCGCTCAAGCGAAGCGGGTGTGTAGTGGCGCGAAACTTCCGCGAGCTTTGCCATCGAGTCAGGAAAAGAAGCCTCAATCAAGAGAGCGTTAAGGTGCGGCACACTGTTGACGACTTTCCAAAACTCGTCGGTCTCCGCTGTGTCTGAACTAAACGCAACCGTGCTGGTCCCGTCTGACAGAATCACTCCAACCGTAGGCACAATGTGATTAACCGCAACGGCGGTGGCGGTAAGGTGAGCAACCTTAAACTCCTTGTTCTTGGGAATCGGGACATATTCCATCACCGGCCCAAACTCGTTTTTCAGTTCTGAAAAGCGCGGGTAAACATTCCAGTTGAAGATGTCCCGCTCCAGGAGTTCGATTACCTCGGGAGTCGCGTAAATCCGCACCGGACTCTTCAGAGTTTCAAAAAGATCGTCGATGAAGATTGGCAAACTGGCGATGTGGTCCATGTGTGGATGGGTCACGATAATGTCGCGCACGTTTTGGCGCTGGTCCGCTGTTAGCGCCAGAGCGATACTACCGGCGTCAAGCGCAACCGTCTCGTCGATGAGGAAACAGGTCAGGCGTTGTTCGGAGGTAGCGTGGCCCTGACTATCAAAGGTGCTTGGTAGGAGTTGAACTCTCATCAGATCGAGGAAGAGATGACTTTCGCGCCACCCGGTCGTGCCGCGCTAGTATAAGTCAATCAGGCAGAAATCGGAGAACTTTGTTTCGGTTTCGCATTATTGGCCACGCAGTCGCTTCAAAAGATTTTCCAACGCCATCCGATAGGCGGCCTCACGTTCAAGCGCATTGGCCGCAGCTATGCCGCGGGCCACGCGACTGCGATGAAACGCCAACTCACTGGCCGTCTGATTCAACTGCCGGGCCACGCGCCACTTACCAACGCCCCCGCGCGAAAGCGCGCTGAAGGAGGTGCCCATGCGGCCAAAAATGCTACCCAGGCGCGCATACTCCTGCTGGGTAAAGAGTCCGCCCTGATAATCTGCCACCAGAAACTCGCGGACAATTTGCCCTTCCCGTCGAAGCGCCAGCGCAATCACCACCAGCATGATGAAGAATGCGGGAATCATGATCAGGATATAAGTCAGAATAAAGGCCCCACCACCAAAAAGCGCTCCTGAACCGTTCCAGATGCTGTGCATTGACATGGCCGCCATTAAGCCGAGCGGCGGCGCCAGGATCTTGATGGCGAGGCTTCGTGATTGGCGCGCCAGCCCCAGTCCGATTCCCGTAAGACTCGTGAACATGGGGTGTGAGAACGGGGCCAATGCCCCGCGCAGAATGAAAACAAGGGTCAGCGTTCCGCCGCCACCTTCCATCACTGCCTTGCCGTAGTACTGAATGTTTTCCGTCATCGCGAAGCCAAGTCCAACCATGGCTGCGTAGACGATGCCATCAATCACGCCATCGAATTCGTCTTTCTTCGCGAAAAAGAAAATAAAAAGAATGAGCGCCTTCGCACTCTCTTCCACTATTGGTGCGGAGACAACTGCGCCAAAAGTGTGCCCGGCCCGCACACTGTTAGTCATCATTGAGACCGCAACGCCGCTGACCGTGTTGATGACATAAGCAAAAAACACCGCCACCAGCGCCCCCCAGAAAAACGCGGTGGCCAACATCCACGCCGGCTCAGCCTCGTAGCGATCAATCCAGAGCACCAGGACAAGATAAATAGGAACTGGGAGGGTGGCGGAAACCAAACCGATCAACAGTGCGACGGGTCCCGTCTCAACGCCAATCAACAAAAGCACGATGAGTCCAAAGAGCAGCGCTACCAGAGCGGCCACGATGCCGGCGATGATTTTGATCACAGTCCTCGTACCTGAAGACTGAATAGGGATGGGACGCACAAAAGCGTTCGGAGTTTGGGGGCTATTCATCATGGCGAACTGCCTCGCTAAAGAGAGTGTTTAGATCCAGTCAAAAAACTCTACTTCGCTAAGACGCAGAACACTGCTGTCTAACTCGAGACGATTTATTGCGGCTGAGTATATACAGACCCCGAGTCAAGCGCGAGCTTTTGGTTGGCACGATGCGGCTCAGTTTGGTATTAAGGATCGGCGTCCTAACGGGCGCAAGTCAGCGCGCGACCACCATCAATCGAATAGGTTGCACCCGTTATCCAGGAAGCCCGGTCTGATGCCAGGAAGAAGATCAGCTCGGCCACTTCCTGCGCCTGGCCCACTCGTCCGAGCGGATGCGTCGTCTTCGAGTGTTCGAGAAACGCCTCATATTGGCCCTCACTGAAGCCGCCGCGTTTATGGATCTCGGTGACTACGACGCCAGGGTTCACAGCGTTTACGCGCACTCCCTGCGCTGCCAGTTCCAGCGCCGCGCAGCGTGTCAGTTGGTCGAGAGCGGCTTTGGAAACGCAGTAAGACAACACTCCAGGAAATGCGCGCAGTCCAGTGACGCTTGAGACGTTTACTATGTTCCCGCGCCTCTCGATGATGGTTGGCAGGGCCTTCTGCATCAGGACGAAGGGCGCGCGGAGGTTAATTTCGAGCATCGCGTCCCAGGCTTGGAGTGATGTTGTCTCGATGGTGCCGGAAGAAATATGACCCGCGGCGTTTACCAGAAAATCGATTCCGCCAAAGCGCGCCACGGTTTTGGCGATAATTCCTTCTGCTTCCCCCGCCTGCGACAGATCCGCGCTGATTGCCAAGGCCTGTACCCCGGCGTCAGCCAGCTGTGTCTGGAGTTCAACCAATGCTTGTTCGTTTCGGCCCACTGCGGCGATGCTCGCGCCAGCCTGGGCGAATCTCAAGGCAGTAGCCTTACCGATACCTGAAGTGGCGCCCGTAATGAGCAAAACCCTTTTCACAAACTCTTTTTCCATGTCGGTTTCCTTTTTGGCTAATATCGGCACCCTGTTGGAGGCCATCATATATTGACAGCGCAATACTAAAAAGCCGACTATTGTGAGTCTTTAAGAGTACACTGAGAATTCCGGGTTCAATTTGCCGGCCGCGACCGTTGCAGATGGAAGTGGCGGCATAAACAATCGGCTGAGAAACAGAATCTTGCGCAACAATTCCGCGGATGAATTTTTCCCGAGGGCCGCTCGCACAAACATGCGCAGCTCTGCTGAAGCGGCGCGCCGACGTGCTCCCAGGGCCCGCATGCCATCGAGCTTCGGTTATCTTTTGGCCGCTTTCGTGGCGGCCATTGCCTTGTTTTTTGGCCTGTGGTGGACGCTAGTCAGCGGTGGCGACGAGGCTCCCTGGATTCCAGCCGGGCTCGCGGCCAGCGTCGTATTGTTGGTGGCGCTGTCGGCGCGCGAAGTTGTAATGCGTCGTGCCTGGACTCGCTACCTGCTCGACCAGGGTAGTGAACAAGCCGCGCGCACAAGTGGAGAACACAAACGTTCTCCAGATAAGTCTCACACTGGATCAATGCTCTCAGCCGCCTGGCGAAATGTGCAAAGGCAGTCAGAAGATGCTGACTCAGGCCCCAACCCGGAAGCCCACTTCGACGTTTTTCATCTTTGTCAGGACTACCTCGCAACAGCAGACGAGGTCTTGAGATCAAATACGCTTCCTGCTGAAAAGAGGAACTCAATCCGCGTCGGGCAGGAACGCGCGCGCGCGCTTCAGAAGCACCACTTGCTAACCTGGGCTCGGGATTCTTCGCGCACACTGACCTACGAGGCGCAACAGCGGGCGCGCATGTCTGAACGGATCGAAGCAGCAAACCGCGCGCTGCACTGTCTGGAATCGGCATTGCAATATTATCCGCAGGAGACCGAGTTGCAGGAGTCGAGCGCGGCGATTAGGGAATTCATCTCTTCGGTTAAAGTCGCACATTGGGTTGAATTGGCGGAACGCGCTGCTTTCAAAGGCCATAATCGGCGGGCCATAGATCGCTACAAAGATGCACTCTTCTACCTTAGTCGGGGCTCGATGAAAGAGGACCTAAAGATCGCCAGCACAGAACGAATAAAGCGCGAGATTGAATTATTGCAGGGGCAACTCCGATCCCAGAAAAACGGCAGAACCGCAGCTATCAAGGACGAGGAAAAGGATGAGCGGGAGGAGATGTCAGGATGATTTCTCAGAAGTGTCCGAAGTGTCGCAGTTCTCGTATAAGAAAAGGCTACAAGCCCACACCTCTGCTTTTTCGGCTGGTTGGCATCCACTACCTTTTATGCAATCATTGCAACTTACTCTTCACCGGCTTTGCAGTTCCCGGAACCGTCGGAAGATCGAGCAAGAAGCCCTCCCAGCGGAGCGGCCCGGATGAAGTTAAGGAGCAACCAGCGAATCTGGGTGGTTCTGGCATGCCCAAAGCCTGATTTCGAGTCCACAAGGCATCGATCGTACGTTCTTAGACATCTTTGAGAGGTCGATTGATTCAAGTTTCTGCGGTGTAGTTAGAGGTGATTATTATGAAGAGAAGTTTAGTGCTACTGACAATCCTCGCGAGTTTGGCTTTTCCCTCATTGGTCCGAACCCAGGAGCCACAGAGCGCCCCAAGCCAGGAAGCAGCGGTACCGACGGTACATTCGGGTACGGGCGACTCGCAAGTAGATGGTCAGGGAATTCGCAACTACCTTCTTGGCCCCGGAGATACGCTCGACGTTAGAGTTTTCGGTCAGTCTGATCTCAATGCCATTGTTGAAGTTGATAGCGATGGAAACATTAGCTCGTTGCCGTTCTTAGAGGCGCCGATTCCTGCCAAATGTCGCACCGAAAAGCAAGTGCAAAAGGACATCATCAAGGCCTACTCAAAATACCTCAAGAACCCCCAGGTCAGTGTGCGAATCAGTGAAAGAAAGAGTCGTCAGCCGGCGACCGTTTTTGGTGCTGTTAGACAACCGACGCGAGTTCAAATGCAACGCAAGATCCGCCTCAATGAGTTGGTGGTTGTTTCCGGCGGGTTTACCGATCGCGCCTCCGGTACTATTCAGATTCTCCACACGGAGCCCCTGATGTGCCCGCAACCCGGCGAGGAAGCTCAGGCGGCGCCAATTGACGACACCCGCGTTCCTTTTGAAATTGTAAAAATCACCGAGTTAAGAAGCGGCAAGGTCCAGGCGAATCCAGTGATTCGCCCCGGCGATTATGTGTTGGTGACAGAAGCTGAACCGGTCTACATAACCGGCAGCGTGACTGCTCCTCAGGGAATCTTCCTGCGCGACCAGCTCACGCTTAGCAGGGCATTAGCAATGGTCGGTGGCGCGCGAAAAGAAGCGAGGCTCAACGACGTTCGTATCTATCGGCAGAAACCTGGCGCGACCGATCAGGAACTGATTCGCGTAGACTATGCCGCTATCAAGAAAAATCAGAAGCCCGACTTTTTCCTGCAGGCGTTCGACATCGTCGAGGTTCCGGAAGCCGGCATGTTTTCGCCCGGCCGCATCGGCCAGACACTCATGGGCGCGGTATCGGGAAGCCTCGGCACAATGTTTAGTCAGGGTGGTACTTCTATAGCGAACCGAGTGATCTATTAGAAGGCAACCTGGAATTTGTTTGAAAATCGACAACAAGATTTAGGAGTTCAGAGATGAAACGCAGAAACGCGGCTGCCGACAAGCGCCGAAGGAAAATGATCACAATTCTTTGGACTGCCTTGCTGGCCATTGGCACGATCATCCTCATCTACAAGGAGATGACAGCACTGCTTTACATTCTCGCGACGCTTGGTGTCACCGTGCTTTTGGTAGTAGTGGCGATGGCCGACCTCAGCCCGGCTGAAAGGCTCACCAGCGATCCTCGCCGGAGCGAAGATTCAGCCGCGATTGGCAGCGGCATTACTTCGACCTTCGGAGCAAACCAGTCCTGAACCAGTTGAACCACTGGGAATTAGCTCAAGTCCAAGAGCGCTCTCACTGCGAACAGTTTCTACAAAGAAATACTCTAGCCTTCATAACAAATCTTTATCGTGTTTTAGTTAGGGAAGTTGGTTGAAACTTTAATCTGACTGTTGCATAATCCGCCTGCGTTCACCTCCCCGGTGGACGAAGTGGTCGCGTGGGGTGAGGACACGTGGCCTTTGGGTGGGGGCTGTGGGAGGCCCCCGCCCGCTTTTGTTTTTGGTAACCCAGAAATTGATTTTTTGCCTGAATCTTCGAATCTGCTTGACGCAGGATCGAACCTGCGTAATATTCCGCTGGGCAAAATGTGAGACAGGGAAAGAGTTGAAGACTTATATTGGGCCAGGGCCTGGCCATTAGAATGCCGCTACTCGATCGAACAAGGCGAAAGTTTAAGCTCTGGTTATACAAGGGCGGTCGGCAGTCGGCTTCCAACGACGATCGTCCGGGTACTCACAAGCAACATCCCTGGTGGAAAGTGATGTGCTTGACGGGCGTCGACTATTTTTCGACTCTCGGTTACCAGCCAGGCATCGCCTTTCTGGCCGCGGGCGCGCTCTCGCCGATCGCTACCCTCATCCTCGTAATGCTCACGCTACTTGGCGCGCTACCAATCTATAATCGCGTGGCTGAGGAAAGTCCTCATGGCGAGGGCTCCATTTCTATGCTGGAGCATCTGCTGTCTCGCTGGAAGGGCAAGCTGTTTGTCTTGGTGTTGCTGGGCTTCGTAGCCACCGACTTTATTATCACCATCACCCTCTCCGCCGCAGACGCTACTGCGCACATCATTGAGAATCCCTTCACCCCCGAGCTATTCAAACATCAGATGGGAATTACGCTGGTGCTCGTGGCTGCGTTGGGGGCAATCTTCCTGCGCGGCTTCAAAGAGGCTATTGGCATTGCTGTAGTTTTGGTGGGGACCTACCTTTTGTTCAATCTAGTCGTCGTAGGCTACGGATTGTTTCAGGTGGTTACTCATCCTCATTATTTTCCCGAATGGAAGCAGGCCCTTATTCACCACCCGAGAGTCCACAGCAACATGTGGCTCATCGTGGGCATTTCGCTGATTCTATTTCCCAAACTAGCCTTGGGCCTTTCCGGTTTTGAAACCGGCGTCGCCGTCATGCCCTTAGTCAAAGGCGACGAAGATTTAAGCGAAACTGACTGGGACGATATTCATTCAACCCGGACTGGTCGTGCCCCCGAACCCCACACGCAACACTTGCTACAAGGACGCATCCAGAACACGCGCAAGCTACTACGAACCGCCGCGTTGATAATGAGCGTCTTCCTCATTACCAGCAGTCTTGTCACTACGCTGCTGATACCGCCCGACAAGTTTCAGGTTGGTGGTGAGGCAAACGGCCGCGCGCTCGCATATCTCGCCCATCATTTCTTCGGCGACATCTTTGGCAGCGCCTACGATCTAAGCACCATCGCGATTCTCTGGTTTGCCGGCGCTTCAGCCATGGCCGGCCTGCTCAACATCGTGCCGCGCTATTTGCCGCGTTATGGGATGGCGCCGCAGTGGGCCCAGGCTACCCGTCCACTGGCACTCGTCTTTACGCTGATTGCCTTTGCGGTGACCATAATTTTTAAGGCCGATGTTGACGCGCAAGGCGGTGCCTATGCTACGGGCGTCCTGGTACTGATGACTTCCGCGGCGATTGCCGTGACCCTGGCCATGCGCCGGCGCGGTCAGAAGTGGAAGCCTTTTCTCCTGATCTCCCTCGTGTTTGCTTACACCACGATTCAAAACATCCACGAGCGTCCTGAGGGAATCAAGATTGCGTCGTTCTTCATCCTGGCAATAGTGGTTGCGTCGCTGGTCTCTCGCGTCTGGCGCTCAACTGAGTTAAGAGTCGAACGCATCGAGCTGGATGATCAGGCGCGGGAGTTTGTGCGCAAAGCCGGAACCGGCACCATCCGCATTATTGCCAACCGGCTCGATACGGGCGATGCACTTGAATACGAAATAAAAGAGCGGGAAAAGCGCACCGATAATCACATTCCGGCAGAAGAGCCCGTGCTTTTCTTTGAAGTGACACCGGGCGATGCATCGGAGTTTTCCGGCGTATTGCAGATTCGCGGAGAAAAAGTAGATGGCTATCGGGTGCTCCGCACTGTGTCACCAGCTGTCCCCAACGCGATTGCTGCCTTCCTGCTTTTTCTGCGCAATGAAACCGGTAAGCTGCCGCACGTGTATTTTGGGTGGAGCGAAGGGAATCCGCTGTCTTACCTGATGAAGTACATTGCTTTCGGAGAAGGTGACACCGCCCCGGTCACGCATGAAGTGTTGCGTCAGGCTGAAAAAGATCCAGCGCGCCGGCCCATCGTCCACGTCGGCGGCTAAACGCTTAACTTGCCGGGGAGCAGGAAGTAGAAGTGTCGAAGCGGCTTGATTAGCTCTCTAAGCGGGAGTAATCTTCGGGCGTTGAAAATTTTGTCTGCCGAGGTCATTCGTAAAACAACGAGTGACGCGGGGGAACCACTGTTTCGCTGACGCGAAACACGGGGCGAATCGCAAAGCGCTCCAACCGGAGACACTTTGCGTAGAACACTTCCAGTTCGAGCCCGACAGCTAACCTCGTAGGCCCTAAGGAAGGGCGTGCCGCGACCTGTTAAAAGGCGTCGAGCTAATGCTCGGCGCCTTTTCGTTTTCACGGCTGGAAAAAGCAGGACACCCAGTTCTGTCTGTCACTGCGTTTGAACATTTAGGGTGCCGGTGCCCGAAAGGTAATTATGGTTGGATCGCTAAAGCGTTTTCTGGTCGGCAGTCCCATGAGGACTGAGCAGGCAATACATGAACGACTGAACAAAAAAACCGCGCTCGCGGTGTTTTCTTCAGACGCTCTTTCCTCGGTCGCTTACTCTACGGAAGCTATTCTGTTGGTATTGTTGGCAGCCGGGACTGTCGCAATAACTTACCTTCCCGCTATTGCCATCGGCATAACTCTGCTGCTCGGTATTCTGGTTCTATCCTATCGACAAACGATCCACGCCTACCCGTCTGGAGGCGGCGCCTACATCGTGGCCAAGGATAACCTTGGCACCCAGACCGGACTCGTCGCCGCCGCGTCATTACTGGTCGACTACATCCTGACTGTTGCCGTCTCGGTTTCGGCAGGCGTTGCTGCAATTACCTCTGCTGCTCAGGGAACTCGGTTCGCTTTTCTTCACGAGCATCGTGTCTTGATGGGCATATTCTTCGTTGCCTTCATCGCGGTAATCAACTTGCGGGGTGTGCGCGAGTCGGGGGCATTCTTTGCCGGGCCCACTTACCTGTTCATTTTCTCGATGTTGGCACTGATAGTAGTCGGCTTTGCGCGTTACTGGATGACGCACGAAGTAATGGCACCTCCAGCGCAAGTTTACTTCGACCCATCGGTGGGCACGGTCGCCAGTCACGCGTTAACCGGTGGAGCTTTGCTTTGGCTCTTAATGCGGGCATTTGCGGCTGGCTGTACCGCGCTCACCGGCGTAGAAGCCATCTCGAATGGCATCCCGGCTTTCAAACAGCCCGAGTCTAAGAACGCAGCCGCCACGCTTACGTTTATGGCAGTAGTCATGACCGTAATGATCATCGGCTCAGCATTTCTCGCGTACAAATTGAAAGCTCATCCCCCGGGCCCGGAGGAGACGCTGCTTTCGGCAATGGCTCGTCACGTATTGGGCGCTGGAATTCCGTATTACGTACTGCAGGGCGCGACGGCGGCGATTTTGGTCCTCGCGGCCAACACTTCCTTCGCCGATTTTCCTCGGCTGGCCAGTCTACTGGCCGCAGATCGATTCCTGCCGCGCCAACTAGCGAGTCGTGGCGATCGCCTCGTGTTTTCAAACGGCGTTCTGGTGCTAGCGCTTTTCGCTTCGATTCTCATCGTTATTTTTAAGGGTAACGAGCAGTCGATGCTACCGCTTTATGCGCTCGGCGTATTCATCTCCTTCACCCTCTCACAGGCCGGCATGGTGGTTCACTGGAAGCGCCTGCGCCAGGGCGAAGAGGCGAAGCGACGAATCCGCGACGAAGAGGAGATACACCGCACGGAAGCAGCGGATACCGGAGCAGCCAGCCACGAGGCGGAACGCCTCCAGGCTATTGAGCGCGACGCGGGTGGTAACTGGTTGCTTTCAATTGTCGTCAACGCCACCGGCGCAGTGGTGAGTTTTGTAGTGCTGTTGGTTATCACCGTCACGAAGTTCAGGCATGGCGCGTGGGCAGTGGTGCTTCTAATACCGTTGATTGTCTGGATGTTTCGTTCGATAAGGGCGCACTACCTGGACATCGCGCGGCAGTTATCCACGGAGGGCGTTATTCCTGACACTGCCATCGCCAAACACCAGGTGATTGTGCCTATCTCGGGAATACATCGTGGCGTGATCTTCGCGCTGGACTATGCCAAGTCAATTGCGCCGGGACACGTAACTGCGGTGTATGTCGACTTCAATGAAGAAGCAACGGAAAAACTGCGAGAGAAGTGGCCTCGTTGGGGAACAGGTGTAGAGCTGGTAATCTTGAAGTCGCCGTATCGTTCTTTGAGTCGTCCCTTGCTGCGATATATCGACCGCCTCTCAAAACAGAACGAAAGACAAATGATAACGGTGCTGCTGCCGGAGTTTGTGCCGGCAAAGTGGTGGCACCAGCTATTGCACAATCAGAGTTCGCTTTTGCTGAAGGGTGCTTTGCTGTTTCAGAAGGGCGTAATCGTGACCAGCGTGCCTTATCATCTTGAGTAGCAGGAGAGTGCTGTGGTGAGACTACGAAGTCAGAACCGGGAGCGATAGCGACCGGGTGAGGCTTTCGCAGTATTGATCTTTGCGACTGCAGAATAGCAATGATGGCGGTGACAGTCGCAATCATCGGGGCGACCCGGTCGCTATCGCTCCCGGTTCTGACTTTTGTGTCGGTGCTTCCTGAGCGAGACTGGCTCAGACCGCTGCGGAGTTGTTAGTTTCACCGGCGCGACCGGCTAAGAAACAGGACCGGCAGTAAACCGGACGGCCTTGTGAAGGATAGAAAGGAACAGTGGTCTGTTGACCGCATTGTGCGCACTGCACCGAAACCTCCACGCGCTGACGTACACCGGATGTTTGAGCCGCAGTGATAGCTGCCAACCTTTCGTTCTTCGCCTGCTTGCAGGGCTTGCAACGCTTCGGCTCGTTCTTCAGTCCTTTGTCATGGAAAAAAGCTTGTTCACCAGAAGTCCAAATGAAGGGTTCGTTACAATCTACGCACTTGATGCCAAGGTCTTGGTACTCGGAATCTGCTGAAGTTTCCTGATGGATTTCTTCCCGTTCTGACATGACTCGTTCTCCCAGGGTCGGTCAACGCTATGATCCCAATGTAGGCTGGGCCATTCGGAGTTGTTGCCTTTGTTCAAAGAGGGCCGCTATGGTCCTGGCGAGTGTCGGGGCGTGTGCTGCCTCGATCAGGTATTGCGGTGTCAGCAAAGTATAACTATGGCGAAATTGTGTCAAGGTTAAAAAGAGTACTATCCTTACGGCTGGCAGACATTTGAGGGAAGCGGGACCGCGAACTGTTATGAAAGCTTTAGTTATTGGCTCGGGCGGTCGCGAACACGCAATCCTCTGGGCCTTAAAACGAACGTCGCGTGTGCCCCTCGATCTCTACTGTGCACCAGGAAACGGCGGCATTTCCGAACTGGCCAAGTGCGTCCCAATTTCGGTGGATGACCATCAGTCGCTGATAGAGTTTGCGCAAACCAATGCCATCGATATGACGATCGTCGGTCCGGAAGGCCCGCTCGCCGCAGGCATTGTTGATGAATTTGAGGGCCGCGGACTGAAGATCATGGGACCGAGCCGGGCCGCCTCGCGTTTGGAGTCAAGTAAAGCCTTTGCCAAAGAATTCATGCGACGGCAGGGAATACCGACGGCAGAATACTTCGTCGCAAGTTCAACGGACGAGGCGCTCGCGGCGTTGGGTAGCGGAAAGTTTGGCGCGCCCGATTCGCCGGTTGTGGTCAAAGCAGATGGACTCGCTGCCGGCAAAGGAGTGGTGGTGGCTCATTCCCACAAAGAAGCTGAGCATGCCATCGCCGATTTGACCGCCGGAAAGTTGCTAGCCGCCGAGGCTGCAAAGCTGCTGGTAATCGAAGAAGCACTCGACGGCCGAGAAGTCTCAGTGTTGTTGTTTGCCGACGGCCGCGACTATGCCTTGATGCCTCCTGCTCGCGATCACAAACGTATCGGAGAAAATGATACTGGTCCCAACACCGGCGGCATGGGTGCAATAACCGGTCCTGCCGTTCTCGACCAGGCAATGCTTCAACGCATCGCGAGCGAGGTAGTTGAGCCAACTCTCAAAGGGTCTTCTGATGAAGGCTTTCCCATTCGCGGGATTCTTTTCGTGGGGTTGATGTTAACTGCCGCCGGTCCCAAGGTGCTGGAATACAACGTTCGCTTGGGAGATCCGGAAACGCAGGCGATCCTGATGAGACTGGAGTCAGATCTGTTCAAGGTTTTTCAGGCGACGATCGCAGGCAATCTGCGCGACGTGGAAGTGAAGTGGAACGATCTGTCCTCTGCCTGTGTTGTCCTCGCCAGCGAGGGTTATCCCGGATCGTACCAGACTGGGGTCAATATCAAGGGACTTGATGAAATTGCATCGAGCGATGAATTGCAGATTTTTCATGCGGGCACTGCCAAAGGAACAGGTGGGGAACCGGTCACCTCTGGAGGGCGCGTGCTGGGAGTGACCGCTGCGGCCGAAACGCTGGACCAGGCGCTCGGCAACTGTTATGGCGCCATTTCGAGGCTTAGCTGGCAGGGCATGCAATATCGTCGAGATATCGGCAAATTTGAAGCGCGGTGACCTGTCACCGCATTGGGTTCGGCGGCTTGACGCCGCTGTCTTCCATGCATTCACGTGCCGATGGTCGCGACACGACGCGCTCGACCAAGCGCTGACGGGTCAGCGCACGCCAAATTGTTGACCTCTGAACTGTTTGCCCGCTTCTGGATGGTAGTGAGCCTCAACTGTTATACTGCGTTTCACGTCCGCAGTCGTATTTTGAACCCTTCGCAGATATTCATCGTACACATACGGGCGCCGGAATTTGAGAGCCAGGGAAAAGATCGTACATCTTTTGGTGGAGGATCACTGACAACATGGGACTAATGAGCAGAATTTCCCGTTCAATACGGGCTCTCTTTGGCGGAATAATCGAGTCAACCGAGAATCCCGAACTCATCCTGCAACAAACAATCCGCGACATGCGCGACCGCGTGCCGGAGTTGAACAACTCGGTAGCGCAGGTGATGGCCACCGAAAAGCTCCTGGCGAAGAGCAAAGAACGCCTCGAAGCCCAGGTAGTTGACCTGGATTCCAAGATCCGCGCCTCGGTCAAACTGAGTCGGGACGACATAGCTACCGCTTACATCGGCCAATTGCAGCAGGCGCAGATGGACCTGCAAAAGACTTCGCAGCAACTGGAGCACGCGTCGCTGGCATCGAAACAGGCGCTGAAGGCTCGCGACAATTACGTTTTGCAGATGCAGCGGCGTACGGCTGAAGCGATGCAGTTGATCAATCAGTCGAAGCAGGCGCGTTTGCAGGAACAACTGGCGCAAACGATGGAGTCGTTCCAGATTGGTGACGACGCCTCAACGTTTGATGAGATGCGCGACAAGATTGATCGTCGTGCCGCTGCCGCTGAAGCGAAGTTGCAACTTGGTTCCGCGTCAGTCGATAACCAGATGCAGGACATCGAACGCGAAGCCATGGATATGCAACTTCAGGACAAGCTGCTTGCTTACAAACAGGACATGGGACTCTTGCCCGCAGGTTCCCAAGCCGCGTTACCGGCGCAGGGCGAGACCAGCGCGACCGAGTCGAGTGAGAAAGTGGTCAACAATAGCAATCGCGTTAATTGAATTCACCTGGCCGGCAAGCGGCAGTTCTCAGTTTGTTCAAGGATATGGCCGAGTTCCCAAAGATTGATCTCAAGTATTTGAAAGAGGCCTTCAACGAACCCCTAAATTTTTTGGGATTGGTGAGCTTTGGCATTGTCGGAGTTTATACGCTGGCTTCGGCACATGAGGTGATACCACTTGCCGCGGGCCTGGCCGCCGAGACAGTTTACTTAGTAACCGTGCCAGCCAGTTCAATCTATCGTCGTCTTGTCGATCGTCGCGAGAAGCAGCGGTTGCTGAAGCTGCGGGACCAGCAGCGCGAAGCTTCCATTAAGCTGTTTGACCCACGCGAGCGCGAAGCCGTCGAGTATCTGCGCTGGATGAAAAACCAGATTTACTCCAACTACAAAAAATTTACGAACGCGAGGGAAATCCCTTCCAATATTCTAAGTCTCGATCAGCGCTGGGAAGACTTTGTTGATCTCTTGGACGTCTACCGCCGGCGTAAACATCACCTCCGCTCGATCAACCGCCAGGCCGTGCAAAATCAACTGCTCCAGGCCGAGCGCTCAGTTGAACATTCGAAGGATGATCGCGAAAGAAGAATTCAACAGTCGAACGTCGAGATTCTCAGACGCCGAGTTGCCGCTTTCCAGGATATTGAACGGTCGGTGAAGCTGGTTGAAGGACAATTGCAGTCGATTGAAAACTTCTTCGGGCTGGTAAACGATCAGGTGGTTACCTTACCGACGCCTGAGCGTGTGTCGTCGCTCGATTTTGAACAGCTTAGCGATTCAATCGCCATGACCAAGCAGATGCTGGAAGAAACTTCCGACACTTTTGCCGCGCTGGATAGCCACAATCGGGACATGGGCAAGTTTGAACTCCTTCTCTCCAATAGTTCCTCCTCCAAATAGCTCCCATCGCTCTCCATTCCTCATTTAGGTTCTCGATTTGATGTCGAGAGATCGGCCCCTCAGTGTTTCCAGCACGGAGGCAATCTCAAAAGTTCGGTTACCGATTGAGCTATGGTACACTCCGCGCTCAGGGCAACCTCTCCCAACAGATCTGACTCAAAGGGCCGGATTTATTGCAATGCACCTCCCACGTAATACAGCCGCAAAGATCTGCCGCACTCCGCTGTCCATTTCAATCATACTAATTATAATCGGCGTATTTTTGTGCGCCTTGCTTTTTTCTTTTACACGCTCGCTGGCCGCCCCAAATGCCCGCCAAATTCCGTTTGCTCGTAAGCAGTCTGCAGCTTCGGACGCGCGACACGAAGTCGCCGGCGCCTATGGGAAACTTCCGTTGAGTTTTGCCGCCAACCTTGGCCAGGCTGACTCACGTGCGAGATTTATCGCGAGCGGTGGGAGCTACCGGCTGTTTCTCACTGCCAACGAAGCAGTGCTGGGCCTGAAACCTGCGACGCATGCCGCGAGCAAGGAAAATGCCGACGGAAGAGACTCGGCAGACGTTGGCCAGATCCTGCGGCTAAGACTCAGCGGCGCAAACCGGCAGGCGATGATAGAAGCACTCGACGAGTTACCGGGTAAGCTCAATTATTTTATCGGGAAAAACCCCAGCCAGTGGCGCACAAACATTCCCACCTACTCACAGGTAAAATACCGCAACGCCTATCCCGGAATCGATGTGCTTTACCATGGAAATCAACAGCAACTCGAATATGATTTTCTGATCGCGCCGGGTTCGTCTCCGCGGCGTATCAAGCTGACGTTTGCGGGGGCGCGAGATATCAGCATCGCCGCAAATGGTGATCTGGTTTTACAGACTGCGGCGGGTGACGTTCGCCAGCACAAGCCGATCGCCTATCAGGAGTTCAAAGGTGAGCGGCAGGAGGTGGCCGTTGATTATAAGTTGAAAGGGAACCAGGTAACTTTTCAGACGGGCGCTTACGACAAGCGGCTTCCACTGATCATCGATCCTGTGATCGTCTACTCAAGCTTTTTGGGTGGCACTAACAGCGAGCAGGGACTAGGCATCGCGGTCGACGCACAAGGCAGCGCTTATCTCACCGGCTCTACTTTCTCCAACGATTTTCCTGTCGTCGGAGCTTTCCAGGGCAGTCAGAACAGTTTTCCCTCCGATGCCTTTGTTGTAAAGGTGAATCCCTCAGGGACCTCGCTCGTTTATGCTACCTACCTCGGTGGTAGTTCCTCAGAAGTCGGCAACGCGATCGCAGTTGACGCGCAAGGCAGTGCTTACGTTGTTGGAAACAGTTTTTCCGACAATTTTCCCATTACCGGCGGCTCCTTCCAGGATGCTCGCGATGGTTCGGGTGATGCTTTTGTCACGAAGCTTAGCCCGGACGGTTCAACTCTGAGTTATTCAACCTTTCTGGGCGGAAGAAACCTTGAGTCTGCTTATGGCCTTGCACTGGACACCGGTGGTCGCGTCTATGTAGTCGGAAGCACGCAATCAACCCGATTCCGCACTGTGACATTTCCTACTCCGAGAAATGGCAACCCCGCGTACAAGAGCACGGATAGAGGTGGCAATTGGTCGCCGGTTGGATCAGGGCTGACAGGGACCGCTGTCAACGCGCTGGCCTTTGATCCATCAGACTCGAATACCATTTACGCTGGCGCAGTCTTCGGCGTTTTCAAGACCCTGGATGCGGGGGCGCACTGGAACCTGACAGCTCCGGGGAATACCGCGATTACGACCCAGACGATAAACGCCGTCGCTGTTGACCCAACAAACTCTTCCGTTGTCTATGCCGGCGGCACCCTTGGTCTTTACAAGAGTGACGACGGAGGCGCGACTTACAGCCAGAAGACAAACGGGATCGCCAGTTTTACCGTAAGGTCGCTAGCCATTGATCCGATCACGCCCACGACCCTTTACGCTGGAATGCAGACCAATATCCTCTATAAGAGCACCAACGGTGGCGAAAACTGGACACAGATGAGAAATGGAATTTCTGGCGGCCCGCGCGTCAACAAAGTAGTCATTGACCCGACGAATACTGCCATCGTCTATGCCGCGACCAGCAGCGGTTTGTACAAGACGACTAACGGTGCCATTTCGTGGACTGCTGTCAATTCCGGTATATCGTCGGCTCCAAACATGACGACACTGGCGATAGATCCGACTCATACGGATACGCTTTATGCAGGCGCCAACATTCCCTTACAGCCGGTTTATAAGACCACCGACGGTGGCGCCAGCTGGAGCGCGATCGCGATCGGCCTCCCTTTCAGTGCGCCTAAGGCGCTGGCAGTCGATCCGGTCACGCCCACGACGCTATACGCAGCTACTACCAACTATGGGATTTTTAAGAGTACCGATGGAGGGGCTAATTGGATTCAAAGCAAGACGAATTTAAGCAATCTCGTGACGAATGAGGTGATCGTGGATCGAAACAACCCGGCGACTGTTTACGCGGGAACGTCGACGGGCTCTGATGTCTTTGCAGTTAGGCTTAATTCGTCGGGTTCAGCGCTCGACTATCTCCTCAACTTCGGTGGATCTGAAAACGACGAGGCGCACGGCGTTGCTCTGGGTTCCGATAATAGCGCCTACATCGTTGGCCTCACCAGCTCCCAAAACTTTCCGGTACTTAATGCGTTTCAATCTGTGAACGGTGGCTTTCAGGATGCTTTTGTTACGAAGCTGAATCCGTCCGGGTCGGCCATAGTCTATTCAACCTATCTGGGTGGCGATGCCTTCGACGCGGGCCGCGCCGTCGCCGTACGCGCCGATAGCGCTTACGTGACGGGTGATACCACCTCGCAGAATTTCCCGGTGGTCAATCCCATTCAACCAGGACCGTTCAACTTTGATGCCGACGCCTTTGTAACGAAACTTAATCCGACGGGCTCGTCGCTCGATTTCTCCTCCTGTTTTGGCGGGACATCTTCTGAGCAGGGATATGGACTGGACCTGGACCCAAGCGGGAACATCTACCTCACCGGCTCCACTTTTTCGAGCGACTTTCCACTGGTAGCCGCAGTGCAGTCATCGCCGGGGGGTGTCTACGTCAGCAAAATAAATGCTGCCGGCTCGGCTTTCGTGTATTCGACCTACCTTGGGGCGTCCAATGGCGACCAGGGCAACGGCATCGCGGTAGATGTACTGGGAAATGCGTACATAATCGGCACCACCTCATCTTTTATTTTTCCAACCGTGGGAGGTTTTCAGTCCACCCTAAAAGGCAACAGCGACGCTTTCGTCGCCAAGATTGGCGTGCAAGCCGACGTTTCAATTTTGAAAAAGGACTCGCGCGACCCGGTGATGGTTAATAATCCCTTTACCTATACGTTGAGCGTGAATAACGCCGGGCCTTCAGTAGCGACCGCTGTGACTGTGACCGATGTTTTACCCGCGGGCCTGACTTTCCTCGCAGCAACTCCCACGCAGGGATCGTGTTCGTTCAGTAGTGGGACGGTTACTTGCAACCTTGGCACCTTGCCTGCATCTGCGGGCGCGATTATCCAGATCGCGGTTACCCCGACAACAGTTGCCACGATCAGCAACACGGCGACGGTGGTGGCGCTTGAAGCGGACAATGCCAGCGCGAACAATTCCGCCACCGAGCTGACGAAGATTTCCTCAATGCCATCAATCAAGGGCCACGTAGCTGGCGCGAACGCGATTGGTGTGGGCGGCGTATTGATGACTTTGAGCGGCGGCCAAAGTGCGACCACGCAAACTGACGTGAACGGCTTCTACCAGTTTGCCGAGCTTCCGGTGGGCGGGAATTACACTCTTACGCCAACCAAGTCTAATCTTTCCTTCGAGCCGCCAGCCCAGACTTTGAACAATCTAAATACCGATCAGACCGCAGACTTCGTCGCCTCCACGTGTACTTACAGTCTTTCACCGGCCACCGCGAGCTTCGGTTCAAATGGGGGAACCGGAGTAGTTAGCGTAAACAGCCTCAATGGTTGTCCCTGGAATGCAGTGAGCAGCGCTAACTGGCTTACGATCACCGCCGGCTCGCAAGGCGTTGGCAGCGGCTCAGTCTCTTACAGTGTCGGCGCGACAACAGCGCCGCGGGTTGGTCATTTGACCATCGCCGGAAAGAATTTTCCGGTCTATCAGGAGGTTAACTCGTGCGCTGCCCCAACATTCAGCGTCGCGACTTACAACTTCTCGGGTAGCCCGAACATTGCCAGAACGGCAGATCTTAACGGAGATGGCTACTACGACATTCTGCTGGCAACCAACGGCTTGTCAGGAGCAGGCATTCAAGCTTCGGTGATGCTCAACGACGGAACCGGGGCGTTCGCCAGCAGTAGTTTTGACACCGGGTTAGGTACACCGCAGGGATATATTCTGGCAGATTTTAACAATGATGGTAGACCTGATGTTGCGGGAACCAGCTACAACACGCCCTTCGTCAGAATCTTATTCAATGGCGGCAGCGGCGGGTTCGGACAATCCAGTGTGAATATTCCCTTCGACTCGCAGGGACAATCGCCATTGACCGGTCCCGTTTTCAGTTCTGACTTAAACCATGACGGCAATGCAGACTTGCTCGTGTCCACCTACAACAACAAAACTCAGATTCTCCTCGGCAATGGCAGTGCTGGCTTTACTCAAATAGCCCCAGTCCTTATGCCCACTTTTTCCCTAACTGATATAGCTGACCTCAACAAAGACGGAAATCCCGATTTGCTTTTGGCCGGCGGCTCCAGTTCAACGCCACTCGGTGTCATGTTGGGCAACGGGAGTGGAGGCTTCGGCGCATTAATCACCTCAACAGGTATCGACTATGCTTCAAATATTCATACGCTCGGAGATTTCGATGGCGATGGCTTAACAGATATCGTTCAGGCAACCTCAATCAGTGCGTCGTCGTTTACCGGCTTGGTAATGATGTCTGGTGACGGACTTGGTCATTTTGTGAAGAAGGCGATGTACAGCCTAAGCAACTCAGGCTCAATGACTACGGGCGACTTTAATGGCGATGGAAAGGCAGATGTAGCCTTTAGTGCCGAATCCACGAAAGTGATAGTCCTGCTCGGTGACGGCATCGGTGGGTTCGCATCCTCAATTCTGACAGACACCGCAGGCCAATCGCAGTTCCCGGGCAATGGCGGCCTCGTCGCCGCTGACTTCAACGGGGATTTGCGGCCCGACCTGGCTGTTGCAAACTACACCTTGGGCGCGCACGTCCTTAGGAACAATTGTGCAGCTGCTCCCGCAATTTCAGGCCGCATTACAGACAGCCGCAACACCAGAGGTCTCGAAGGTGTAGGGATTACACTTGGGCCGTTGCAGGTCATCAGGACTTACACAGACTCCAGTGGTAATTACTTTATCGGCAATCTCACCGCGGGCGGGAACTATCAAGTGATCCCGAGCAAGAGTAATTTCAAGTTTACTCCGGCAAGCACCAACATTAACAACCTCTCTGGAACGCAAACGGCAAATTTCGTCGGCACTCCAACCACTGTTCAGTTCACTCAGATTCACTACCTGGTGGAGGAAAACACTGCGAGTGTTCAGATTAATGTCAGCCGCTCAGGCGACCTGTCAGGAGTGACGACGGTTGATTACACCACCGTCGATGGCACGGCTTCTGCCCGCTCAGACTATACCGCTGCGGTCGGCACATTAAACTTCGCTCCAGGCGACGCCGTTAAGAGCTTCAACGTCCTGTTAACAGATGACGCCCTGATCGAAGGTTACGAGTCGCTGAGGTTAGTGCTCAGCAATGCGAGCGGCGCGCTACTAGCCACACCTCAAACAGATTCTCTGCCCAGCGACGTTCTGATGGAAATCCACGACAACGATTTCAATTCCGGCGCCCCCAATCCCATCGGCAATTCGCAGTTTTTCGTGAGACAGCATTACCACGATTTTCTTAATCGCGAACCTGACGCCGGCGGCCTTCAGTTCTGGGTCGATCAGATTGAAAGTTGCGGCAGCGATCAGGCTTGCCGCGAAGTAAAACGGATTAACGTCAGCGCCGCCTTTTTTCTCTCAATCGAGTTTCAGGAGACCGGCTACCTTGCCTATCGCATGTACAACGCGGCCTATGGCGACACTACTTCGCCAAACGTCGCGGGCACAGTGCCGATCATCCGGCTGCAAGAGTTTCAACCCGACAGCCAGCAGATCGGTCAGGGCGTGCAGGTGGGTATTGGCAACTGGCAGCAGCAGCTTGAAGACAACAAGACCGCCTACGCTTCGGCCTTTGTGCAACGTCAGCGTTTCCTGGCGGCCTTTCCACTCAACCTCACAGCCCAGCAGTTCGTCAACAAACTTGATCAGAACACTCCTGGCGTTTTGTCAGCAGACGAGAAGTCTCAGCTTATTGCCATGCTAATCCCGACACCGGCTGACGCTCAAAAACGCGCTTTGGTGCTCAGAACGGTCGCCGAGGACAGCGATCTGCGACAGCGCGAACTGAACCGGGCGTTTGTACTGATGCAGTTTTATGGTTACCTGAGACGCAATCCGGACGACCCCCAGGACACAGACTTTCGCGGCTGGAAATTTTGGTTGGACAAGCTAAATCAATTCAACGGCAACTTCGTGCAAGCTGAAATGGTCAAGTCGTTTTTGGTTGCGGGCGAGTATCGCCAACGCTTTGGTACTCAGTAACAATTCAATTCCTAACTCGGACGACTTGCGTAAAGATATTTTCCGCCTTTTCTTCGTGTGACGACCTATGCCAAACTATTTTTATACCTCGCTGCGGCTGCCAAACTGACCGCCTCTCAGTAGTTTAGGACTTAAGGTTGAATCTCAATTAACACACTATAAGGCGTTGAAAAAAAAGATGACCACAACATATTGACATTGCCTTTCCAAGGGAGTATATTGCGCTCCGCTTGAGACGAAGCGGGTTTACTTGGAGCAGCGGCAGGCCCCCTGTACTGCTCTCCAACTGGGTTTTTTCGCTTCGAAAAAAGCCAACCGAAGTTTCCGCTACACATGAAAAGGGATGGCACGTCTACTATAATGTAGCTGCGTAACCGTCTCTAAAACCGCAGATTTCCCTCGTGCTGGCTGACCCCAGGCGCACGAGAAAGGCAGATAAGATGAGCGCAGCTATTGGCAAACAGACCCCAGCGGCAAACCTATCCTCAACCACCGCCACCCCGGCCACGCCTTCGGCCACCCCTTCGGTAATATCGCCACGTCGCAAGGCCCAGCCTTTAGGACTCAATGCCAAACGCGTAATAAGTAAGCGCTACTCGCTGAAGGATGCGAAGGGTCGTGCACTCGAAGAATGGCCGGATATCGTCCGCCGCGTGGTTGGTCATGTTTCGGCAGCCGAAAAGGACGCCCAGAAGCGCGATGCCTTCTTCAACACCATGAGCGAAGTGATGCTGGCGCGCGAGTTTGTACCCAATACGCCCTGCCTGGTTAACGCCGGCAAGGCCAATGGCCAACTGGCAGCCTGCTTTGTGCTCGATGTGCCGGATTCGATAACCGGCATCATGGAACACGCCAAGGCGGCGGCGACGATTCACCAAACCGGTGGCGGCACGGGCATGACCTACGAGTTTCTCCGCCCCCACGGCGCTTTGGTGGGTTCGACGCGCGGCGTTGCCTCCGGACCGGTTTCGTTCATGAACATCGTCAATCAGGTGACTGACGTGGTAAAGCAGGGCGGCGTCCGACGTGGCGCAAACATGGGCATGATGCGAGTGACGCATCCTGACGTGCTGCGCTTCATTCATGCCAAGAATGACCAACACTCACTCACTAACTTCAATATCTCGGTAAATGTTACTGACAAATTCCTGAAGGCAGTGGACGATAACGAATGGTTTCAGCTCGAATTTGACGGTGAACCCTGGACTGACTCGATTTACGATCCCCTGCGCGATGACGACTACGTTGTCTATCGCCGCGCGGATGGCACCACCGTAACTTTCCCTGACAAGCTGGCGTTTCAGTCCGCGGATCTGACGAACTGCACGATTGAAGAGCCGCCGCGTCCCGGGATGGTTTACGCGCCGGACATCTGGAATCGCATCATCGCCAGCGCCCACAAATATGCCGAGCCGGGTATTGCTTTCATCGACGAAGTGAATCGTCACAACCACATGATGAAGTCGATGGGGCCGATCTATTCGTGCAACCCATGCGGCGAACAGTTCCTACACTTCTCAAACTCCTGCAATCTGGGCTCGATCGACCTGGCGAAGTTTTACGATCCGGAAAAGCGCGTTGATTGGGACCGCCTGCGCGACGTTACCCACCTTTGCACGCGCTTTCTCGATAACGTGATCGATACCTGCGCCTGGCCGCTGCCGGAGATTAACGACGTCGTCACGCGCACGCGCCCGGTGGGTCTGGGCATCATGGGCTTCGCGGATCTTTGCGTGAATCTAAACGTCACTTATGGCTCGCCCGAGTCGATCGACTTGATGGAAGAAGTGATGGGCTTTGTGCGTCGCGAGTCGTGGAATGCCAGCATCAAGATTGGCGCAGAGAAGGGAACGTTCCCTGAGTTTGAACCGAATCGCGAAGCTTACGAAGACTTTCTTTACAATCAGATCGGCATCCCGCGCGATGTTCCTTTGACCCCGCGCAACTACGAGGTGACCACCATTGCGCCGACCGGAACAATTTCGCTCGTCGCCGAAACTTCATCCGGAATTGAGCCGAACTTCTCCTGGGCTTACGTACGCCGCGACACCCTCGGCACGCGCACCTATGTGCACACGCTCGCGGCGCAGGCTTTAGGAATCGAAGTCGATCAAACCGAGCCGGAGTCGATCGACCGCGCTTCTGAGTATGTTTGCGAACACGAAAGCGAGCTGCCGCCGCAGTTCATCTCGGCGATGAACATCAGCGCCGAGCAACACGTCCATGTTTTGGCGGCAGCGCAGCGAAATGTCGACAACAGCGTTTCCAAGACCTGCAACGGTGCGGTAAATGACACGGTTGAATCTGTCGACAATCTTTACCGGCTCGGCCGCCAGCTTGGTTGCAAGGCCGTCAGTTACTACCGCGACGGCTCGAGAGACAATCAGGTGCTGACGTCGATGAAGGCCTCCGACACCGAGAAAAAAGGCGAGGTCGCCGGTAACGCGGAAACCGGGTTTGAAGTAATTGATGCTCCGCCGGCTAGCCATGCTGATGCCGCGCACGTAGTTTCTATGGACTCAGAGGCGGAAGGCTTGGCGCGTGCTGAAGCGGGAGCGATCATTCGTGAGCAGGCGGACGCGGAAGCCAAGCTAACGGCCGTACGCATCGAGCGTCCGCGTGAACTGAGCGGCGCCACCTGGCAAATTCCGTTTGACGGTCAGAACCTCTACGTCACAGTGAATCACGACGGCAAGATGATTCAGGAAGTGTTTGCGACTGGACCGATCAGTGGCGGCGTGGGTCTGTTGGCTTCGAAGATGCTGCGTGGTGGTTTTGACGCGGCGGAAGTTGCTTACAGTCTCAACAAGGTGACGGGCACACATGCGGTTTGGTTCAACGAACGTCTGTTGACTTCGCCCGAACAGGCCGTCGCGGAATGCATTATGATCACCAACCGCCGCGTGCAGCATCTGCCCGACTCCGCGCGCGCCCTCGCGAAAGAGCATCAGGCCACCGGAACTCAGCCTCCGGTCGGCGCGATCATGTCAACTATGATCGGCGTCTGCCCGGAATGCCACGGCCAACTCGAGCACGCCAGCGGCTGCGACTTCTGCCGTGATTGCGGTTATTCGAAGTGTAAGTGACGGGGCAGTAGCCCGACGGTAAGGGAGGGTTTGTCAGTACCACCTGCGGTAGCGGGTGGGTTTATCTCAGTTGAGAATTAACGAAAGGACAAGTAAGAAACCAATCCGACAACGAGCAAGCAAGGGCGAGGCTACACCCCTAAGTTTTCTTCGTTACCTGTTTTGCAATATGCGCGAGACGCTCGCGCGGATACTAAGCACTGATAGTTTTTCCAAGACTTAGCTAACATCAGCAGAAGCCTTTCAAAAACCAACTTGGCCGTCGCGATTCTTCGCGGCGGTTTTTATTTGCAGGTGAAACGATGGTCAGAAAGGGACGAACTGGAGCAACAAGCTTCAGGGCTGGTTCGAGGTGGAGAAAGAGTCTATTGATGATCAAGTTGAGAAGCCTGACAATCGAGCGTCCGAGAACGAGGGCGAGTCATTAACGGCCGTTGGTGGTCACTCCTAAATCGTAGCCCGAAATTCAATTACAAACTAGTTCGGTGGGGCAGAGCCGCCACCGCACATCGGGCGGCGTAGCCGTGGGAAGTCGCTTGCTAGCATTTCGCCAGACCCGAGGCGTTGGGGTTCGAGGTGTCCTAGTTAATATCCTTCCGTTGTAACGGGGCGCGGCCACCGTCACGGAGATTGACTTACTAGCAACTGCGTTCCTTGCGTCAATTCCCCCCGCCGCCTAAAATCTAAAGAAATGCAGGAGCCACTCAAAATCAATCCAGAAACTGCCGAGTTGCTTGCGGCTCGAGCAAGCGCGCGAGGGCTCTCGGTCGAAGACTATTTGAAGGGTTTGCTGGGAGTGACGCCCGAGCAGTCAAGCATGCCGGCTACGCTCGCGGAGTTCATGGCGGCTATGGAGTCGCTGGCAGAAGACGTTGAGACGCTTCCTCGCGATTTCTCACGTGAAGATATTTACTTTCCTGAAGGTTAATGGCCTATCCCGTCGACACGAATGTCTTTCTTCGGCTAGTCTCCCGGAACGATCCTGACCGCAACTCCGTTCTTGGCGCGTTCCGAAACCTGAATGCAAGAAACGAAGACCTCTGTTACACGTCGCAAGTCCTGGCGGAGTTTTGGACTGTGTGTACGAGACCGTCCACAGCTCGCGGCGGCTACGGTCTTTCACCAGAAGAGACGGAAAGAAAGGCCCGCATGATAGAGCGTTATTGCCGATTGCTTCCCGATAGTCTTGCCACTCATCAAGAATGGCGGCGACTTATCGCCACTCACTCAGTGATGGGAGTTGAAGTGCACGACGCACGTCTCGTGGCTTCGATGAACGTTCACGGCATCGCTGGACTATTGACCTTTGATAGCAACGACTTCAAACGCTATCCGGGGATCTTAGTAGTTTCGCCAGAGAACGCGTAATGACTAACGGTTGACCACTGCGAAAGAGTGCTTGACTGCCAAACTGGTTCGGTGGGGCGTGAGGACCACGTCACCTGGCTTCATAGTGGGGATCGGTTTCTTTGATTAGCTCAAGCGGATATTCGTCTTCACCATTCGCAAACGCTTCGGGAAACCTTGTTTTGGATAGATCCAACCAGGCCTCACGTTCGGAATCAGTTTTTGGCAGAACCTTAATCATGAGCTTCGCGTCTCGCTCCAGCTGGACGGGCTCATCCAACAAGATTCGTTCACCATCAAAATGGGCAGGTATTGAGTCGCTCATTGATTTCTCCGGCGCCATTTTACACCTTCCGCCCCGAATCGAGACAACGAAGATGTCACGTTCAGCTTGCTCCGCCTCCGCAGGTGTTCCGACAAGCCGCCCATGATCCCAACCTGACGCTTCCTAGAATCTGAAGCCGACGCCGGCGCTGAATTGCAGGTTGTGTTTTGTCTCGGGTGCTCTTTCGCTGATGGCGTGCGAAAGGAAAGAGCCCTGGCCATGGAATGTGCCGTAATGAATTATCGTATCTCCTAAATCAAAGCGTGTGAAAACTCGGCGCGACGGGTAAAACTCCATGACCCCTCCCAAGTCAGTTGAGAAGTAAACGTCTCTGCCAACGTTGAACCTGCCCAACGTGAACACCTGGTTGCTAGGAGGGGTTGGTCCAATTGTAAACGTATCGACTAGTTTGGTGACTTGCGTAAAGCCAACGAAGCCAGGTCTGGCTTTGCCGAAAATTCCAAACTTGCGAAAGCGCTTTCCCGCTTTAACGCCAAACTGTCCCTGGAAAACTCGCCCGCCGGGCATGCTCTGGGTAGTCTCGCTACGCGGAAATAGGTTCCCTTCGGCTTCGAATGCAACTTTGTTGGTCAGATTGTAGGTGAAGCGAGCGCCGACGCCGGGCTCGGTTCTTTTCCCAACACCGGGTGTGACACCGATAAAGCCAGGGTCGAAGGGATTTTGACGAAGCAGTGTGGGACGGTCGAGCGAGAGTAGGGAAAACTGTGCCCCGACTTCAAACCGGGAAACTTCCTGACCGAAGGCCGCTGCGTTTGTGAGCAGCAGCATGAACAGGGCCGGCACGATCGTGAGCGAATCAAGTTTTCTCATCCAATTTCTCTCCAACCATTGCTCGTAATTCTACGCTGGCGGTCAGCAATAATCGGCCGGAGAGTAGCAGATCACTTATTCGGATACAATCGGGACATATATCCTGCATTTGACATATAGTGGCCGCTCGCGTAGGGTGGGAGTCGAACCGAGTCCAGCTTACTCCGCTCTCAGCTCCTCTGGGATCATCCAGATCACCTGATAAATCCACAGCTCAATTACTACAACTACAGGCTTCGTACGTTCTCCAATCATTTCTCACTGTCTGCCGATTTGCAGGGCGAACGTAGCAAAGCGCATAAGGAAATAATCAGATTATGAAGACCAATATCACACCACTACATGACCGCGTGATCGTGAAGCGTATTGACGAGGGCGAGCAGGTTCGCGGCGGTATCATCATCCCTGACAGCGCGAAAGAAAAACCACAGGAAGGCGAAGTAATCGCAGCTGGAGAGGGCAAGTACAAGGAAGACGGAACGCGTCAGCCGCTCGATGTTAAGAAAGGCGACCGCGTCCTCTTTGGCAAGTACAGCAGCTCAGAGATCAAAATCGATGGTGAAGAACTGTTGATTATGCGCGAGGACGAGATTCTCGGAATCATCACCCGCGCTGGTGCGGCTGCCGGTGGGAAAAAGAAATAGTAATGAGTGATGAGTCATGAGTGACTTGAGTGTCCACGGAGCACCTTGGTGCTGACTTGCCACTCATCACTCAGTACTCATCACTAAACCGAAGATTTGGAGAAAGTTAAGAAAAATTATGGCAAAGCAAATAACACATGGCGAAGAGGGACGGGCGGCGATTCTGCGTGGCGTCAATCAACTCGCCGACGCAGTAAAAATCACGCTTGGTCCCAAGGGACGCAACGTAGTCCTCGGTAAATCGTATGGTAGTCCGACAATCACCAAAGACGGCGTTACCGTAGCGAAAGAGATTGATCTTAAAGATCCGATGGAAAACATGGGCGCGCAGATGGTGCGCGAAGTGGCTTCCAAGACCAGTGACGTGGCCGGCGACGGTACCACTACCGCGACCGTGTTGGCCCAGGCGATTTACCGCGAAGGCGTGAAGACTGTCGCTGCCGGCGCGAACCCGATGGCTCTTAAGCGCGGCATCGATAAAGCAGTTGAGCGCGCCACGGCGGCGATCAAGAAGCTCTCGAAGCCTGTCGCAGGCGACATGATCGCGCAGGTCGGTACGATTTCCGCCAATGGCGATGCAACTATCGGCGAATTGATTGCCGAAGCGATGGCCAAAGTTGGCAAAGACGGCGTGATAACGGTAGAAGACGCGAAGACGATGGAGACAGACCTGGAGTTTGTCGAAGGGATGCAGTTTGATCGCGGCTATCTGTCGCCTTACTTCATCACCGACGCCGAAAAGATGGAAGCCGTGCTCACCAATCCAGTAATCCTGCTGAGCGAAAAGAAGATTACGGCGATGAGGGACCTGCTCCCGATTCTTGAGCAGGTCGCCAAGCTGGGCAAGCCGATTCTGATCATTGCCGAAGATGTCGACGGTGAGGCGCTCGCAACCCTCGTGGTCAACAAACTGCGCGGCACCATCAACGTGGCCGCAGTTAAAGCGCCAGGCTTTGGTGATCGCCGCAAAGAACTGTTGCAGGACATTGCGATTCTGACCGGTGGCAAAGTTATCAGCGAGGATCTCGGCATCAAACTCGAGAACGTTACCGTTGAGGACCTGGGACGTGCCAAGAAGGTGACGATCAACAAAGACGACACCATCATCATCGATGGCGCCGGCGATACGGAAACCCTGAAGGCGCGAGTGAAGACGCTCAAGGCACAGATTGAAGACAGCTCGTCAGACTATGACCGCGAGAAACTGCAGGAGCGCCTGGCGAAACTCGTCGGCGGCGTAGCAGTGATTCGCGTGGGTGCCGCCACTGAAACTGAACTTAAAGAAAAGAAGGCGCGCGTTGAAGACGCGATGAACGCGACTCGCGCGGCTGTTGAAGAAGGCATCGTAGCCGGCGGCGGTGTGGCCCTGATTCGCGCAGCCCGGGCTTTGGACAAGTTCAAGGTATTTGAAAAGAATGAAGACGGTGAAACGATTGGCGATGAAGACGAGCAGATTGGCGTCAACATCATCCGGCGAGCGCTCGAAGAGCCGTTGCGCCAGATCGTGCAAAATGCCGGTAAAGAAGGTGCTGTGATTGTAGAAAAGGTTCGTGCCAACAAAGACCCGAACTTCGGCTACAACGCCGCAACTGAAAACTTTGAGGATCTGGTGGCTGCGGGGATTATTGATCCCGCGAAAGTCACGCGGTGCGCGTTGCAAAACGCAGCATCCATTGCGGGCTTAATGCTCACAACGGAAGCCCTCATTTCTGAGCTACAGGAAGATGACAAGCCACGGGCAATGCCCGGCGGCATGGATATGTAAGTCCCAACGTCCTTAGCAAATTGGGAAGCTACCATGCTCGCATGCGGCTTCTGTTACGTCCCCAACGGGGGAAAAGGTAAGAATATTATGTCTATGAAACTTTATGTCGGTAATCTCGCGTTCCAAACTTCAAGTGAGGAACTCCAGACTTTGTTCTCGCAGGCGGGCACGGTCGAAAGCGTATCTTTGATTGAAGATCGCGAAACCGGTCGCTCACGCGGCTTCGGCTTTGTCGAAATGTCGACGAAGGAAGAAGGCGCCGCTGCTATCCAGCAGTTTAACGGCAAAGACCTGGGCGGACGCGCGCTGAACGTGAACGAAGCCAAGCCCCGCGAAGATCGCGGCGGCGGTGGCGGCGGTCGCAACGGCGGTTCGCGCTACTAAGCAGCAGTTTAACTGCTACGAAAAAAGCCCCCGGTGAAGCAATTCGCCGGGGGCTTTTGTCTTGTTGCCGGAAATGGGACGCAGGCTCAACGTCCGATCAGCAGTTTGTAGTATCCGGCGACGCCGTTGAGAACAAACTGAACAGCCAGTGCAGCCAGGACAATTCCCATTACGCGCGTCGCGATATGAACTCCACCTTCGCCTACTAGTCCAATCAAACGCGCGCCCAGATGCAAGACAAGGAAAGACACGAGGAAGACGATGGCGATGGCGACGCCGATGGCAGCCAATCTTCGCGGGTCGCCCCCGGCCTGTGAAGTTAGCAGCAGAATTGTCGCGATCGTGCCGGGACCGGACAGCAACGGCATCGCCAATGGGAATACGGAAATGTCCTGACCAACTGAGCCCTGCTCTTTAGGTTCCGGCGCCTGTAGGCCGCCGCGATGTCCAAACAGCATTGGCATAGCAGCAACGAAGAGTAGTATGCCGCCGCTGATTGAGAAGGCGTGGACCGTAACCCCGAGGTAGGAAAGCACCGCGCGTCCGGCAATCAGGAAGAAAATGGCGACACCAAAGGCGATGAGTACGGCGCGGATTAATATTGCCCGGCGGCGACGAGGTTCCTCATCGCTGGTTAGAGCAACGAAAATCGGCACCACACCCGGCGGGTCGACCACCACGAGAATGGTGACAAAAGCCGCCAGTCCGAATCTGAAAAAGTCCTGATCCATTCATTGCAACAATAAGGCCTCGGACACCAATCAATCAACAACACTGCCTTGTACCAGAATCCGGATTCGCTGTTGGATTCGTAATTACATCGGCTAAACTATTGCCTAAGCAACTGAGGAGTAATTATGAATCGGCGTTATTTTATTTCATCAAGTATCGCGTTGGGAGCGTTGGCAGCGTTCTCCGGAGTGCCTCTGGGTTCCGCATTAGTCCTGACTGACAAGACGAAGCGCGTCCCGAGGCCTTATTCTCTCAACGCGCAAGGAGTCAAAAAAGTGACCAGGACAAACGAAGAGTGGAAACGTATTCTGAGCCCCGACCAATACACTGTTACCCGGGAGAAGGGAACCGAGGCTCCTTTCTCGAGTCCGCTGAACGAAGTTCACGAGCAAGGAATTTTTGAATGCGTCGCCTGTGAGCTGCCCGTTTTTAGTTCCAGCGCGAAGTTTGACTCCGGCACTGGGTGGCCGAGTTTTTGGCAACCCATTGCCAGGGAAAATGTGCGCGCCGAGACTGATAAAAGCTTGTCAGAAACTCGCACGGAAGTTTTGTGTGCGAGATGCGATTCTCACCTCGGTCACGTATTCGACGACGGCCCGCGACCGACCGGCCTGCGCTATTGCATGAATGGTGTGGCGTTGAAGTTTGTGAAGGGGAAGGCTTGAAGCGCGGTAGACCCGCCAACCTTGGCATCGGAATGATGCACTCCGATACAATGAATGCCTTTTAAGAGTACGCCTTTGCGGACGAAGATCCCGAAAACATTAGCTCCTTTCCCGTATCCCGGTAGGCACGCGCCTTGCCACAAGGTTGTGACAAACGGCGGATACGAAAGGGGAAATACGGAATGAATACAACTGTGGCAGTTCAGCGACTTAAGCGCTATGTGGCGCTCGGCTTGATGCTGTTGATACTCGTCTGTGCGGTGGGTCCGATAGGGTCGGTCGCATCGGCGCAAACCAGACGTCATCGACGTTATCATCGAAGTTTTTGGAAAAAGCACCGCGATAAACTAACTGTTGCCGGCACCACGCTCGGTGGCGCAGCCATCGGAGGCCTGGCAGGCGGAAAGAAGGGTGCACTGATAGGCGGCGGGGTTGGTGCAGGAAGTGGAGCACTCTACACTTACAAGATTCGCAAACGCCGGCATCGCAGGTATTAATCGGCAGCGAGATTCCAGCTTTTTAGAACTCACTCGCAGGGTAGGGGTACGGCCAAGCCGTGCCCCTAAATCTTTTGGCGAACCGTAATCTGTGGCTTTAGACAGTCTTGCAGGAATTCTCAGCGAGGTTGGCTATAGCGGTAATCAGTTCTTCAGGCTGCACCGGCTTCGGCACAAACATATTGAAGCC
>JANLYH010000198.1:0-41641 GCA_031365545.1 Pyrinomonadaceae bacterium | reverse complement strand
ATTTGGGCGAAATCAGGGCCCCGGTCTGAAGCAGACTTTCGGGTTCCGTTAGCCTCGGGTTTGATTGTTGGGGAGGCGATCCTTGCAGTGGTGCTGGCGCTACTCGCCGCTATTGGGATCAACTTCTAAACGACCAACGACGGACGACCGCAGACTGTGGACGAAATACTCCGGCGGTCGTCGGTCCCCGGTCGTCAGTCGCTTTGAGTCACTTTTCCCGGATGCGAGCGATGACGGCGAGCGCGTGGTGTCCGTCAGCAGCTATGTTGATCAACGCCTCCCGTAACTGCTCAACGTCTTTGCTATTCTCATTGAGCAAGTGGAGACACTTTTCGGCGTTGTTAATGATCGCCGTGAGCGGCTGGTTGACTTCGTGCGCGATGGAAGTTGCTATCTCACCCAGGGTGGCGGCTTGGGCCAGTTCGCCTTGCGTTCGAGCCAGCGCCTCGCGCGCCGCCTGGCGCTCAATTGCCAACCCGGCAATGCGCGTGGCGACTTCCGTGAGACGCGATTCATCACCGGTCGGCGTGCGCGGCTCCAGGTAATACATGGCAAATGAACCTAGTACTTTGCCGCGTCCCGACATTATCGGCGTTGACCAGCAGGCGCGCAGACCGGCTGCGGCGGCAAGCTCGCGGTAATCCTCCCAAAGTGGATCCGTCATGATGTCGGTGACGATCACGGGCTGGCCCCGGTACATCGCCGTTCCACATGAGCCATGCTTCGGTCCAATCGACGCGCCATCGATTGCGTTGACGTAAGATTCGGGAAGGCTCGGAGCGGCCCCATGCCGAATGTGGTCACCATCGTCGCTGAGGAGCAAGACGGAGCAGATCATCTCCGGCGACTGCGCCTCGATCAGAAGCAACAACCTCTTAAGGATTTCGCCAAGCGGTGCGTTGGCGGCAATCATCTGGAGGATTCGACCCTGTCCCGCCTGGAAATCTTCCGGGTCCCTCTCGCCGGTCGCTGGTAGGCGTGCCAAATCCATCGTCTTCGCGACCGACGGCTCCAGCGGCTGAGTCAAGGGTTCAGAGTGATTCGGATCGTCCATCGGAATAATTCCACTTCGGCGGCGGCTATTCTACGCTTTGAAAGTGAAGAGTGAAGAGTATGAAGGTAAAAAGCGGAAGGTGACACGTGAAGAGGGGACCAGCTCCGTCAGTTGGATCCTTTCACCTTCACCTTCGCTCTTCACTCTTCACTCATTGGGCGAAGCGTGCTCGGTATTCGCCGGAGTTGATGAATGCTTTCACCATCTCGGCTTGCTCGAAGTTGCCACCAAACTGGTTTAGCTTGTTAAGCCAGAATTGATAGCCGCTCTGATCCGGATCTCTCCGGAGATAACCAAAGTATTCCATCATCACGAACGTCTCGTTGGATTTCGCTCTCACAAAGCGGTCGTCTTCGACGACGCGCTGCAACACCCCGGCGCGCGTCACCGTTCCCAGGCTCAAGGCCAGGACAAGCGAATCGCGCTCGCTCTGCGTGAAGCTGACTCCCGTGTGCGCGATCAACGAATCTACATAGCGATCGTTCGTTAACAGATCGTAAACCGCATGGAAAGCCGGTCGCTGGACCCAGCCATCAACAAACGCGAGCTTGTTTGAATCCAGCCGTTGCTCCCAACCGTTGCGACCCACGACTAAATCCTTCGCCACCATCTGCGTGTCGGGCATAAACTCGTCATACCTTGGCGGGCGCCCGTAACTCGCACGATAGAGTCCGTCCACTAAGCCCCCGGTGTTTTGAAACTCTATCGACAGGAAGTAAGCAGCTGAAACATTGATTAGGCGACGCTCAAGACAGTTCGCATCACTGCCGCAGCTGAGCATCTGCTCGCTCCAGAAGTTAAACCCGATTTCGTCAGGCTCGCGTGAAAGAAAATCGAGATAGTGTTGACGAACGAAATACTCCGGCGTATCAAGCGGGTTAACGCCAATCGCTACAGCCGAACCAGTGAACTCTGCTTCCGTGCTGTTGCCAAGCTGGCTGAACGAACGCTCTACGGGACTAAACGAATAGTTAGCACGTGTTGGTTTGACCGTGTAAAAGCCATTGGTCTCCACATTGTCGAAGTGATAGTCTCCGTTGGCGTCAGTGATAAACTTGCGATTCTGCGTACCGCTTAAGTTCACGACCGCGCCGGCAATACCTATCCCATTCGGATCACTCAGTCTGCCGCTTATGACACTGTTAGCAGCGGTGGGCGTATTTCCGAGCGCCACTACAAAAGGAGAGAGCGTGGGCGCGCTGCCACAAACGATCTTGCTGGTGAAGTTCTCTCCCGTGGTGCGATCAACCAGCACACCGCCCTCGTTATGAAGCAGCTTCAGATTGGAGAAAGCTGCCGAGTCGGTAATGTAAGGTACGTTAATGCAAACATTGTACGGCCCGGTGGAAGTAGCGGTGGTCGTAATGTTGAACGCCGGACCCACCAGGCTGTAACCCGCAAGTGCCGGTCCTGATGTGCTGGGATCAATCGGATTAACTGTCGTCGTTCCTGGGGCCGTTACATCACTAAAGCGGATCGTAGCGTCGCCCGCCGTTGTTGTAGTGTTCAAGCCTACGGTGGTCGCTGCATTCTGCGATGTCGGGAATGCGATAGAAAGGATGGAATGGACCTCTATCCCGTTGGGCGCCACGCCGGTCTGACCATGCAGGAAGTCAAAGAATCCCACTCCGGTAAGTCGCACCGGGATGTTGGGGTTCTGGAAAGAAGTAGTAGCCGTCAACCTCGCGTCAAAGGTAGAACGCGCATTTGCCATCATTGACTGGAACGGGCTGCCTACACCGCAACAGGGGCAGGGAATCTCTGTGACTATCGTAGTGCCCGCACCGTCCTGCAACACGAGGTGATAGTCAACGTCACTCTCTTTTTTATAGTCTATGAGCGTTCCGTTTACTACCCACACGGTCGTCTCGTAAGGTGCGACGCGGGCGTTGAGCGGCGGCGAAGCCGGCGCCGGCCAGCCTCTCATCGTGGCGAGGGTTACCGGAGTCGCCTTCGTTAGATCGCACAGAGAAGCATCCGGGTCAGTTCCGACCTTAACCGACCAGCGCTCTACACCGCAGGTCGGAAGGGCTATCGTCATGGTAATGAAAGCAGACGCATTCCGTGCCTGCGCGTCTGCAACACTAATCGGCAGCGACTTCGCTCCCGCCGAAGTACTGGAGGAGGTCGTAGCGGAAAATGAGAAGACGTTATCTCCAATGGTAACGTCTCCATGGGTGCCGTCGTCGTAGAAGGGTTGCGTGGCTGATCCGCCGATGTTGGTTAGGTTGCCGGTGACTGTTATACCTGTGCTCGTTGGTCCTGACGCGGGCGAGACTGCGACGGTCAGCAGCGTGCTGACACCCGGATCAACGGAGTTCGGGTTAGCAGAACCCGAAGCGGAAAGGGCGCCGCTTCCGGCACAAGTATTTGTCGTCGAACTGTTGCGCGGAATTGGCCCCCCGCTCACACTAAAGTCCGCGCTGTTGTTATCAGTGTCCGTGCACCCGTTGTTCTTTCTGATTGCTGCGACGAGGCTCGTGGTTCCAGCCGTCGGTGATGTCTCAGAACAGTTGGCAGCGCCATACCCTATGAAATCTACGATACCATTCGCCAAAAAGGCCGGGCAGGTCCCGCTCAAGACGGTCGTGTTGCTGACCAGCGCCACCTTTCCCCCTGTCGAACCGACCGCAATCGAACCCGTTGCATCCGGCGTCGGAAGAAGGACCGAGGTTGTGACGTTAGCGCCCGCGGCTTCCTGAATCAGATAATAATGTCCGGGCTGAATGATGCCGGAAAGATTTGTGACGAGCGGCGTACCCGTAGTCGGTGAGGTGGCCGCGAAACTGTCGGTGACTGCAGTGAACTGGACACTCCAACCGGTAAGATCAACCGGCGTCGTACCACGGTTATACAGTTCGATAAAATCGTTCCTGTATGTCGCGCCGCTGTTGCCGCCGCCGCCATAAACCTGGCTAATAACAACCCCAGATGAGGCGACTCCGTCGTCGTTGACAATGGTTCCCTGTCCCTGGGCGTCAGTTACGCCCGCGTTCGTAACGCTGGAGATGTTCACGAAGAACGTTTCGTTCGCCTCAGTGGTCGTGTCGCCGTTAATCTGTACGGCAACGGGAGTGGACGAAAGGCCTGCGGCGATAGTTACCCCGGTTGTGTGAACGGCAACGTAGTCGTTGTCCGCAATGGTAGCCGTGCCGTCGGCTGTATCGACGTTGAAGGTAACGCCGCCGACGGGTGCGGGCTGCGAGAGACTGACTGTAAAAGTAAACGAACTCGAGCCGCTATTCCCTTCGGCCTGAGACACATCATTAATCGAAAGCGAAGGCGTAGGTGTTGGCGTTGGGCTCACGGAAGGTGTGGGACTTGCAGCGGTGCGGAGCGAATTTATGTAGGCAGTGTTGTTCGCATTGTTTCCGGATCCAAACGTCAATCCGGTAGCCGCCCCGGTAGCATCCGTTCCGTCAAAGTCATTGATGCTCTGCGTGGTGTTGTTGGCAAAGACGAAGGTACCACCTGCCGATGTTCCGCTCGCAATCAGTTTAGGCACAGCGGTAGCGGTGAATTGCGCGCCTGCGGTTCCGCCTGCCAAAACGTGAATGCTTCCCGTAACCCCAGCAGTACCGCTCCCGGCGGCTTTGATCATCACCATTTCTGTAGTTGCAATGTCGAACGTTCCACTTGAAGCAAAGTAGGTTGCGTTCTGCATACCAAGATCCAAGTTGTAATCCGCTCCACCGACCGTAACATCCACCGCACTGTTGTCGTTGCGAAGAACGATGAGCGTTCCTGAGCGCACGCTGCTCCATAACGCATCATTGCTAAACGTATACTTCCCGCCGCCATCACTGCCCATGCTGGAAGAAAAATCTTTGATTATCATGCCTCGCATATCGAGTGCGTCTTGTATCACGAGCAACTCAACCACATCGGCAGTCGTTCCGCTGTTGAAATACTTGTTGACGATGACGCTTGGATTTCCCGCACCGCGAACCCTGATGATAGGCACCGATAAAAAAATCGCGGCCATCAAGATTAAGAAGACCGCGCAAATAATCCCCGGATAAAGGTTCTGCTCAAATAGCGTGATCCTCAAGCGTTGTGTTCTCGACATCGTAGTTTTCCTCGCCTTTAAACAACTGAATTCCTTAACCACTCACTGGCGCATTCCGCAGACTCATGTCTTGCCCATAATCCACGTCAATCTTGAAAGACATCTTGTATTCTTCAAGATTTGTGAATTGGCAGACGCCCTGCGGTTGGGTTCACTGAAAAGACCCTTGCATGCGGGGGTGGCTGTGCTCGCAGATGATACCTATAGCAGCTGATTAATACAAAGTTCCTTGCATTGTAGCGGAGGTTTTATACAAACTCTCTTGCACCGGAAAGGAAACTCTAATACAAGCTCCTGTTGAAGACACGCGGCTGCGGCGACTCGAGAAGTTGATCGCTCGTTCGGCAGGTAGGCGCACGATTCCGCAGCTCACCGATAGCCAAGAGTGGTAACGGTGACACTTACATAACCGCTTCGGGGTAGGCGTTTGGCAGGAAAAGTAATGCCTGTGAGAACAATTTTATTCGTAATCGCACTCTGTGTCGGTGCTTTCGTTGTGGCCGCAGCACAGGGCATCACAAAGACGAGCCCGCGTGTCCTGAAGCTGGTGCCTCAGCGCATCTCGCTCGACAATGGCAAAGCGTTTGATCTCAACCTGCCTGAGGGATTGGGGATCAGCGTGGCTGTGCAGGGACTGAAACGCGTGCGTTTTATGGCAAAGAGTCCTGACGATCGGATCTTTGTCACCGATATGTATAACAAGACTGACAACTCCAAAGGCGCCGTCTACATACTCGACAAGTTTGATCCTGCCAACAAGACTTTCAGGCAAGTAACTCCGTATCTGGAAGGGTTGCGCAACCCTAACAGCATCGCTTTCTACAGAGATCCGTCAGGCGTCGATTGGTTTTATCTGGCCCTGACGGACCATTTGCTGCGCTACAAATACACCGCCGGCGAAAACAAGCCGGGCGCCAAACCCGAAGTGCTGGCAACTTTTCCCGACTATGGCTTGAGTTACAAATATGGCGGCTGGCATCTGACGCGCACCATCGCGATTGGCGGAAATGGCAAGATCTATATTTCGGTCGGAAGCAGTTGCAATGCCTGTGAAGAAAAAGAAGAGGTAAGGGCAAGTATCCTGGAGACGGATCCTGACGGCAAAAACCAGAAGTATTTTGCGCGGGGTTTGCGCAATGCTGTGGGCCTGCGCTGGATCCAAGGACATCTCTACGCAACCAACATGGGATCGGATCATCTCGGCGACAACAAACCGGCTGACACCATGCATAAAATAAGAGGCGAGACGAATTATGGCTGGCCCTATTGCTATCAATCCGGAACTACTCGCCTGGCAGATCCGAAGTTTAATCCCGCCGGGAAGAAGCTGAAATGCGATGATGTACCGTTAGCGTTCGCCGCTTTCGACGCACACAGTTCGCCCCTGGGATTTGAGTTTTTCAATTCACTTGATATGGCACCAGCGCTCAAGTCGGCTTATGGCGATCTTTTGCGAGATTCTCTTCTGGTTGCCCTGCACGGCTCGACCAAGAAGCGGCTCAATCGCGGCTACCGCGTGGTGCGAATTCAGACGGGTCGCAAAAACGCAGATTGGCCCGAAGATTTTATCAATGGTTTTTTTGCTGCGGGTAAAATAAACGGACGACCAGTAGATGTGATGAGCTTTGGCGTTGATGGCTTTCTGCTGACTGACGATTTCGCTGGTGTTGTTTACTATGTCTACAAAAAGTAGTTCCAACATTGGAACCGAGAGCAGTAGCTCGGGTGAAAAGTTTTAAATAGACCGGCTAGCTCGGTTGTACTGATACAACTATGAATGGCTTAACTATCGCATTGGAAAACAGACCCAGCGCGCTAGCGGAGATGGGTGACGCCCTCGGCCGGGCCGGCGTCAGCATCGAAGGCGGCGGAGCCTTTGTAGTCGACGGTAGCGGCGTGGCGCATTTTCTTTTTGCAGATGGATTCGCCGCCCGTAACGCACTCGAAGCTGCCGGCATCACAGTGTTGGCCGAGCGGGAAGTGCTGGTGCAACGACTGAAGCAGGCGCAACCCGGTCAACTGGGACAGATCACGCGACGTATGGCTGAAGCAGGTGTGAACATCGAAGTGCTCTACAGCGATCACGATAACCAACTAATCCTCGTTGTCGACGACATTGTGAAGGGTCGGGCGGTTTCCGAAAGCTGGCAGCGAGAGCAAGCATGAATATTTGTAACCTTGATTGGAGAAGCCATTCATGAACCCTCGCTCGTCTTGCCCCTTGATTTTTGTAGTAGTCATCGCCTGCTCCCTCCTGGTTGGAGGCTCGCAAGCGGCGGACGGGACCACGCGTGTTAAGCGACACAAACCAACAACGCGTTTGAGTCGCGAGTTGAAGTTAAGCGTGGGGCAGCAAGTCGCTGTGCCGGGAACGAGACTGCGGATCAAGTTCACCGCCGTAGCGAACGATTCGCGCTGTCCCTCAGACGTAACCTGTGTGTGGGCGGGGAACGCGGCAGTAAAGCTGGAACTTAACGGTAGAGGCCAAGGCAGTAGTGTGACGTTGAACTCCAGTAAGGCTGGGCAGTTTGTCTGTGAAGCCGCGTATCAAGGTTACAAGGTGAAGCTGGTTGAGCTGAGCCCCTACCCTCGCAGCAATCGGAAAATCATACCGAGGGACTACCGGGTCACGCTGCTGGTCAGCAAGGGATGAGCAACTGTGCGGGTCACCGAAGACTATGAGAAGACAAACAAAAACCAATTCACGATACGCGCGGCAGGCACTTTTGGTCTTGCTTGCGATAACTACCTTAACTGGGCTTGCCAACTCGGGAGCCGCACAAATAAGGCGCCCTCAGCCCACTCAGTCGGCCGTGATAGAGGCGCTGGATGACTCCTTTGGAGCCGCTGTCGAAGCCGTAACGGCGTTCAAGCCTTTTTATTTGACCGGCGATTTCAACGGCGATGGCGCCGAAGACATTCTAATCGTCGTTCGCATTAAGGGCCGTCGCGGCGATCTGCCCAAGGAAGTTCGGATCCTCGACCCTTTTCGCTATGCTACGAAAACAACCTTCCCAGCTGACCCAGCTAACAAGATAACCTTTGCTCTCGCGATCATTCACGGTTCGAGAGCAGGGTGGAAAGCGGCTCCGGTCGCAGGAAAGTTTTTGCTGTTTGGCGAGTCTCCGGTACTGGCCCTGGAAAGCGTTCGGGAGCAAGCGCAACCTGAGGCTCGAGAACAACTGCTGGAAATAATCCGCAAACGCAGCAAGCGGCCTCGCGGGTCGCTGCCACCTCCCGCGGCGGCTAAGGGCGATTTGATCCTTTTGGGGACGGAAGCCGCGGATAGCATGCTCTACTGGAACGGAAAAACTTATCGTTGGTATGAATCAGAAGGTGGGGAATAACCTAACACGGTGACGTCTACGGAGCGATCTGGGGCAAGCACCCGCTGCTTGCATTCATCGTTCGCCGTTTCGTCTAGGCCAAATCAGCTTCGCTTTTCGAATAGATCATTGATTTCTCTAAAAACAGCGGCGTTTGCAAATTCTGCAAATGAGCCGGACGCCGCGATATTTTTTGCGGCGCGCATGAATCCGCCCCACGCGGCACACGCCAGTGCAGATCCGACTGAGATTCGACGCACACCTAGATCGGTTAGTTGCGCCACCGTCAAATCGGAATTGAATCGGGACACCAAGACATTTACGGGCTTCGGCGATACGGCTTTCACGATCGCTTCGATCTCTTCGGGCCTGCTTATACCGGGCGCGTAAAGACAATCGGCCCCGGCATCCGCAAAAGCAACTAGTCGCTTGAAAGAGACGTTGAATGGATCGGGCTGCCCGACCAGCCAGGCTTCACAGCGAGCCGTGAGCAGTACCGGAGTTCCGGAGGCGTCGATTGCTGCACGAGCTGCCTTGATTCGCTCTACCGCCAGGCTAAAATCATAAAGCAGTGCCGTATTGGTTTGGGCTGCTCCCTCATTCGCAGGTCCGGATTCCAACCCGTCTTCAATCGAGAGCCCGGCCACACCAGTCGCAACGCAAAGCGCAACGTTCGCCGCCACGTCTTCCGGTTCATCCGCATAGCCGGTTTGAAAATCTGCGTTCACGGGCAGCGATGTAGCCACCACGACGGCGCGGATGTGATCGAGCATGAGGTCGCGCGAAACAGCCGACACCGAATCCGCCAATCCTTGAGAGAAGGCAAATCCTGCCGAGGTTGTTGCCAGCGCCTGAAAGCCGAGGTGCTGCAGATAGATTGCCGTTCCCGCATCCCACGGATTTGGTAAGACAAAACATCCCGACGTATGCAATTCGCGAAACCGCGCTATCGCGGACGATTGAGCGGCGTTCATTTCATTCATGCGGCAATCTTACTATCGCGAACGAAATGTTCCCAAACAAATGCCATCATTGACACGCCGCAAGCAAATTGCCTACCCTACGCCAGTTTTCGACGCACTCGGCCCGCTTGCAGTCTTCATAACCGCTCAAGTTCCTCGGAGCCATTGCAATCCTATGACTCAGTATGACCTCGACAGCCCGGAGTTCCTCGCGAACCCTTACCCGGTTTTCGACCGCCTGCGCAGTAACGATCCGATTTTCTGGAGTGAAGCAAACAGCTATTGGGTACTCACTCGCTACGCTGACATTGTGACGCTGATCCAAAACGCGAATCTGTCGTCCAACCGTATTCGCGCACACTCTGATCGCATGCCCAACGAGGCAAGGGAACACTTCCGGCCATTCTTCACGGCGGTGTCTTCATGGATGTTGATGGTCGACCCGCCCGATCACACACGTTTGCGCGGCTTGGTAAATAAAGCATTCACACCTCGCGTGGTCGAGAACATGCGCTCGCTCGTGCAGGAGTTAGTAAACCAGCTGCTGGACGCGGTGCAGCAAGACGGCCGCCTGGATGTGATTGCAGATTTAGCCAATCCCCTTCCCGCGACAGTCATCGCGGAATTACTCGGCGTGCCGGGAGCAGACCATCAGCAATTCAAAGAGTGGTCGGATGACATTGCCGGAGCGCTCAGCGGGATTGATAGCGGAGCCACTAGAGAAGAGCTGCAAGCCCTTTACGTCATCGCCCAGAAAAGTGTGCTGGAGCTGTCGTCTTACTTCAGGGAAAGAATGATCGAACTCCGCCGCCGGCCCCAGGAAAATCTTTTGACCGCGCTGGTCCAGGCTGAAGAGCAGGGAGATCGACTGACAGAAGACGAGCTTTTCGCGAACTGCGTGCTGCTCATGATCGCCGGACACGAAACAACGACAAACCTGATCGGGAATGGCGTCCTCACCTTGTTGCAGCACCCCGGACAGCAGGAAGAGCTGAGACTAAATCCTGACCTGATCGCATCCGCGGTGGAAGAGCTGTTGCGTTACGAGAGTCCCGTGCAGAAGATGGGACGAATCGCTTTGGCAGACATTCACATCGGCGGCAAGCAAATTCAGAAAGGCCAACTGATCGTTTTCAGTTTTGCCGCCGCCAATCGCGACCCGGACGTGTTTGCCTTCCCCAACCAACTTGATCTCGCTCGCAAACCAAACCGTCACCTCTCCTTCGGACACGGATTGCATTATTGTGTGGGCGCGGCCCTCGCTCGGCTCGAAGGACAGATAACGATAAATACTTTGCTTCGGCGCATGCCGAATCTGCAACTGGCAACTGAACAGCTGGAGTGGCATCGTAACTTCACTCTGCGTGGATTGAAGTCGCTGCCAGTTGCTTTCTGAGTTTCAAATTCCTGAAGTCCAGTTGAGGGGGGCGGTCCCGGAGGGACCAAATGTTTAAAGGCAGCGGGCTTTTGATAATTCTCGAGGAGCTCTGGGGGCGTAATATTGTGGGCGCGATCTTAATTTGCACATCTCGCTTCGCTGGAGCGAAGACCTCTCAATTAGACAGCGGCTCTATAAACATTCGGCTCCTACGGAGCGGGCGAGCAGGATGAACGCACCAACCGCAGCTTCCTTTTATGAGTTGGTATCCGGTCGTCGCGGTCACTTCCAACTTGAGTCGGGCTATCACAGCGAACTCTGGTTGGACCTCGATGCGCTCTTCGCTGACTTGAAACGCATCGAGCCGTTCGTCGCGCAGCTTTCGCAATCGCTTCGTCAATACAACGTCGCCGTAGTTTGCGGGCCGTTGCTCGGTGGTGCCTTTCTCGCTCAACTAGTCGCACAAACGTTGGGCGTTGAGTTTTGTTTCACTGAACGCGTGCTACCTGCAAACGCCAACGGTTTCTACCCGGCCAGCTATCGCTTGCCGCCGGCTTTCGCAGCTCGCGTACGCGATAAACAAGTCGCCATCGTCGATGATGTCATGAGCGCCGGCTCGGCCTTGCGCGGCACCTACACCGAACTCCACGCGCATGGCGCCGTTACCGCAGTTGCCTCCGCGCTCATGGTGTTGGGCGACACTGGGGCCGAATTCTTTGGGAAGCAACAAGTGCCCGTTGAAGCAGTAGTCCGCGAACGCTATGAACTCTGGCTACCATCGGCATGCCCACTATGCGTCGCTGGTGCACCGCTGGAGAATGTCGCGCTAGTTGCGCATTGAAATGAATAGTGGAGGAGAACTTTTTCGATGACCGCAGAAACTGATCAAGGACGCGCCTTTTTTCGTCACACGTTGGCAACGCTCGCTTACCGCGGTGGAAAAACCTTACGCGGCGTCTCCCCCGAATTTGCAGCGTTTCGGGCAAGCGAGACGTCCCGCACCCCGCTCGAAATCCTGGCCCACATTGGCGACCTCTTGGGATGGGCGCTCTCAATTTCACAGGGCAAGGAAACCTGGAAGAACGCGGAACCAACCGACTGGGATGAGCAGGTTCAACGATTCTTCGCGAGCTTGAAAGCGTTTGATGATTATCTGGCCTCCGCGAAGCCGATGGGTTGCCCGCCAACACAGTTGTTTCAAGCTCCGATCGCCGACGCGCTGACCCACGTCGGACAACTCGCAATGTTGCGACGGCTGGCTGGAATTCCGATGCGCGGAGAAAACTATTTCAAGGCAGACATCGTCGCGGGCAGAGTTGGAGCGGAGCAATCCTCACCGCGGCGCGAGTTTGACTAGACGGTTCACTTCTCCTCTTGTTACCAGCATTCGGAGTTGGCAATTTCTCCTCGTTAGAGTTTGTAAACCTGTATCAGCTGCGGTGAAAGGAGAGTTGTGGTCACGAGCGAAATCAAACATCTAACAATGAGCGAGCACCGACTCACCTAAAGTTAAAAGCGAATTCGCAACGCTGCGACTCCTGGTAGACCCAGCCGCGGGGTTTTGCTATCCTCCAGCCTCCCTATACCTTCGCTGAAGCCCAGAGGAAAAATTTAATGAGAAGTCCAAACATGAACCCCTTTCGCCGGACCGCTTTCGCACTAGTTTTCTGCGGGCTGATTAGCTCGCTGGCTCTACCCTTCGCCAACGCAAGCCATGCGGCCCGGGCGCGCACTGTTGGTGCGACCAACCCACTCGACCAGAATGCTGCCGGGAAGCAGGAAGCGCCGGCATTGCTTACGCCGGAACAGGCGCGTACGGCTTACGGAAAGATCGGCATGAGCTTCGAGGCCAATCAGGGTCAGACGAACGACGCGGTTAAGTTTTTCGCGCGTGGCGCAGGCTACACGCTCTTCCTCACTCAGGCGGAAGCTGTCTTCGTGCTCGCCTACAAAGGCGGCGATGGAGCTGCCAGCCGCCGCGAGCAGTTGCTCAAAGGTGATGTCGACGAGACTGCGCTTGAGGCCGCGTCCTCAGAGCCTCCGGCGGTGCTGCGCATGAGGTTGGAAGGCGCAAGCTCTCAGCCGGTAGTCTCAGGGCTAGACGAGCTGGAGGGGAGAGTCAACTACTTCATCGGCAACGACCCCGACCAGTGGCACACGGACATCCCGACCTTCGGGCGCGTGCATTACTCGAGCGTGTACAAAGGCGTGGACATGGTCTATTACGGCAACCAACAACAGTTGGAATACGATTTCGTGGTCAGGCCGGGCGCGGATTACAAGCAGATTGCGCTTGGCTTCGAGGGCGCAAGCAAGGTGGAAGTGGACGCGGCAAGCGGTGACTTGTTGCTTCAGGTTGGTGAGCGCACGCTGCGACAGCAAAAGCCTTCGGTGTATCAGGAGGTGAACGGCGAGCGCAAGGAGGTCGCGAGCGGCTACCTGCAGAAGGGAGCAGGCCGGATCGGCTTTGCGGTCGGAGCGTATGACGCGCAGAGGCCGCTCATCATTGACCCGGTGCTGGCTTATTCCACTTATCTCGGCGGCAGCGACTTCGATGATAGCACGGCCGTTGCGGTGGACGCTTCCGGCAACGCTTACGTCACGGGAGAAACCCCATCAACCAACTTTCCGACAGTCAACGCCATTCAAAGCGTGAAAGGTGCTAGCTTTGACGCCTACATAACGAAGCTCAACGCTTCGGGTTCGACGCTCGTCTATTCCACCTATCTCGGCGGCGCTAGCCAGGAGATAGGCAGAAGCATCGTGGTGGACGCCTCCGGCAACGCTTACGTCGGAGGGGGCACTTCCTCGTCTGATTTCCCCACCACGGCGGGAGCATTCGATACCACGCCGGGCGGCTCAGACGGCTTTGTGACAAAGCTCAACGCTTCCGGCTCGGCGCTCGTCTATTCCACTTTCCTCGGCGGCAGATTCTCCGACTCATGCAGAGGCGTCGCCATAGACGCTTCGGGCAATGCTTACACTACCGGAAGCACTCAATCGCCTGATTTCCCCACCACGGCGGGAGCATTCGATACCACCTACAATACCAATGAGGACGCCTTCGTCTCGCAGCTCAACGCTACGGGTTCGGCACTCATCTACTCAACCTATCTCGGCGGCAGCGACTTCGATCAGGCCTTCGGCATCGCCATAGATTCTTTCGGCAGCGCTTACATTACTGGAAGAACCGGTCCACTTTCTGCACCGGGTGCAAACAACTTCCCGACGACGGCGGGCGCGTTCGACACTACATACAACGGCGGTGGGGACGCCTTTGTGACGAAGCTCAATGCTACGGGTTCGGCACTCGTCTATTCCACCTTCCTCGGTGGCACTGGCGAGGAACCGGGCCTCAGCGACGGCCCACACATCGCGGTGGACGCTTCCGGGAACGCTTACGTCACCGGAGGCACCAGCTCGGCAGGCGGCGACTTCCCGACGACAGTCAACGCCGTGCAATCGCTTTATGGCGGCATGGGCGATGCGTTTGTGACCAAGTTCAACGCGGCAGGGTCGGCGCTCGTCTATTCCACTTTTCTCGGCGGCCTTTTAGCGGATAAAGGCGCAGGCGTCGCGCTGGACGCTTCTGGCAATGCTTACGTCACCGGAACTACCGCTTCACCCGACTTCCCGACGACGGCGGGCGCGTTCGATACGACCTTCAATACCAATCCGGATGCCTTCATGACGAAGATTAACGCGCCGGGCACGGCGCTCGTCTACTCTACCTTTCTTGGCGGCAGTGGCGCCGACGGAGGCACAGGCATCGCAGTGGACACGTCCGGCAACACCTACGTCTCCGGATTCACCAACTCGACCAACTTCCCGACGACCACTAATGCAATTCAAAGCACGCCTGGAGGCGACTATGAAGCCTTCGTCGCCAAGATCGGCGACTACTCCATCTCCGGGCGCGTGATTGATTCTTCCGGCAACAGCATCTCAGGCGTCACCGTCACCCTGAGCGGCACAAACTCCGCCATGACTACGACGGACGGCAATGGCAACTTCGCCTTCCTCAACACCACACTCGATGGCAACTTTACGGTAACCACAGCCAAAGCAGGGTTCACTTTCTCGCCGCCGAGCATCACCGTCAACGATCTGACCACTAACCAGGAACTCATCTTCGTCGGCACATCAACAACGCCAACGTCCGCCCAGGCGCGCGTGCAATTCGAGTTCGCCCAATACATCGCGGCGGAGGACTGCGGCAGCCTCTCGGTGGCCATCACACGCACTGGCGACACGACGACCGCGCTCACCGTTGACTTTGCCACCTCAGACGGCACTGCCAAACAGAAGGGCGACTACGGGATTACACTCGGTACGCTCAGCTTCGCCCCCGGCGAGACGAGCAAGACCGTCACCCTGCTCATTACCGAAGACGCCTTCGTCGAAGGCGACGAGACCTTCAACCTCAACCTCTTCAACGTCAGCGGTCTGGCCACGCTGGTAGAGCCGAGTCGCGCCACGATCACCATCGCCGATGACGACACCGCGCAGACAAACACCAACCCGATTGACGATTCACAGACGTTCGTCTGCCAGCACTACCACGACTTCCTCAACCGCCAGCCCGACCCGTCCGGTCTGCTCTTCTGGGTTAACAACATCGAATCCTGCGGAGCGAATGCATCATGTCGCGAAGCAAAACGCATTGACACGTCCGCGGCGTTCTTCCTTTCGATAGAGTTCCAGGCGACGGGCTTTTACGCGATCCGGTTGCAGCGTGCTGCTTTCGGCAAGCGTTCAGATACAGCGACGACGCGCATGATTTACCAGGATCTAGCCCGCGACACCCGCCAGCTCGGCGATGGTGTGATCGTCGGCCAAGCCGGAGCCGATGCGAAGCTCGAACAGAACAAACAAGCCTACGCTACACAGGTCGTCACCAGTGCCGCCTTCATCGCGCGCTTCCCGACATCGCAGACCGCCGCGCAGTATGTTGACGCGGTATTCGCTTCGGCGCAGATTACGCCGACCGCGACCGAACGAGCCAACGCTATTACCTCATTCGGCGGAGGCGGCACTGCCGGTCGCGTGGCAGCACTGCGAAATATTGTTGAGTCGCAATCCATAATCAATGCCGAAGTCAGCCCGGCCTTCGTGCTGCTGCAGTATCACGGCTATCTCCGCCGCAACCCGACCGATCTGCCGGACGCGAACGACTCGGGTTATCAGTTCTGGCTCGCGAAGCTAAACTCGTTCGGCGGCGACTTCCGCAAAGCCGAGATGGTGAAAGCATTCATCGCCTCGAGCGAGTACCGGCAGCGATTCGGGCAGCAGTAGCCCTCAGCCAGAACTAACCTGACAAGCCCGGCGGTGCCTCCTCGCAGCTACCGCCGGGCTAATTCTCTCCCGCTTAGTTTCTGCTTACTGCATTCTGCTCTTCAGTGTTTCAGGGTTCAAAATCACCTGCCCCCCACGGACTGAATGCTACTCTAAGACAATTGATCTTTTCTTGTTTCCGCGGTTGATAGTTGGTAATTTCCTCATCATGCTTTTCGGCGCAAGTTAAATAACGAGTGGCGAGATAGTTTTATTAGAACTTGAGAAGGACCATATGATGGCCGGAGCAATCAGACATTTGACGATGGCAGAACTCGAAGCCGGGCTTGTTACGATCCGCGCGGCGCCGAAAGACGAAGGCTTGTTGCAGTTGATTGTGCGTCGACCGCAGATTGACGAGCGCGAAGTTCTGGAGGAAGGCGAACTTGATCCGGTAGCGGGTCTCATCGGCGATAGTTGGGGCAGGCGCGGCAGTTCTCGCACAAAGGACGGATCGCCACACCCGGACATGCAGATCAACGTCATCAATGCGCGCGTCGCGGCGCTAGTCGCGCAGGATAAGAGTCGCTGGCAACTGGCGGGCGATCAACTCTACCTGGATATGGATTTGAGCGAGGAGAATTTGCCTGCCGGGACGCGAGTGGTGATCGGCTCGGCGGTTATTGAAGTGACCCCGCCGCCGCATACCGGCTGTAAGAAATTCGTGGCGCGGTTTGGGCTCGAGGCTATGAAGTTTGTGAATTCCGCCGTCGGCAGACAACTTCATCTGCGCGGCATCAACGCGAAGGTCGTACAACCGGGGGTGATTCGTGTCGGCGACGTGGCCAGGAAAGTAAATGAGGTCAGCAGCAGCACCACCCGGTAGCGGGAGCTTTCGGTCGCAGTTTCATGACAACCACAACTCAGACGGACGTAATCATCGTTGGCGCCGGACCCACCGGACTTTCCCTCGCCTGTCAGTTAATCCGTTATGGAGTTGATTTTGTCGTGGTCGAGAAGAACGAAAGCATCACGCCCTTCTCTAAAGCACTCGGTGTTCACGCCCGCACTCTTGAGATTTACGAACAACTCGAGCTGGCGCAACCGGCCATTGAGCGCGGCACGATAGCCGGCAAGGTTCGTATGCTCGAAAGCGGCAATGTCGTAGGCGAGGTCGATCTATCCAACATCGGACAAGGCCTGAGCGCTTTCCCGTTCATGCTTGTATTGGAACAAAGCGAGAACGAACGCTTGCTCTACGAATACATGAAACTTCACGGGCAAGACGTGCATTGGCAAAACGAGCTGGAAAGTTTTTCGCAGAACGAGAACGGTGTTACCGCGCAGATGAAGGACAGCAGCGGTGAAATCCGGAGCATCGCCGGCAAGTATCTGGTTGGCTGTGACGGCCCGCGCAGCCCTGTCAGGCACGGCCTCGGGCTCTCCTTTGAAGGCAGTACCTTTGAGCGTTTGTTCTACGTGGCTGATGTCCAAATCGATTGGAAGTTTAACCACGATGCGCTCCATGTTTGTATTGCCGATCACGGCGTAGTGGCATTCTTCCCAATGCCCGGTGAAAAACGTTGGCGCATCGTTGGCGGCTTTCCCGAGGGCCACGATAAGGACGAAGGCGAAGTACTCTACGAGGAAATTGAAGCGCGTATTAAGTCAGAGGCAGAGATCGAACTCGACATTACTCGCGTCGATTGGTTTTCAACTTACAAAGTCCACACGCGCCACGTCGAAAAGTTTTCTTCCGGACGGTGCTTTCTCGCCGGCGACGCTGCACACATACATACACCCGCCGGCGGACAAGGCATGAACACAGGCATTCAGGACGCCTACAACCTGGCCTGGAAACTGGCGCTGGTCGTCAAACGTGCGGCGGCCCCACGACTTCTGGACAGTTACAACGAAGAACGACTGCCGAACGCCAAACGGTTGCTTCAGACCACCGACCGCATGTTTAATCTCGCCGCCGGTACGGATTGGCTGGTGAACCTGATTCGAACCACGATCTTTCCCCCGATGGCGAAATTCATTTTGAGCATCGACGCCGTCAAGAAAAAGTTCTTCCCCTTGATTTCACAAATCGGCATCAGCTATCGCGACAGCTCCCTAAGTTTGCATGACACCGGCGCGCACGGCAACGACAAGGATTTTGAAGTTAAAGCCGGAGACCGGCTGCCGTATTTCCTCTTTGAAGGCAAGAGTATCTTCGACAAGTTGCGCGAACCGAAATTTCATCTACTGGCGTTCTCGGATACAGCCGACGAATTTGGCAGTGCTTACCAGAAGCTGTGGCAAGAAATCGCCGTTCAATATCCGAAGCTGATTGACCACCATAACATCCCGCTTCACCCGGCGGTGGTGGAAGTCTTTGGCCAGCAGAAGTCATTCCAAGTGCTGCTGCGCCCGGACAACTATATTGGTTTCATATCTTCGGACATTTCCCCGGGCATCGTGCTTGACTACCTGGCTGGAATCTTTGGCAAGTCGCATCCATAGCCGGTGATCGGCTTCGATTCACATTTTGAGTAGGAGGTCTTGTATCCGTGAGTGATCTAAATGCATTGGCCCTGTTGCCCTTCGTACCGAGCGGCAGCGATTTCGACGCGAGCCGTCGACTGTTTGCCGATCTTGGTTTTGAAGAAGTTTGGGCGGCTGATGACTACGTCAGTTTCCGAAATGGCAACGCGCGGTTCATTCTGCAGAAGTTTGACGACGAAAAGTTTGCGTCAAATTTCATGATCCGCATCGATGTGGCAAATCTCGACGCCTGGTGGGAAGCCGTCTCGCAAAAGGAACTTGATACGAAGTATTCCGCGTTCCGGATAAACCCGCCTGCAAATTTTCCCTGGGGACGTGAGGTTAACTTCATCGACCTTGCCGGCGTTTGCTGGCACATCGGCGAATAGTTCAGCGACTCGCCGCCTGCTTTAAATCTATTGTCTCCGCCACCGGCTCTCGAATCGCTCCGATGTTACAATTTCGGTTGCAACTAACGTGACCACCAGAGCATCCCGCACAACCATAATGAAGTGTCCTCGCAAACCAATCTTACGCGCGCCACTCCTCTTGCTGCTCCTGTGTCTCCCGATCGCCAATGCACAAGATCAAAAACCTCAGGTCCCTGTTTCGCAACCACTGTCAGGCGGCGGTCAATCCCTGGAATCGCGCTTTCGCCTCGTGCGTTCTGTCTCCGGGAGCAAAGTCGTAGACAACGGCGGCCGGCTTTCGATTGAAGATGCTCGCTCAGTCTTTTACGTTCCGGGCGACAAGGAGGTTGATGTGTATTTCACCTGGGAAGGCCCGGCCGGGTTACATCACTTCGAAGGTGTTTGGAAGAAACCGGATGGCAAGGTCACCATGATTTCAGATTTTGACTACCAGGCTGACCAAAAACGCTTCGGCGGATATTTCCGCATGCTCCTCGGCGACACTCCGGCCCTGGGAGTTTGGGCGTTGGATGCTCGCATTGATGGCGAGACAGCCGGCACACACAATTTCCAGATTGTTGGCGCAACGCGTCCCGACACGCCCTTGCCGGCGAGACGTATATTGATCCCGTCTGAGATTTACAAACGGGCGGCTGCCGCCAGTGTATTTATCGAAAATCTCAATCAACTTGGTGAACGCCGCAGCACGGGCTCAGGGTTTTTCCTCGGACCGGATCGGCTGGTTACTGCTTTTCAAGTTGTGGATGGCGCCAGCAAAGTGCGGATTGTTACGCCTGACGGCCGGCGCGTTGGCGCAAGCGAAGTTATTGCCTGGAACCGCCGCGAAGATTGGGTGATTCTCCGTTTCGAGGCCGGTCAGACTCTACCGATACCGACGGCGAGCGGAGACGCGGCCGCAGTTGGCGATCGTGTCTACGTCCTCGACGTGCCGGCGGAAGGAAGCCGAGTCCTGATTGAAGCTTCGATCATAGGCAAACAACTACTGGGCAACGCGGGTGAACGCTTGAATATCGGCGACAATCTCAATCGTCGCTCCCTGGGATCTCCGTTGCTGAATGAGTATGGCGAGGTAATCGGTTTGATTGGTGGCAGTTTGATTCCGGGGTCAGCCTTCGTCGAAGACCTGGTGTTTTCGGTTCGCAGCCTCGCGGGCACCTCACGCGGAACGTTAGCGGTACCAATTGCTCTGCTTAGTCAGACGAACGCCGCCAGTTCCCCGACGACACTTGAAAATCTTGCCAAGTCAGGTCAATTCATGGCGCCGCTCATCGGCAATGAAAACGTTTTAAGCGGGACGCTCTCGCGCAATCTGAATCGCAAAACTGACCCACCACAAACCATTGAGGAGCGCAGTGAGTTTTCCCGACAGGACGCGCGTGCAATGGTACTGGTCACCTGGCTGCCCAAAGAGAAACGCAAAGGCATTCCGTCGCTGCAGTTATATGATTTGGACAATCGTTTGCTGAGTGAGAGTCCGGGCAAGAAGAAGATCAGCGTTAGCCCGCAAAAGCTTTCCTATTCGGCCTGGGAGGTCCCGCTTGGAAATCTGCCTGCCGGCATTTACCGGCTTGACGTCTCGCTCAATTCTGACACAGTGTGGCGTACTTTCTTTCGCATCGTTGATTGAAACATCCGGTTCCGCTTTGCCGTAGTTCATCACTAGTTTTCGTGCTCATGTTAATCCAGCAGAACATCACCCAGTCGTTTCACTCGCTGCCAGTACTCGTATTACTCGGCACGCTCGCTGCTGGACTGCTCTACATTCTCTGGAGAGAAGTGCGCAAAATTCCCGCCAAGCTGTTCACTCTGATGGCCACGGCATTCATCGACATGCTGGGCCTGCTGATGATCATTCCGCTGCTGCCATTTTATGTGAAGACTCTTGGTGGCTCGGGCGTCAACGTTCTGGGAATGCATATTGGCGTCGGCCTCATCATCGGCTTCATCGTCGCCTCCTTTACCGTGGCGCAACTCCTGAGCGCCCCGATGTGGGGACGATTTTCCGATCGCGTCGGTCGGCGACCAACACTGCTCATCGCCCTGGGAGCTTCCGCGATTGCCTATTTGATTTTCGGTTTCGCCCACTCGCTGCTCTTGTTGTTTCTCTCTCGCCTCGTTCAGGGCGCCGGCGGCGGAACGGTTGGGGTGATTCAGGCCTACGTCGCAGACTCGACCGATCCGAAGGATCGCGCGCGCGCCCTCGGTTGGCTTTCGGCAACTACGAACCTTGGCGTTGCGCTGGGACCAGTGCTCGGGTCGTTTGCAATCACGCTGGGCAAATATGACCTGTTGCCGGGATCGCGAACGTTGCAGATGGGCCATGCGGCGCCGGGAATCTTCGCGGCGGCCCTCTGCATTATCAACATGGCTTTCGCCGCTCGCTATCTGACTGAATCACGAGTTGTCAGTGAACCGCTCAAGGAAGGAGAGGTGGCGCGCACTTCGCGTCAGGCTATCTGGCGCGTAATTTCGCATTCGAGTGAGCCGGCGTCACGCCTTATCTGGATTTATGCGATTGCGATCGGCGCCTTCCAGGGAAGTTTCTCCGTGCTCGCGCTTTTCTTAAACGCGCGTTTCCAGGTTACTGAACAAACCATCGGTTACTTCTTCATGTACGTCGGTTCCATCTCGGTCTTCGCGCGCGTGCTGCTGCTTGGTCGCATGGTTGATTGGCTGGGTGAAGCCAACCTGTCGCGGCTGGGTCTCATCCTGCTCGCCGCCGGGGTTGTCGGCATGCCGCTCTCAAGAAACCTGGGGATGCTGGCAATTGCCGTTGCCTTGATACCGCTGGGAACGGCCTTCACCTTCCCGTGTGTGACTGCACTTCTTTCGCGAGTTATCAGCCAGCGAGAGCGGGGCCTCTACATGGGAATGCAACAGACCTACGGCGGCGTCGCGCGCATCATCGCCCCACTATTTTTTGGTTGGTCGTTTGACCGGCTCGGCGTTTCGTCGCCCTACTTCTTTTCAGCCACCTTCATCTTCCTGACTATCTTCCTGGGCTTCGGACTTGACCAGTATGCGCGACCTAAAGCACCAGTGGCAGCTGAACCGGTAGCTGCAACTGAGGAACAGGAAGAAGTGGCTCCGGCGACTAAAACTCTCCCCTCCGCCCTCGCCTCAACGGCGACGCCTGAGTGAGGCCGAAGCCCTCGATCCCAATTTACGGGATTCCCAATCAATGATACCTTGACCTCCCATAAGTGGCGCTCTTAAGGTAGGGCCGGTCGAGATTGCTTCTAGCGCGCCGTCTGGCGCCGTTGCGCCGCGGATTAACAACCGACAGCTATAAGATTTCCGCTCTGGTTTTTCAGTCTAGCCGTGTGAGTTCGCATCCGGGAGAAGTCACCGCAGTCTTTTGAATAGCTGCAAGGATTACTCACTTTCCCCAGGCTGCGACGTCTGAAGCACATGAAACTGCCGCCCCTTGATCGCGTCGATCGCGTCTTTTCGAAGTTCGGAATCTGCTGTGTGCTGCTGCTGGGCCTGACGGCCGTGAACTGCAAGCACGAGACGCCTGCCGGCAGCGACTACACCACCATGCGCCACGAGCGCGGGACGCAGATCGTGGCTGAATACCTCAAGCGCGACGCCGCACCTTATCGCAAGCAACGCGTCCGTCTGACTATCACGTCCACTTCCGAACCAAACAAAACTTACGAGTTAGAGATCTGGCGCAAGCAGACAGAAAACGAAACGCTAACGCTGACTCACGTGGTTCAGCCTGCCGACGAGAACGACCTCGCCGCGTTAAGCGTCGAACGCAGGGGCGAGCCTGCGCTGAACGTTACCTACGTCTCGTCAACTGACCAGTTTCGTGAAACGGGAACCAACAAGATGTTCTTCGGCGGCTTGACGGCACAAGAACTACTCGGGGAATGGGACAAGTATGATTACAGTCTGGTCGATGAAAAGAATTTGGACGGCGTCAATGTCATGGAAGTCGAAGGCACTCTGAAGCCGGCGGCCGAATCGGTCATCGCGAAAACGCGAACGCTCTTTCGCTCTGATAACTATCTCCCAGCCGAATTACATCTATTCGATTCCGGCGGCCAGGAGGTGCGGACTTTTCATGTGAAGAAATACAACAACCTTGCCGGACGAGACGCTGTCTGGTTGACAGAGATTGAAAACCACGTCCGGCCAACGAAAGTCACGATTGAAACGCTTAGCCTCGAATTCCCCGGCAAGGCCGACGACACATTGTTCACGCGGGATCGATTAAAACAACTGTCGCGCAAGTAAATCTTCAGATCTCAGATTTGAGATCTCAGGTGGAAAGAATCTGAAATGACAGAATCGGACAGTGTGGTGCGTTTGGAAAAGGTTTCCAAAGCCTATACCGATGGCCAAACCTTTTACGCGCTAAACGAAATCGATGTCGCCGTTAATCGCGGCGAGCGAGTGGCGATCATGGGTCCTTCGGGATCGGGCAAGTCAACGATGCTGAATCTGATTTGCGGCCTCGACGTGCCTACCGCCGGCCGCGTTTGGGTTGAAGGTACCGAGCTGTCCCAACTGAGCGACGACGAACGCACGCGACTACGGCGGGAAAAGGTCGGGATGATCTTTCAGTCGTTCAACCTGCTGCCTACGCTCTCTGCCGTCGAGAACGTCTCGCTACCGTTGCGCCTGCGAGACCGTTCGCGCCGCGAGGCGGAAAAGCGGGCCTACGCGCTGCTCGAACGAGTGGGACTGCATCGGCAGGCGACGCATCGTCCGGATCAGATGTCAGGTGGTGAGTGTCAGCGCGTGGCCATCGCGCGAGCGCTGATTTTTGATCCCCCGCTGCTGCTGGCCGACGAGCCCACCGGCAATCTCGACTCTGCGAGCGGCGAAGAAATTTTGAAACTGCTTGAAGAGCTTCACCGGGAACTAAACTCCACCATCCTGTTGGTTACTCATGATGAGCACACCGCCGCCACTTGTGAACGCATGTTGATTTTGCGAGACGGCCGCGTTGCGGAAGACCGCGCCTCCATTGGCAACAACAACCCGTCGGAGGGCGTGTGATATGTGGGGCGCGTTAACCCTCGTCACAATCCGGCAGTGGGGTTTGCACAAGCTCCGCTTCGCGCTAACACTCGCAGGCATCGCCCTGGGTGTCGCAGTTTTTTTTGCCGTGCGCACCGCCAACACGACACTGGTTGGTTCGTTGGCTACTACAGTTGAAAAGCTTGCCGGTCAGGCCACACTCCAGGTCTCGGCAGGTGAAGCCAGTTTTCCGCAAGACGTGCTCCGCACTGTGCGCAGTACGCCGGGCGTGAAACTGGCAGAACCGGTGATGGAAAGAGTAGTCCAAACCGCCTTGCCTGATGGCAGCAACCTGCTGGTGTTGGGTATGGACACGAGTAGCAACTTAAAACTCTACGAAGGCGAGTTTGACCAGGCGGGCCTTGAAATCAGCAATCCTCTGGCTTTTGCCGAACGTCCCGATTCCATTGCGGTTTCTCGTCCCTTCGCTGACCGCTACGGCCTTAAAGAAGGTGACCACCTGCCTGTCTATACGCAGCGCGGCCGGCAGGACTTCACGGTGCGCGGCTTCTTTAGGACCACGGGCGCCAGCGTCGTATTTGGCGGCAACATCGCGCTAATGGATCTCGCTTCTACCCAGTTAGCCTTTGATCAAAAAGATAAAATTGATCGCATCGACATCATGACAGACCCGGGCATTCCGGTTGCCGAGGTCGAGCAGAACTTGCGCGGCCGGCTGCCGACTGGACTTGAAGTCGTGCCGCCCGACCGGCGCGGTCAAGGCCTCGAGCGAGCCGTCTCGGCGATGCGTCTGGGCCTGTTTATCATGAGTCTGCTGGCTTTGATGGTTGGCGTTTTCATCATTTTCAATTCGCTGAGCGTCAGCGTGAATCAGCGTTGGAAAGAGATCGGCGTTCTGCGCGCGATTGGCGTTGAGGGTTCTCATATTCAACAAATGTTTCTGATCGAGGCGGCGTTGATGGGGTTAGTCGGTTCGGCTCTGGGAGTGGTTATTGGCTTTGTCATGGCCCGTGGCGCCACGCGAATTATGAGCGCGGTCGTGACTTCGATGTACGGTCTCGTCTCCACACCTGAACCTCCGGCATTTCACTGGGACTACGCGATAACAGCTTTTGCCATCGGAGCTTTCGCCTCGCTGGTCGCCACTTGGTTACCGGCGCGCGCGGCCTCGCGTCTCCACCCCGTGATGGCCCTGCGCAACATTGAGCTACAACGGCGTGAAGGCGTGCTCGGATGGTCGCGTTTTGCGCTCGGCCTCTTGTTCATCTTTGGCGGTTTGGCCCTCACCTTTTATTCACCAGCGCGCGTGGGCCTGATGATTCATTTCACCTACTCGATCATGGTGCAGTTTGGCATGGTGTTGTTGTTGCCAAAGTTAGTGGTATGGGGTTCACGCGTTTTGCGGCCCTTGCTGGGCAGGCTCTTCGGCGCGGTTGGCGTGATTGCGGTTGACGCCACCGTGCGCATGCCGCGGCGTACGTCGGCGACCGTCGGCTCGCTAATGCTTGGGCTATCGTTTGTCTTCTCAGTTGGGGCCTTCATTCATAGTCACAAGGCTGCGCTCAACCGCATGGTGGATCGTTGCGTTAACGCCGATTTGATGGTCGCCACTTCTGACCAACTGCGATCGCGCACCTATCATTTCAGCGAAGCGCAAGAAAAACGCGTCGCTTCCCTGCCCGGCGTGCTGCACCTCGATGGCTTGCGCGTAACCGGTTTGAATTACGGAAACGATGACGTGATTGTGATCGCCCGCGATATGGGTTTGTGGTTCAACAATTCGCCCGGTTTACTCGACGAAGGCGATGAGCGCAGCGCCCGCGAGATAACCAGTCGGGGCGACGGTTTTGTGATCTCGCAGAATCAATCCGTGCGCAGCGGCCTCAACCTGGGAGACCAGATGCGCCTCGAAACGCCTGCCGGACCAATCGTCCGGCCCGTGGTGGGCATCCTGGAGTTTTACTACGTGGAAAAGGGAACGGTCTTCATGGACCGCGAACTCTATAAAAAGTATTGGGGCGATAATGCGGTCGACCTCATGTTACTGAATCTCGAACCCGGCATTAATCGTTCCGCTTTTAAGACTGAGATAAACAAAACCATGGCCGGCGAGCAGCGGTCCTTTATTTACACGAGCGAAGAATACAAGGAATGGAGCTCGCGTCTCACCGATCAGTTTTTCACGCTGACCTACCTGGAGATGCTGATCGCCATCTTCGTGGCCGCGATGGGTCTGATTAACATGCTGGTTATTTCGGTTTCGGAGCGGCAACGCGAATTGGGCATTCTGCGCGCAATTGGCGGGCTGCGCGGCCAGGTGCGGAAAATCGTTTTACTGGAGGCGGCCTCAATCGCCCTCCTCGGCCTGGCGACCGGAGTAGTGGCCGGTGTCTTCAACGCCTATTTTTTGGTTCGCACCGCCGCCCGGATCATCGCCGGCTTCAACCTTCGCTTCCAATTCCCCCTGAGCGTAGTGCTGGCGATGGTGCCGGTTGTGCTCCTGGTCGCTCTCGCCGCTGCCTGGTGGACGGCGCAGCGAGCGCTGCGGCTGCCCGTTGTCGAAGCTATTGGTTACGAATAAGTCTATTGCGCTTCCCATTAGTGCCACGTTTCCTATTCAAATCAGCGATTCTGATTCGTTACTGACTAGCAAGTGTTCTTGGATTGACGAATCTTAATTTTTTTGTAGAATGCTGCATAACGGCGATGGGTTGCTGGGGTGAGGACAGTGACCTGTTGAGGCTGAATGTCTCCGCCAACCGATTGAGGCCGGGCCAAAACCCGGCCTCTCGGTTTTTAGAACCTTGTTTTAGCTTTACGTTTCCGGATTGCTTTAATTCGGCGCGGCTCAAGCGTATGCTAAGCGCTCGTCTCCTCCAAAAATTTGTCGGACATCTGACCGGCAGCGGCTAAGACCAACAAAACTTCAATGTCGGGCACGCGAAGCCTTTTGCTTGTGGGGAATTTTTGGTGCGCGAGCATTCGCTTGCGGAAGGGAGCATGCAATGAAGAATCTTGGATCCAGGTGGCAGCAGCAAACGGGTTTGCTACGCTTGAGTTTGCTATTCATTTTCTGTCTGACCATTTTTGCGGGGAGTTCGGCGACTAACGCCCGGAATCGTTGCAAAGATCGGTGCAATGACGCTTATCACTTCCGCAAGGATGCTTGCAGATCCATACCGCTCAAGCACGAGCGCAAGCGTTGTGAACAGGCAGCCAAACGCGCCAAGGATGACTGTAAACATCATTGCCGATAAAGAATTCCGAAAACATTCGACAACAATGGTTCGGTTCCGAGGTTCGATAAGCCTCTAGATTGTCGTCACCAGCGGGAAACTGCAAAAACTGCGAATGGTTAGCAAATGATTGTCCACCTGGTTGACGGCACCTACGAACTCTTTCGTCACTTCTACGGCATCCGCCGTTTCCGCAAGACCGATCCGCCATTCGGCGCGGTGTCTGGAGTGTTGGGCGGCATCGCGAAAATGATTGAGGACGGCGCCACGCATATCGGCGTGGCGACCGATCACGTAATCGAGTCGTTCCGCAACGGGCTGTGGGCGGGGTACAAAACCGGGGCCGGCATCGAGCCGGTGTTGCGTTCGCAGTTTCAACCTTTGGAGGAAGCGCTGCTCGCCATGGGCGTCACAGTGTGGCCAATGATCGAATTAGAAGCAGACGACGCCCTGGCTTCCGCTGCCCATCTGGCAGCGCCGGATAAGCGCGTGGAAAAGGTTTGCATCTGGACGCCAGATAAAGACCTCGCGCAATGCGTCGTTGCGGATCGCGTGGTTCAAGTAGACGGGAGAAGAGGGGTGATTCGTGACGCGGAAGGCGTGCGCGCGAAATTTGGCGTTGCGCCCGAGTATATACCGGATTACCTGGCGCTTGTCGGTGATGCGGCGGATGGCTATCCGGGGATTGCAGGCTATGGCGCTAAAACAGCCGCTTCGCTAATCAATCGTCACGGCCCGATTGAGAAATTTCCGCTCGACCTCTTGAAAGACAAACGCGCTGACGCACTGCTCTTCAAGACGCTCGCTACGCTAAAAACCGATGCGCCGCTTTTTGACGACGTGGAGGAACTGCGTTGGCGCGGAGCCACGCCTGCCTTTGAATCCGTAACTAAGAAGATTGGTAATGCGAGCCTGCTAAAACGCGTCAGGAAGTTAGAAAAAGCACCGACTACCGAATGAGCGACTGTTGTTCCGATTTGACTAGCCAGCGTCCATCCCGCTTTACAAAAGTATCGATGATGCGAGCGCGAGCGGTGGTGCCGTTTCTAAAAGTTTGGCTTTGAACGTAGCTCAACACCGCCGCCTCTTCATCCAGACTGACTAACTGAGCCTCAGTAATTTTCCAGGATTTGGTTTGCTTGTCAGCCTTCGTCGCGGCGAGTAATTGATTCTTGTTTTGGCTGCGGCCATCGGCTCCCGCGCCCGAGTAGTCGTCAGCTACATACTGCGCCAGCGTTGAAATGTCTCCGTTTAAGCTGGCGGTAGTCATTTCATTCTCGATCTTCATCAGCTCCAGCAGCACTCCTTCGCGACTAGTGGCGCCCGAATGTTGTTTCTCAGGCTCGGGCTTCACTTCCGGCTTCACTTTGTCGGCAAGATTACACAGCGATAATGTGGCGATTAGAGTGGCAACTGCTAGTATTGATTTCATTGATTACCACTTGTAGCGGATAAAATTAGTACGACCATCAGCTTGTATGCTAAAGCTGGCGGCAAGTCAATGAAGTCAGCGCCACTCAATTAGTGAGCGAGATAACAGGAGTTCAGGGAAACAAAAGATGCGAGAACTTTTAGAGAATACAGCTCAGCGTGCAATTACGTATCTTGAGGGTCTTGGAGATCGCCGAGTTGCTCCAGCGGCGCCAGCAGTCGCGAATCTCGAACGCTTAGACCAACCCTTGAGCGACGAATCAACTGCGCCGGAGCAGGTGATAGATCTGCTTGACGAGGTTTGCTCGCCCGCCACGACCGCGATGGCCGGGCCACGCTTCTTCGGTTTTGTAATTGGCGGCGCCCTGCCGGTGACGCTCGCCGCGAATTGGCTAGCGGGTGCCTGGGACCAAAACACCGGACTGTTTACTCCCACGCCGGCAACTGCTCAACTCGAGCGCGTAGCCTTAAACTGGCTGCTCGATCTCTTCAAGTTACCACCCGACTGCGGCGGCGCTTTTGTCACTGGCGCCACGATGGCAAACTTTTCAGCTCTCGCTGCCGCACGGCATGCATTGCTAAAGCGGGCCGGATGGAACGTCGAGGCTGATGGTTTGTTTGGCGCTCCGCCAATTACGGTGGTCGTTGGCGAAGAAGCGCATCCGACGCTGTTCAAGTCGCTGGGACTTTTGGGTCTGGGTAGGAATCGGGTGGTCCGGGTGCCCGTTGACTCGCAAGGGCGAATGCGAGCCGACGCGCTTCCTGCGTTTTCAGGTCCAACCATCGTATGTACGCAGGCAGGAAATGTGAACACCGGAAGCTGCGATCCATTTGCAGAAATCTGCGAGTGCGCACAAGCAGCGGGCGCCTGGATTCACGTTGATGGCGCTTTTGGTCTGTGGGCAACCACTGCGCCAACCACGGCGTCGCTCGCGATCGGCATGGCGAATGCGGATTCGTGGGCCACGGACTTTCACAAGTGGCTCAACGTTCCGTACGACAGCGGCATCGCTATTGTGCGCGATGCCGAAGCGCTGCGCGCTGCGATGGCGATTACTGCTGACTATCTACCCACCAGCGAATTTCGCAACCCGTCAGACTTTACGCCCGAGCTTTCGCGACGCGCGCGCGGTGTGGAAGTTTGGGCCGCGCTGCGTTCACTGGGGCGGCAAGGCGTGGCGGAACTGGTGGAGCGAAATTGCCGCCAGGCAAGGCACTTCGCGACAAAACTCGAAGCCGCCGGGTTCAAGGTATTAAATGATGTCGTACTGAATCAGGTATTGGTGGCCTTTGGTGATGAGGAAACAACCAATCGCGTCGTCAATGAAATTCAGACTGACGGCACTTGCTGGTGTGGCATCACTGTCTGGCAAGGTCAGAGCGCCATGCGCATTAGTGTTTCGTCCTGGGCGACGACAGATGCGGATGTTGAGCGCAGTCTCGCGGCGATGTTGCGCATCGCTCGCAAGCACCAGCGTGGGTGAATTGCAACCCGCCTTCAAAAAATCCAGAACCGGGAGCCGTAGCGACCGGGTGCGTGTAGCCCTAAGCTCGTGTGAAGTCGAACCGGGACTCGGTCGCTATAGCTGCCGGTTCTTATTCGTGTTGCTTTGACGCTGAGGGCAATTGACACTCTGAGGGCGCGCGGCGTATCTTGCCTTCGTTTTTCGCTCATTTGCTGAGAGGCTTCCTCGCGACTCCATTAATCACGGCGACAGCTCACGCCGGTTGCTTTTAGACCTCCAATTCACCTTGGAGGAGAATGAACAAGCTCGCTGTTGCCGACGGAACTTCGCTACATGTGGGCTTGATGAAGTAGAGGCATAGCCGTCCGTCCCGAAGGGCGCGATAAGCGAGGACGGATTTGTCTACCAATGGCCGAACTAAAAACTAAAGAGACAGCGGCGAGCGTAACCGCCTTCCTCGACAAGATTCCCGATGAGATCCAGCGAGAGGATTCTCGGACCGTGGTCAAAATCATGCGCGCGGCGACTAAAGAAGAACCGAAAATGTGGGGCAGTAGTATTGTTGGTTTTGGACGTCGTCGCTACGAATACAGTGATGGTCGGGAAGGCGAATGGATGATCATTGGCTTCGCGCCGCGCAAGAGCAACTTGACGATTTACTTCCCAGGTGGCTGCGACAAGTTTTCCGATCTGATGAAAGATCTCGGAAAGTACAAGTCAGCAGGATCATGCCTCCACATCAAGAAGCTGCGTGATGTAGATCTCAACGTCCTAAGCAAGCTCGTGAAGAAGTCCATCGCTCTGGTAGGGAGTAAACGGATCCGCAAGTAACAATTCATCCGCAAGCGTCTTTCCGGATCCTGGGGGAAGTTCAAGGCCTAGGAAGCGAGCTCGCGCCGCAGTGGCGAATCATTAAGAGTCTCCCCGGCTCTAATTCCCGTTTCAAACTCAAGAGGACAAAAACCACTGAGCGCGAAGGATCCGTCTACAGACAACAATGCGAATTCCTTCCCCCACCCTGCCGGTGCGGACGCGACATTCTGTGATATCGGGACTGCTTTATGGCGTGACTGGGTATTTATTGATGACTTACGTTGTGATTCCACTTTCAACCTTAGGGCCTCGCCCCCGTCCAATACCGTGGGTAGCCCAGCTAAACGGGGCTACATTGGACCGGCATTGCTTGTGGGGCTGCCCATCTCACTAATCGCAGGCTGGTCAGCCCGCAGAGAAAACCGTTAGCAGGGAAAGCGCGTTTGGGCGCCACCATCGCAGAGCGCCGGCTTCACAACAACCCAGGTAACCGCTGCGCCGACTGCCGCCGCACCCAGGATAATCCAGTGCTTGGTTGAGAGGCCGCTTCCCGCCTTCTTCACAGATGACGTGTCGGCATAAGAAACACTCTTACTTGAACTCGTGTTGCGTTCAACAACCGTGAACGAATCCTGATTTGATTCGGCGATGTAACCCTGCACCTGCGAATTGTCTCGCAGTTTGACGGCGACGCGGGCGTTTGGGCCCACGCCAATCTTTTCTACTTTGGTCCGTATCTTTTCAGTCGCTTGCTGTTCTTTCAGCGATTGCGCGCCAACCTGCTGAAAACCAACTGTTGTTAAGAGGATGAAACTCGAAAGCATCATTGCGAAAACTCGTTTAACCATTACTATCTCCCTATTGTGTTAAGAACTTGTGGACGGTCTCGCTTTGGCAATAGCCGTTCCTCTACGACACAAGATGCAAATAACTGACGAAAGCCGCGAAAGTGGCAACGGAGAATTCAAACGAAGGTTAAGCAAGGTCGCCTTATTCCGTCAGTTGTAGGATTTTCTTGCGCCGAGGGAATTGAATCTGGGAGATAATGACCCGAACCTGTTTGCGAAGACTGTCTATCGCTCGCTCTTTAACTGCCGGAGTCGCCAATCACCAAAGTCCTGAATGCACCTCAATCAACCAAGCCGCCGACTAATCTTCTCTGGCCTTTTGCTGCTGGCTTTCCTGTTCCGTTTGGGCTTCGGCCTGTGTTCTCAGTTTCTGGACGCGGATACGAAACAGATCTATCTGCTCGGGTTGAAATTTTATACCACTGGAGCCTGGCCCTATTTTGGCCCGGACGTCACGGCCACGATTCAAATACCCGGAGCTTTGCAGGGTCTGGTAGTTGGCCTGCCGTTTTTTCTGCTGCCGCTACCTGAAGCGCCCTACATTTTATTGAACTTACTATCGTTTGCGAGCTTATGCTTCTTCGCGTGGTATTGCAGCAAACGCCTCCCTCAGATTCCCAGATGGTTTGTTTGGTGCTGGCTGCTTAGTGCCCCCTGGACGCTCAATCTCTCCACTCACATTTACAATCCGTCATACGTCCTGCCCGGAGCGATTCTGTTTTTTGTGGGAGCGATTGAAACCTACCCGTTTTTGAGTCGCGGTCTGATTCCGCAGTCCTGGGCAAACTTCATGATGGGCTTCGCCCTCTTCTGGATCATGCAGTTTCACTTGTCATGGGTTGTGCTGATTCCTTATGCGGCTCTCTCTTTTTTCTTGCAGTTCAGAAAACCCGATCGAAAAGTTTTAGCATCAATTATGGCGTTCGCCTGCGGTGCAATCCTCAGTGGCAGCTTTCTGATCCCAACCTTTATCAACTATGGATTCGCAGCCGGGCTGGGAAATACAAACGAGAGCGTGGGTTTTAACTCCGAGAACCTGTTGCGACACTTAAATATCGTCGAGGGCGTGCTCGGACGCTTCTTGTCATTCGCGAGTTTTGAATTGCCGCGCTTCATCGGCGTAAACACAGCGGCACGTCTTGCCTTCATGAGACAGAACCTCTGGCTGAGCCCCATCGTCGTCTTTCTCACACTGGTTGGCATCCTGCAGTGTGTAGCAATGCTCGTCTTGTGGTTTAGAAAAAGTCACTCACAAAAGGACTGGAAGGCTGTGAAATACTTTACTCTTGCTACGGTAATCCTGTTGTATCTCGTCTTTCTGTTTTCAATGAAGTCGCCCTTGTCTCACACTTTTTACCTCACGTTTCCGGTGGCAATGCTTTACAGCCTTTATTGTTGGAACGAATTTCTCAAACAGAAGCGTTGGCAAACCTTTGCAAAAATATTCATTGCTGGTGGCCTCATTTTCGATGTCGGCTTGGCTGTGAGCAATTTCCAACAAGTATCCATCTATCGGGAGCGCGCAAGGGTTGAGGCTGCGATTAAGGTTAAAGACTATCGACTAGTTGGGGAAAGGCGCGCTGGATCCAGATATTAGTGGGAACTGGCTCCGCGCCTCATATTTTCCCGGGTTTGGGCTGGGCTCGGTTGCAACGTTCTCAGAATCGGTTTAGGTTGTCTAGAATCTGAGCAACCAGTATTGAAGTAACTATACCTTTGGACGCGCGGGAGAAAACGGGTTGTCCGACTCGCAACAGATGAGGCCACGACGTGGTTTTCTGAATCCCAGCCTGGTGAGAAGCATCTCGTTCTGGGTTACCAGCCTGTGCATCCTCGTGGCGGTACTCGCGTCGCTGCTGGCTATCTGGAATTTTGCCGGTAGCGATATCCTCTGGCGCACCGTAGCAACTTGCGCAGTTATCGGCGGCGGGACCGTGGCGTTCTACTGGGTCAACGTTCTCTTTGGCAAGACTTCTGATTAGCTGCATGGATTTCATCACCCCACAAGACAAAAGCCCCGACAGAATAAACGTCGGGGCTTTCGCTTGATTCTAGACGAAACAATTACGGTTTTGGCGACGCGGCAGGGGTAGGTGCCGGCGCTGGTGGTTTCTTGAATTTCGTTTCGTCCACCGGCACGTTAAGCTTGATCTCGGTAAACTTACGTGTCGAGTTGTTGAAGGAATCGACGGAGGTTGTGCGAATTGTAAACGGCATTTTCATCCCGTCGACATCGCGATAATCCTCATAATCTACCTGTTCAGGAATCAACCCAACTATGGTCGGCGTAGTTGTAATTCTGCGCACCAGCAATCCCGTTTGAACGTCGAAGTAGAGCCGTTCTCCGCGACCATCTATGCCGAGCCCTCTCAAGATGTAGACATCTTTCCCGTCGATCTTGTCTTTACCGCCAAAGCCTAAGCGGGTGAATTGTCCCTGGAGTTTGATGTCTTTGAAAAGATCGGGGTAACGTCGCAGGACAACGAGCTCCTGATTATGGAGATCGCGCAAGCCGCGCTGACCTTTCTCCCAGCCAGTCTGGCCATCGAAACCTCTTTCAATGACGCCCTGCTTGGGTGTGTCCAGGACGGTGTAGATCTTGTCGGGAGCGGTCTGGTAAACCTCATAACCAAGCGTGGCTCCGTTTGACGCCAGCCACGTTCCCTTCATCGAGCGCGTTTTGAGTTTTTCAATCGCACCAGCGCCGCCCAGCGCCTCCGTGTATTTAGCTAAGATCTGATCTGCGGTTGGCGACGCCTCTTTCGGTGTTGCTGCCGCCGGAGAACTCTCAGCAAAAGGTGCGGGCTCTGCAATCGGCAACGTCGGAACGCGAGCCGGCTCGTTTTTGCCACGATGACAAGTAAAGCAACTGACAGCCGGGTTTCCCTTAAAGTTTCCTTTATTAATCCCCTGAACCATCTTGATCATTTCGCGCGCAGCGCCCTTTTCCGGTTTCGCGTCCGAAACGAAGTCCCAATTATCGTCCTTCCTTACGTGACAGTAGACACACTTCACACCCAGTGATGAGGCCATGTAATTCATCACCGGAATAAGTTGCGACGCCGGCAGACCGTTTAGCACCTGAATGTTTTTCTGGACTTGTTCTACGGTTTGTTCCACCGATGCGATTTGCGGCGCAGGCGCGATTTGCGTTGGGCCTTTCACCAGGAGATCAGCTGCGGCAGACACGACGATGCTCAGACACGCGATTGATAGCAGCGAGACGCAGAAACCGAGTATGCGAAGGGATGTTAAATGTGCAGTCACCTTATTCTTCATGCCGTCCTTTCGGGCACACTGTGCAATAACAATAAACACCCACTGCGAAACGGTTACGTAACTCAGCGACTTCGCGGTTGGAGACGCAACGACCTTTTGGGCGAGATCCTACCTGACTTTTGCCAGAGAAGTAGTCGCGTGCGGCTTCTGCGGCACCAGAGCTTCCAGTGTTTTGTATATTTGCAGGTAAATCTGTGTCTCGCGCGGAATCAACGTTTTCCAGGAGGCCCCGCCGCGCCGGAGGTAAAGCGGCAAGCGGGCGGCGTTTGAATTGTAACCGGCGGCCAGCAGTTCTGTTTGCGAGCCTGCTTTGCGTTTAGCGCATATTGCACATCTTCGTTTGCCGCAAGGTCGCTCCAGGTGTCCTGCATGTACAAGAGCATGGCCGCGAGCGCGTTTGGGTGGTTGCGCATGCCGGCCACAAAGTCTGGAGTTAAGCCGACACCGGGATGCCGCTGTCGCATCAGGTTGTAAGCCCAGGGAATCATCTGCACCATACCGCCGGCCCCTGCCGAACTTACCGAATAGCGATAAGTATCCGGCTCGTTCAAAGCGAAGAGAGAATAGATTTCATCAAACAGCGCCAGACGATTTTCTAATTTGAAGCGATCGTGATCAACGTGTTCTACCAAACACAGGCGCTCGGCAACTTCGACGATCTGAGGGGAAATGAAAGTCCCCTTTTCCTTTAGACGCTTGACCGCGAGATCGAGCATATGGTGCACATAAGCGCGACCGGAACGCGATAGATCAGGCGACAGTAAGGCGGGATGAGCCGAAGTGTAGTAAGCCAGCTCACGAAATACGCCGCGCTTCTCAATCGGAAACTCAACTACCAGAGGCACCAGCGACCGGCCCTGACTATCAAAAATCGCCACGGCGGTATTGACGCCATTCGCACGCAAGACGCGAATGCTTAGAGAAGCTCCTAACGAACTGGGTGCGGTGATTTCCGAGCCTTTGGTCAGAAACGTTTCTTTATAAAGAGTTATCAGGTGAATGCGGGAGGTGTTGCGATCCAAAGCCGCAAGCGTTACCAGATCGATTGACGGTAGTGTCTTCGCAGTCTGAAGCGCACGCGACTTCAGCAGCCGCTCAGCTTCAGCTATTCGTGATTGAATCTGTGGCGGCGTCAGGATTCTCGCCGAAGCGGCCAGCGGCCCGGCGTGTCGTTCAGTCGCGGTTGGTCCGGCCGCCTCAGGCTGGCTATTCGGCCGGGCTCCGACAACCACTTTCGGCGGCGTCGTTAGCTCGTTATCTTCTGATTCGGGTACGGCCTGAGGTTCACGAGGCGCCGGCTGCACGGAAGAACCGACACGCGGCCGCGGCTCTGAACTCGGCCAGGGACTCTTTGTTTGGGTAGTTTGCGCTTGCGCGCCTGCCAACGAAATGGCAACGACGAGCAACAATCCTGCGAGGGACGTTCGTTTCATAAGCGATTTCCGAGCTGACTAACCAAACTTGTCGGGGAAGGACAAGTGTCGCTTAGATTCGCCGATGCCTGACGCCGTTGTCAATAGCGTCTGTTTGAACTCAAGAATTTTGCCGGGCTGCCTCAATCAGCTGGGGCCATGCAAAAGTAATCGCTCCCGAGACCCGAAGGTCGCAGGAGCGATCAATGAGGCGACGGCCAACTGTTAACGGACTAGCTCGACTTACCGACTGGCCTGGGAACCATTGATCACCAGGTTCTCTTCCGAACCACTGAAAGCGACACTCAGAAGTTGGGTTTCGTCGCCGCTGCCAATAGATCTTAGTTCCAGTGTTTTCGCTTTACGATCACGTTTGCTGCTGCTCGTTGGAGCTCGAGCAATAACTTTGCTGCCCTTCATGATCGCCAGCTCGCCGGTCTTGTCGTCAAACTTCAGATCGTAGACACCCTTGTTGACAACTGTGCCGTTGACCTTGATGTTAGTCTGAAAATTCACGGTCTCTGTTTTACCCTTCGGAAAAACCGAGACACTTGCCAATGAGGTAACTAAAAGGGCCAGCGCGATGCGACTTAATAAAGATTTCATTTCGGGACTCCTTGTCATCTTTTGGAATTAGCTCCTCGGGGATCACTTCTGTACAACGAGGGAGCCTTGACTAAGTTCCCAAAACAAATTTCGGAAAAGTACTTAAAATTGGATTTGACGAAGGTATTCAGATTTGTGGATCACTTCGAAGTGATCCAGTCGTGCGTCATATCACACCACAATGCGAGACCCCGCCATTCTTTAAAGCGTGAGTAGTAGCGGGCAATTTTCTTATCAGTAGTTTTGCGTCCATTATTTCGGACGGAAAAAAATTTCGCGCGCGTCCAGGAATCAAGCGCGAGGCCATCATAGCGACCCAGTAGTTTGAGCAAGTTCTCGGCGGCGTAAGGTCCGACGCCCTTGACGCCTCTCATCTCCTTCATGAGATCCGCGGTAGCCAGCGGGCTCTTGAACCACGCTTCCACATCGAGCGCGCCCGAAGCTACGCGATCTGCCAGCAGCTTCAAATACTCGGAACGATACCCGGCGCGCACTTCGTTGACATAAAACTTCAGAGGCATCAGCGCCATTGCTTCCGGCGTCGGAAAAGTCCGGTGTCCGTTGCCCGCTTCGCGCCCCAGGTTCTCCACCAGTCCGGTTACCATTTTCACCGTGAGCGCCCAGGAGCAATTGGTCGTGCAGATCATTTTCACGAGGTCCTCAAATACAGTCGGAGAACGCAGCAACCGGCCGGCCCCCTGCATCGGGATCCAATCAAAGTCCTTATCGACAGCCATCAGCCGGTAAAACTCTCCTATGTTGTCGTCAAGCCGAAGCATATGGCGCACATCGGCAACTACCTTGCGCGTGGCGCTCTCGCTTAAGCGGCGTGATGGCTTGATAACCAGGGCCCGCTTTGTCGCCCGAATCACGATGGTAACTGGCTTGACAGTTGGCAGATCCAGGGTGCGGGTCAAACGCCATTTCTCCTCGTCAATCTGGAACGGCAGGAGCTGACACCAGCCGTGACTGATAACTGTCCGTTTAAAACTGAATTCGGTCGGGGTGGCGATAGTGATTTCCATAATTGGACGTGACGAAGGCTATCTAATTGGTTAGTGATTACTTGCACTCAAGATTATGTTGATAGCAGCTAATTCGCAATGTAGGACAAACATTTCTGTCTGTCCGGCAACGTTTTTTCCGGGACCCAGGACAGACAGGAATACCTGTCCTACAAAGTAGCTTGTATGCTTCGGCTACAGTCAAGCTGATTCTTGACTTGCAGCGGTGGGGAGCCTAGACTAACCCCACTTGAAAATAGAATAAGGAAGGCTGCACTGGCTAACCCCTAACACTCGGGACGAAGCTAGAGTGGAGTCCAAACACAGCGGCTCTCTGCAGTAGCTACGGTGCTTAAGCACCGCTTCCGACGATAATTTGAATCAGGAGCTTTCCGGTTCTTGCCCCACTGGGCCAATACAAATAACCCCGTGGGGCATTGTCGCGTTTACGTAACGCAAACTTTTAGTCTGCGTCGGTTTTCTTGCCATCCAGTGAAGGGTTGGCCACCCAACGCAAATTAACAGTTTGCTTTACAAACCCTACCGCACATAGATCGGATTAGAAATAATCCAGGGCTGATCTCCAGCCGGGCCGGGGAGTTGCGGCAGGTAAACTTCCACGCGATAAGTTCCCTTCTCAGTCACCGCGTAGTCTTTTCGCTTTAGTCCACTTTCGTCCTGAATCGCACTCCCATCTTTCAGCAAAACTACTCGACTCTCCACCGGCGTCGTCACGGTTAGCTTCATCTCTTTGGCCGGAGCTATCTCATCACCCTGAATCCTGGTTTCAGCCCCACTTGAAGCTGAAAAACTAAAGCCAGTGCTGTCGCAAAGGATGTCAAAGCCGATGTAGGAATGCCCCGCGCCCAGGGCCGCCAGCAACGACTCGCGATTGAGGATCTGACCCTCAGGAACAAGCAGGTGAAGGCGCAGCAAATGAAAACTTCTTTCATAAGGATCGAGCTTCAGTCCAGCCAAAGTCTGGCCCGTGTCGTCTTTGAGACTGATGCCGACGTTAGAATGCGCATCGCTGCCCGCTACCGCTACCAGTTTCCTCCCGGTTCTGGCGATCGACTGATCCCACTTCTGCAAATCTTCGGTTGGTCTACGGTAGAAATTTGTGAACAACAGATCAGGGTAACCCCGATAAGACCAGAGGCTATCAAAGAACATTACGAGCGGATTGATCCGCCGGGCGTTGGTGAAGAGATTATAGACCTCGATGCCATCATAGAAGCTCGTGTCCCAACCGCGAAAATCGTGCGGGTAGGCGACGAATGTTAGACCAGACTTATCTCTGCCACGCGCCAGGACGTCTTCAAGGCGCACACCGGGAGCCGATTCGGCGCCGATACCACTAGCTGGCGGCTCACCCGAATTTGACTCGCTCACACCGGGCAACAGCAGCAGGTGGTCAGAGTTTGCGGCGTTAACTTCGTTGCCGTTAATAAAAAGCACGCCCTCATACTCACCCTTCAATGTCATCGCCGCAGTGTTGAAATGGTCTGACGTATGCTCCGTCATCAAGACGAAGTTGAGTTGATTTGCTTTCGCGGCGGCAATGATCTCTTCAAAGTTGCCGGTGCTATGACCACCCAAAAAAGAGTGCACATGTGAGACGCCCTTGTAGTCGACAAAGCTTTGGTGTTCGCTTGCTACCGTGCGTTGTGAGTTTAACTGTTGAATTACTGCCTGCAGGCGACCCAACCGGTAACGTCTGTAGGCGAAGGGGATCTGCGAGAGCACTACCAGAGTGAGCAGAACAAGACAGAGTTTCTTCCAACGTTTCATTTATCGGAAATCAACTCTCGAAATCTACCGAAGCGACCTGCTCGCTGATAGTTTTGCCAAAAGTAGCGACCTTTATGTGTTCCGGATGGACCGTGTAGGATTCCAGCGCTGCGCGATCGCGAAAAACCGCGACCAACCCGGAGTCGAAAGAGCGCGGTAGCTGCACCACGTCGAACCCCACCGCTAAACTCTCAATCTCCTTAATTACTGACTCCAGAGCACGCAGCAATCGAACGTGTTCTTCACGAACTTCCGGCTCGACGTTTGAATTGTATTTCCAAATCACAATATGGGTAAGCATATCAGTGTGCGGTGAGCAGTGGGCAGTGTGCCGTGCAAAGCGGCTTTAACTGCCCACCGCACACTGCTCACTGCACACTTCCCCTATCCTCCTTCACACCAGCGCCGGCTGACGGCGTGGCGGTAGTCGAAAAGTTTTTGCAGTCGCTTCTGCACCAGGAATGGAGCCACCGCGCGCCCTACAAAGCCGAGCGGCGGCTCATAGTCTATTTCGTCCCGCAGAATTGCCCCGTCTTCGTGCGCTTCCACAATATGGCGGTGACGCCAACTGCGGAACGGGCCTTTGACCTGCACATCTTCAAACATATGGGGCGGATCATAGGCAGTGTGCTGGGCCACCCAGGTAATCTTGATTGGCCCAAACACGCGCGTCTCGATTATTGCCTGAGAGCCCACTGCGGAAATCTCGGCAGGTTGAACTACACGCGCCTGCTCCCACGGCGGCATCAGCAAATTCAAAACATCCGGTTGTTCATGAAATGCAAAAACGCGTACCGGACTAGCTCGGATCACACTCTCTTTTACAAATCGCATCAGCTATTTCAAATGCCGGTCAAACCACTCGAGGGTCCGCTCCAGCGCATCGACGCGATGCTTCGGCTCGCGCAGCCCGTGTCCCTCGCGCGGATAACGCACCATCACTGTTTCAACGCCGCGCCGTTTCAGCGCTGTATACATTTCTTCCGCTTGCGTTATGTGGACGTCGTTGTCTTGTTCACCATGAATGAAGAGCGTGGGTGTCTGCGCCTGCTTTACGTAGCGCAACGGCGACCACTGCCACAGAAGATCGTAGTTATCCCAGGGGAAGCCGGCAAACTCAGCATGAATTAAATCCTGATAAAGCGAGGTGGAGTAGAAGCTAATCAAATTACTAACACTCGCCGCTGAAACTGCGGCTTTGAAGCGCGGCGTCTGGGTGATGATCCAGTTAGTCATGAACCCACCATACGATCCGCCAGTGACGCCCAGCCGATTCTGATCCAGCCACGTATACTTGCGCAGCGCCTCGTCAACTCCAGCCATTAGGTCTTTGTAATCGCCACCGCCCCATTCGTTCAGCGTGCCATCGCTGAACTTCTGTCCATAGCCGCTCGAGCCTCGCGGATTGAGATAAAGGACCGCATAACCACGAGCCGCGTAAGCCTGAAAAGTCGGATTGAAAGCCCAGCCCGACATCCCATGCGGCCCACCATGAATACTCAAAATCAGCGGATACTTGCGGTCCTCGCGCCAGCCGACGGGCTTCACCAACCAACCTTGGATTCGCGTGCCGTCGAAACTCTTGAAGGTCATTTCTTCTGACTGCACAACTACGCGTGACCGGATCAAACCAAGGTTGTGCCCGCTCACCCGCTGAGCCTCATTCCGGACTCCACCGTAAAGCCAAATCTCACTTGCCTGTACGTTCGAGCTCAAGCTCACAACAACTGGCCACTC
>JANLYH010000184.1:0-19993 GCA_031365545.1 Pyrinomonadaceae bacterium | reverse complement strand
GCTTGATCGATTTACGTTCGCCTGTTTTCAACTCCAGACGCGAGACACTGCCGTTCTGAGATTCGACATAGATGATGCTCGGGTCGCTGGAGTCGACGACTGAATAGAAGCCGTCGCCGCCGCCGGTGCGAAACCAATCGTCATTGGTGATGCCTTCCTGGTTGAGCGTGCCGCTCGGTCCCGACCAACTGCCGTTATCTTGCAAGCCGCCATAGACCCAAAACGGTTTCTGGTTGTCCATTGAGACTTCGTAAAACTGCCCGAGCGGAATCGTGTTGATGAAATCCCAGGTGCGACCGCGATCGTAGGAAGCGTGCATACCGCCGTCGGAACCAGCAAGCACGTGATTTGAGTTTGCCGGATCGATCCAGAGCGCGTGGAAGTCGCCGTGAATGCGCTGCACCAGATTTTGGTTCCAGGTTTTGCCGCCATCGTCGGAGTTGAACATGTTTGCCGCCAGTTGCCAGAGCCGCTGGTCGTTGTTTGGATCGATGCGGATCTGGCTGTAGTACATCGGACGCGAGTCTGTATCGCTCAGCTTGCGCCAGGTGTCGCCGCGATCGTCCGAGCGAAAGGCGCCACCCTTGGCGTTCTCAACCAGCGCGTAAATGATGTTTGGATCGCGGCGATAGACATCCAAACCAATGCGACCCGTTGTTCCCTCTGGCAAGCCCTTCGTCAACTTGGTCCAGCTAGCGCCGCCGTCAGTGGTCCTGTAGATGGCGCTGCCCGGTCCGCCACCATTGAATCCCCAAGGCGTGCGGCGGCGCTGGTAAGCAGCAGCGTAAAGCGTCATAGGACTAGCCGGATCCATCACGAGATCAATTACGCCGGTGTCTTCGTTAATGAAGAGCACGTTGTTCCAGGTCTTGCCGCCGTCAGTTGTCTTGTATACGCCGCGCTCTTTGTTTGGTCCCCACAGGTGACCAAGCACGGCGACGTAAACGATGTTTGGATCGCGTGAGTCGATCACCACGCGACCGATGTGGCGAGAGTCGCGCAGCCCCATGTTTGTCCAGCTCTTGCCGGCGTCGAGCGATCGGTAGATCCCGTCACCCCAGGAGGAACTTTGGCGATTATTTGGCTCGCCCGTGCCTACCCAGATGATGCTGGGATCGGATGGGGCAATGGCAATGTCGCCGATCGAGGTTGAGCCCTGATCGTCGAAGATTGGGTCGAAGGTCGTACCGTTGTTAACCGTTTTCCAAACACCGCCGGTTGCGGTGCCAACGTAGTAGGTACTCGGATTGTTTTCCACGACCGCGATGTCGTCGATGCGGCCACCCATGATGGCCGGACCGATGGCGCGAAACTGCAGGTTCTTCAAAAACGTTTCGTCGAGTTTGTTCTCACTCTTTTCCTGAGCGCGGGCCGCGGGCGCAAGGCAAATCACGAAGAGGAAGACTACTGCCAGCGACATTGAAGCGAGCGATGAGTTAGCGGTGCAACGAATTGTTTTCATGATGATCCTCAGCGACGGAAAAACTGCCAAACTACGTTGATTGAGATTGGAGTCTTTACAACTACACACTACTGCACGTGCGTTGGTATCGACTCTTCCTGGTTGGAAGGCGACAAAGTAACATATAGGCAGCAGGGCTGAATAGGTTTTCGCTTCGAATAGTTAGAGGTTCGTACTTTTTATTCTCACCGCGGCTTCAGCCCGTGACACAAAGGCTCGACGGCACGGGAAACCGTTTCAGCGGTTAACCATATCCTTGACTGACCGTTGGATTCCATGTTACCGAACTAATCCGGTTCTTCGCGTTGGCAATTAGCTACATTCACGAGAAACCGGCCCACATCTCTAAACCGTGATCGCTTGGCAAATGAAATATTATCTGCAACTTCCAGGATGAGAATATGAAAACATCGGGCGCGAACCAAGGCAAATCGGCAACGGATCTCATCTCGAAAAGAATCGCCGAACTCGGAGACTGGCGCGGGGAAACCCTCTGCCGAATGCGCAAGCTCATTAAGGAAGCCGACCCGGACGTCGTCGAAGAATGGAAGTGGATGGGCACTCCGGTTTGGTCGCACGACGGCATCATCTGCACTGGCGAGTCCTACAAGAAGGTCGTGAAGCTTACCTTCGCCAGGGGCGCGTCTCTGAAGGATCCGGCCCGCCTCTTCAACTCAAGTCTCGACGGAAACGTGCGCCGCGCGATCGACATCCATGAAGGAGAAAAAGTTGACAAGTCTGCCTTCAAGGCGCTCGTTCGCCAAGCGGTCACCCTCAACAGTTCTCGCAAATCCAAACCTTCGAAGAAAGCGAAGTCATAAGGGCGCCGGCACACGACGCGATGCCGGCATTGTGTTGAAGCGACCCACGCCTTTGGTCAGCGAAATATATATTTACTGTTGACGGTTAACCGGCTGTAAAAGGATCCACGGGATCACCGGGCTGAAGGCGCGGTGAGTTAGAACTCAATCCTAACGGGAAGCACTTAGCAGATCGCTGGAAGACAGGGAGTCGATCGTCAGGAGACCATCGGGTGGACACTCGTTGTTTTCCCAAACGTATTTGGCCAAGTGAAGCTCGGCAGAGCGCAGCCAGAATAAGTCAGTCAGCGATAGCGGAGCCCGACTCGATCGCTGCTCCTGTGCCATCGCAATAGCAGCTTCAGTGAACCTTACTCTGATGCTCCGGATGCCCGCGCTTGAGATGCCTACGATGAAATGGCATTCGCTGGCCGAGTCACTGCCCGATACTTTCAACTCGCAGGCGCGCGTTATGCAAAAGCCATTGTCGGTGACGACCTCAATGTGAGCGCTCGGACGGATCCGGGTTCTTCCTGTTATGCGAGCTTTCTCTACTGCCATGCCTGTTACCCCTGCGGACTTCACGTTTCCAGTTTCTCTACTTCTCCTGCACCATTGTCGTGATTTTCCCTGCGACTTAAGCTGCCTATCTCTTCAATCACTCTGCTTCGCTCGGTTCCCTTTAGCGCTTGTTCGAGCCGACTCAGCGCCACGCTGACGATTTCTTTGTGACGAGCATTTTGACTGCTCTTCTCACCGGTGACATCCAGCCACAGTTTGTGAATGGCAGCGATATCGTTATCCGCCAGGCGCGGCGCGTGCGCGCCCAAATAGAAATCTACCGTCTTGCCGTCAGCCGCGACTATTAGGAACGAAACCTGATGTTTTGGTTTGTGCGGCAGAGCTTCCCATTCGTCTCCTAAACGCTTCGCCTGCTCTTGCGGAGACATTACAGACGAACAACCAGCAATTACCTCTGAACAGTCTAACTGTGCCGCCGTATGAGCAATAGCCGCGAAAACATTTGACGACGGCACGACCAGCAGATCGACATGCTTGCCGGCTTTTTCAGCGAGGGCTATGACGCGGCTGAAGAGTAGTTGCTCGTAGTTGGTGAAGAGGTGTTGCTCCCCAATGTCTTCATAACCTGCATCAGGACCCTTCATCACCTGGACCGTCATGACTACCAGATCCTGCTTTCCTGTATGGGTCAACTCCAGTGCTTTACGCAAGTGGTCCAGGGTGTTGTAGTCCCGCACCAGGCAGAGCGTGCATCCGGGCCGAACCTCGACCGTTTCGTTCGACACCACCTCCTGCATCTGCAAACGAAACTGATCCATTTCGAGGTGCTCAGCGTGCCCACGCCTGCGTTCGTTGATGCGTTCGGAAACAAGGAAGACAACAAAGAACACGAGCGTGAAGAGGACGCCGCTGACGGTCGCGACCTGTTTGGTAATCAGGTTGATGCCGGCGATGGAGAAGAGCAGCGCGGCTATCGCTCCCAGCCCTATCGGGAGCTCGTTGCCCGCGAGGTTGATGTTGAAGGGTACTTTCCATTCGCGTTGCGACTTGTCCTTGAAACGCAATACCAGCATCGCCAGCCCCTTAAAGGCGAACGACCAGATGACGCCAAAAGCGTAAGCCTCGCCCAGCGTGTAGGTGTTTCCGCGCGACCCAATTATGGCCACGAGTTGCAGAACCACGATCAGGTTGATCATGCGGTAGGTCGTGCCGTAACGCTTATGTGGCGCACGAAACCAAGCCGTCATCACACCGTCTTCGCTGACGCGGTTGAGCACTCCGTTCGAGCCGATGATTGAAGTGTTAATCGCCCCGGCGAGCATCAGGAATCCGACGATGACGATGAATCCCTGGAACAAAAGTCTAAGTGGCAGCGGACCGGCCAGATACATAGAGATCCCGCTGATCAGATTATTGAAATATTGCGGGCGCGCGCCGTCCGGGATAAGCGCATAAGCGAAAAACGAAACCAGCGAAGTGAACAGCAGCGAGTAAAGGAAGATCACCATACCTGCTTTCATCAGGTTTTTATGTTTAGGATATTCGAGTTCGCGGTTGACTTGGGCCAGTGATTCCTCGCCCGACATGGCCAGGAATGAATGGCCGAAAGCCATCAGGATGCCGATCAATCCCAGCAGGGCGCCGGCGTTCGGCACGAACTTGTAATGAGGGGCGCTAACAGTCGCACCGTCGCTTGGCGCGGTGTTCGTCGCGTTGGCCTCCTGGGCAAGTGCCGCTGATTCGTTGGCTGACGTTTCGCGGAGCGAGTTCGGAATAAGCTTCGGCATCCAACCGACGGCATCGTCACTGAAAGTCAGATTGCGCGCGACCGGCGCCGGGGGCAGGCGGTGTGTCTGCGACCTCGTCAGAATCGTATAGCCGCACCAACCAATCAGCAGCACCACCATTACGGTGGTGACGTACATGATCTTCAGCGCATCGTCCGAAGACTCGTGAATGCCCTTCGTGTTGCGCCACCAGAAGTAGAGCGTGATGAGTACTGCAATGCCGGCGGCGAAGTAGTTGATCGTTTCCGGCGCCGGATTCATCGGATGGCCGAAGTAAGTTGAAGTCTGCGCGATGAGCCCTACTATGTATTGACCAGCGGAGACGCCGGAGATGGGACCAGTCAGAATGTAATCAAACATCAAGGCGGAGACTGACAGCTTCGCAAGCGTGCCGCCCATTGCTTCCTTAACGACGCGGTAGACGCCGCCGCGTGTGAACATCGCACACGACTCTACATAGACTGCTCTAACTGCGTAAGAAAAGAGCATCACCCCAAGAATGAACCAGGGTGCGGACCGTCCTACCGCTTGTTCAGCAATCCCGCCAACGTAGTAGGCGGAAGACCCGAGATCGTTTAGGACAATAGCAGCAGCTCGCCAAAACGAAATGAAGGACAGCAGGACGGAGGTGGCGACCACCACCTTCGTCCTGCCGTTAATTGTTTTTGTCGCTGCTTCGCCAACCATGCTCAGCTCAGCAGGCTTTCCTGTCCGTCCTTGCGCGATGTCTGTATGTTCGGCTGATTTGCTTTGCGCTCTGCCCAATCGAGGCAATAACCGCAGAAGATCAGCAAGGGAATGGTGGCAATCAAAAACACTGTACCCAGGCCGTGTAGCCACGGATGCGGTTCCGGACTCATGAGCCAGGCCGTTGCAGTCAACACGGTACCGAGCAACGCCACGCCAATTCCGCCGCTGAAGCAACAGATTGCGCCGGCCGCTTCCCATGACCTTGCTGGGCGTTTGGTGGTTTCGTTCTTCATGAGAAGAAGCTAACGCCGCCGGCATAAGAAGCGAGTAAAGGGTCTGTAAAGAGTTCGTAAAGATTGCGGAAGGAAGTCAGAGAACAGATTTCTGTCTTCTCAGTCGCCGGGATCGAAGCGATAACCAATCCACGGTTCGGTGAGGATATATTTCGGGTTACTGGGATCGGGCTCGATTTTCTTGCGGAGTTGGCCTATGAACACCCGGAGATATTCGGTTTGTTCGGTGTAATTGCCGCCCCAAACGGCACCGAGTAGTTTGTGGTGAGTGAGCACGCCGCCCGGGTGTTGGGCCAGGTAAAGCAGCAGCTCAAACTCTTTGGGAGTGAGGTGAACCGCTTCGCTCTTCACTGCGGCTTTGTGTGCCTCTGGATCGATGCGGAAGTCGCCAATCTCAATGACCGCCGAGGTCGTTGTTTTAGAATTCACGCTGCGCCGCAACGCGGCCCGAATGCGCGCCAACAGTTCATCCATGCCAAACGGTTTAGTGACATAGTCGTCGGCTCCGGCGTCCAGCGCCTCTACCTTGACGTGCTCTTCGCTCTTAACCGAAAGCACAATCAACGGTACGTCCGAAATCAATCGCAGGCGACGACAAAACTCCAATCCACCCATGTTTGGCATTGATAGATCCGTAACTACGAGGGCGGGGCGCCAGTCGTTGAACAACTCGAGCGCTGCTTCGCCGTCAGCAGCTACCCGCACATCAAAACCCTGTGTGGCTAGACCGGTGCGCATCACGCGTCCAATCTGTGGTTCGTCATCTACAACGAGAATGCGAGGCTTGTCTGTCATCAAATTACTTGAGCGTGCCGTTTGCGGTCTCGATTGGGAGCGAAACTACCACTCGAGTACCACGAGGATTCTCGATCCCTTCGATCCATATCTTTCCACCATGCGCTTCGACGATCCCGCGGGCAATCGCTAAACCCATGCCCGTGCCCGAGGGCTTCCGTTGGTGGTCGTCATGCATGGCGCGGAAAAACTTATCGAAGACTTGCTCGCGCAACTCAGAGGGAATTCCCGGACCCTCGTCTTCAACAACGAGTTTCACCGAACCCTTCTCTGCCGCTGTGGAAACACGAATGCGTGATTTCGGCGGCGAGTATTTCGCGGCATTATCCACCAGAGTGTAGATTACTTCCGCCATCGCACGTTCATCGACACGAACGTGGGGTAACTCATCGTCAAGCCACAACTCCATGCGGTGGTTTCGCGTCCTGGGAGCAGCGCGCTTGGTCGCGGCAATGACAATTTCAGCGAGTGAGCCCCAGTGTTGCTGCAACTGCATGTTGCCCGCTTCGAGACGGGCCAGATCCATCAACTCGCCAATGAAGTGGTCCAGCCGGTCAGATTCCTCGTCGATAACTTCCAACATTTCCTGACGGCTTTCGTTGGTCAGTTGTTCGTCGACTGCGCCGGCACGGGCGGCTCGTTGATCGTTTAAGAGCGTGGTGGCGGACGCTTTGATTGAAGTCAACGGCGTACGCAAGTCATGAGTAACCGCGTCGAGCAGTGCAGATTTCAATCGTTCGCTTTGTTTTAGCGCTTTTGCCTGACTCGATCTTTCAAACGTGTCCTGCAATTCGTGGTAAAGCCGTTCAACTTCCTGGCGCGCTTCGTCTGCCTCGGCCGCTCTTTGTCGCGCGCGAGCCGATAGCTGGCCGGCCGTTAAGGCGGTGATCATGAAGGCGATGAATGCGATCCAGTTTTCGCGTCCGGCGATTGTGAACGTGCCGTAAGGAGGCAGGAAGAAAAAATTGAAGCAGGCCACGCCAAGCAAGGAGGCGAGCACGGCCGGTTTTGAGCCCCAGGCAGTGGCGACAAATAGAACGATCAGCAACAACGTTAGGGCGACGGTGGTGGGATTAACGTGACTGCTGAATGCCTTGAGGACAACTGTGGCTACGGGAATAACAACGAGCGCAGTGATGTAACCAAGAGTTTGTTTGTAAACCGGGGGCTTCAAAACGGTTGATTATAAGCCGGTTTCGGTCTGACTCGGCCTGGGGCTCACGCCCCAGGCTCCTATGCTAACGACTGCTCAGCAGGCTACGACTTCCGCAGTTCAGCCAACGCGGCCAGCACCTCATCACTGTGCCCTGCCGGACTCACCTTGACGAACACCTTGGCGATCTTCCCTTTCGGATTGATGATGAAAGTGTTGCGCGCGGAAAGTTTCATGCCCTTATAGTCCATCTCCGAGCCGTACTCTTCCGAAACTTTCGCATCTGTGTCCGCTAGCAGTTTGAAGTTTAGCCCTTCCTTGGTGCAGAAACTCTTGTGTGATTCGGCAGTGTCAACGCTAACGCCGAGAATTACGGCGTGCAACTTCTTATACTTTTCGAGATCGCGTTGAAAGTTGTGCGCTTCAAGTGTGCAGCCGCTAGTGAAGTCTTTAGGGTAGAAATAGAGCACCACCCATTTGCCTTTATACTTCGATAGGTTGGTCTCTTTGCCCTCGTTGCTCATCAACTTAAAGCCTGGGGCCATCGTGCCCGCCACCGGGGGATCGGGAAGCGTTACAGACTGCGCGGTCATTGCAAATACAGCTAACAGCGTGAACAGCAGTGCAAACTTTCTCATAATTCTTGCTCCTTCGTAGGACAGACATTCTCGGTCGGTCCTTTGTTTTCATGTTACTGAGACAGGCAGGAATGCCTATCCCACAAAATACTTAAACATCAGGACGAGTCGTTTCTTTTTCCTTTTCGGCCAAGGCCGCCTGCGCAGCTGCCAGTCGCGCTACCGGAACACGGAATGGCGAGCAGCTCACGTAGTCGAGCCCAATCTCGTTGCAGAAAGCAATGGAACTCGGGTCACCGCCATGCTCACCGCAAATCCCCACCTTGAGATCCGGCTTGACACTGCGTCCGCGCTCCGTCCCCAGCCGCACCAGTTGGCCCACACCTTCGCGATCCAGAACCTGGAAAGGATCGTCGGGCATAATCTTGCGCTCGACGTAATTTGGCAAAAAGCGGCTCGAGTCATCGCGGCTCAAACCAAAGGTGGTTTGTGTCAGATCGTTAGTGCCGAAAGAAAAGAAATCTGCGTGCGCGGCGATGTGATGAGCCATTAACGCCGCTCGTGGCAGCTCGATCATTGTTCCCACGCGATACTCGATCGTCATGCCGTGCTCGCCCATTACCTGGCGCGCCACTTCATCGATCACTTCGCGTTGCTGATGGAGTTCTTCGCTCAGAGAAACCAGCGGCACCATGATCTCAAGCTCGGTCTTCATTTTCTCGCCTTGCACCAAACACGCCGCTTCGAAGATCGCGCGACACTGCATGCGAGTTACCTCAGGATAAACCAGTCCCAAACGACACCCGCGGAATCCGAGCATCGGATTGGCTTCGCGAATACGGTTGACTTGCTTGAGCAGCCGGCGCTTCTCATCAATTTCATCCAACAAGTTGTCCATGTCGCCCAGCGTTGTTGCGAGCCGGAGCGCCATCTTTAACTCGCCGAGCTCAGTCAGCAACTCTTCGGCGTTTGGCAGAAACTCGTGCAATGGCGGATCCAACAGGCGAATAGTCACGGGCAAGCCAACCATCTCACGAAAGATACCGGCAAAGTCCCCCCGCTGAAGCGGCAACAACTTCTCGAGGGCTTTCTCTCTGGCGCCCACGCCGTCCGACAAAATCATTTCACGCATCGCTGCTAGTCTTTGGTCTCCGAAGAACATGTGCTCAGTGCGACACAGCCCGATGCCCTCGGCGCCAAACTGGCGCGCGACTTTCGCATCGCGCGGAGTGTCCGCGTTAGCGCGCACCCGCAGGCGACGAAACTTGTCAGCCCACCGCATTAGTTCGGCAAACTCCGGACCAAGCTGCGGTTGCACAGTCGGCACCTGACCAAGAAACACCCGACCGGTTGACCCGTCGACAGTGATCCATTCGCCTTTCGTAACCACTGTGCCATTAACCGTGAACTGTTGTTGACCGTAGTCGATGTCAAGGTCTTTAGCCCCGCAGACACAGGGCTTACCCATCCCGCGAGCGACGACAGCGGCATGGCTGGTCATGCCACCGCGCGCGGTGATGATCGCTTGCGCGGCAACCATTCCGTGAAAATCGTCGGGGCTGGTTTCCTGACGCACCAAAATCACTTTTGCGCCTTCATCCCGAGCAAGCTCTTCCGCCTCATCCGGACTGAATACGACTTTGCCCTGGGCCGCGCCGGGACTTGCCGGCAAACCAGTAGCTAACACTGTCGTTTTGGTTTTGGGATCGACAGTTGGGTGTAACAGTTGGTCGAGCTGATCAGGCGTAACTCGTTTGACCGCCGTAGCGCGATCGATCAACTTCTCACTGACCATTTCCACTGCCACGCGCACCGCGGCCGCGCCGCTGCGCTTGCCCGTGCGTGTTTGCAGCATCCAGAGTTTGCCGCGCTCAATTGTGAATTCGCAGTCCTGCATGTCGTGATAGTGGCGCTCCAGCAGACCGGTTATCGACGCGAACTCTTCATAAACTTTCGGTAGTTCTTTCTTTAGTTGGCTGATTGGGTTTGGCGTGCGAGTGCCGGCGACCACGTCTTCGCCCTGGGCGTTGAGCAAATACTCGCCGTAGAGTTCCTTCTTGCCCGTCGAAGGATTGCGTGTGAAGGCCACGCCAGTGCCGCTGCTTTCGCCCATGTTGCCGAAAACCATCGCTTGCACGTTCACGGCAGTGCCCAGCGAATCCGCAATCCGATTGACGCGGCGGTAATCGATGGCGCGGCGGCCCATCCACGAGTTGAAGACCGCGGCGACGGCGACTCGCAGTTGTTCATAAGGATCTTCGGGGATGGCGTGTTGCTCGGCGAGAATGATCTGCTTCTCGGCGGCGATTATGTCGCGCAGATGCTCCGGCTTCAGATCCGTATCGCGGCCGCCGGAGGTCTGCGCCTTGTAGCGATCCATCACGCGTTCAAACTTTTCATGCTCGACGCCCATTACGATCTCGCCAAACAAAGACGCAAAGCGCCGGTAGGCATCGAGCGCAAAGCGCAAATCACCAGTTTGAGCAGCCAGGCCTTGCACCGTCTCTTCGTTGAGACCCAGGTTGAGCACGGTGTCCATCATTCCCGGCATCGAGAAAGCAGCGCCGGAACGAACAGACACCAGTAGCGGGTTGTTGGGGTCGCCGAATTTCTTGCCGACCTTCTCTTCGATTTTCAGCAAGCCTTCCTTGACCTGTTCCCACATGCCATCGGGAAAGCTTTTGTCGTTATCGAAAAAAGCGTTGCAGGCCTCGGTGGTAACGATTAGTCCCGGCGGTACCGGCAGGCCGGCGCGGGTCATCTCACACAGTCCGGCGCCTTTGCCACCCAGCAACGATTTGTCGTCACCGTTTCCTTCTTCGAAAAGGTAGACCCACTTGCTGGTTTTTTGTGGAGCGACTTTCTGGGTTTCTTCAATTGCAGTGCTCATAGCTTGGGGAACTCTCTCAATGAAAAACTTGGACGGGATAACGACCGCTGATTATCGCACTTTTAGGCAGTCTGCAAAACTTGGGCAAGGATTTAGCCCTGGTTCAGTTGCCACGAGCGAAGTATTTCCTAGTCATCTAAAGCCGCGGCCAGGATCAATTTACCGAGCCCATCAACTTCTTAACCCGAGGTGTCAGCAGCGCCAGGATTCCCGCCGAGATAATCAAGCCAACGGCGATGCCCCCGTAAAGCTTGACCAGTTGCATAGAATTGTTGGCCACAAAGAAGCCGGATAAATAACCAGCCAGCTTGTTGCCAAACGAACTTGCCAGAAACCAAACGCCCATCATGATGCCAACCAGCTTCACCGGAGCGAGTTTGGTTACAGTGCTTAGCCCCACCGGACTCAAACACATCTCGCCGACCACTTCGAGAAAGTAGAGCCCAACCAGCCACAGCGGACTGATGCGTCCGTAGGCTGTCATCGCCGCCGCCGGAACCAGCAGAGCGTAAGCCAGGCCGATGAATACCAGGCCCAGTGTGAATTTAACCGGGCTCGATGGTTGCCGCTTTCCGAGTCGAACCCACAGGTAAGAAAATACGGGCGCCAGGATAACCACAAACGCGGGCGTGCACGACTGCAACCAACTCGAGGGAAACCGCATTCCAAAAACTTCTGTGCGCACCAGCTCTTTGGCGAAAAGATTCAGGCTGGCGCCCTTCTGCTCATAGGCCGCCCAGAAGAGTATGGTGAAGAGAAAAAAGATGACGATTGCGCCGACGCGCTTCCAATCGGTGCGGGTCAATGGGACTTTGGCGGCAGCTTGCTTCTCTTTCTTTTGTTGACGCGTTGCTCTGTTGCCGACCTGCTCGAGTCGTGAGCGGTTTAGTAGATAGACGATGAGGCCGACGGTCATGCCTACCGCCGCTGCGCCAAAGCCCCAGTGCCAGCTCTTGGCAGGGTCAAGTCCCATCCCCGTGAGAAATCGTTTGAATGATTCCCCCTGAGCGAGATAACCAACACATAGCGGCGCCAGAATCGCCCCGATATTTATGCCCATGTAAAAGATCGAGAAACCACTATCGCGGCGCGGATCGTTTTCGCTGTAAAGACTTCCGACCATGGTGCTGATGTTTGGCTTAAGCAACCCGGTGCCAATGGCAATCAATGTCAGCCCGGCATAAAACAAGGGCATGGAGTGAAACACCATGGCGACGTGTCCGCAGATGATCACGATGCCGCCCAGCAACACCGCGAGCTTCGCGCCCAGCAGTCGATCAGCCATCAGCCCGCCGGGCATTGCCGTCAGGTAAACCCACATGGTGTAGGTCCCATAGAGCGACGTCGCGCTCTTTACGTCAAAACCCAGCCCTCCCTGAGCAGCGGGCGCTACCATGTAGAGCACGAGGATCGAGCGCATGCCGTAATAACTAAAGCGCTCCCAGAGTTCGGTGAAGAACAAGGTCGACAGTCCGCGCGGATGTCCAAAGAGCCCGGCGTTATCGGAGAGGGTGTCAATTTCGAGTCTGTTGTTTGCTGTCACCATGACGTTCTTCCGCCGCTTTTTATCAGGATTAGTTTTCCAAGACTGCAAGCCACCATCAGGCCCATGGGTGGACAACTCTCAAACCAAAGGAGTCACGATATCATTCGGGCGATCATGAAAGCAGCCCCAGCGGCCAGGCTTCCAATTAACGCCGTTTGCAGCGCGCCACGCATCGGCTGGGTGCCGGTGAAGCGCCCTTTGATAAAGCCAAAAATCAACAACGCCAGCAGCGTCGCCCCGATAGAAACGAAGAGTGCGGTGGTCGTGCCGCGAGTAAACATGTAAGGCGCGAGGGGGACGAAACCGCCGGCCGCATAAGCTCCGCCGATGGTTATCGCACTTCTCAACGCACGTTTGGGATCGGGCTGTTCAAGCCCGAGCTCAAAGCGCATCATGAAATCGATCCACTTCTTGGGTTGTTTGCGTAGGGCCTCGACGATCGGCCAGGTCTCTGCTTCAGTCAGGCCATACTCTTGAAACACCTCGGCCACTTCGCGCATCTCTTCATGAGGGATTTCGGCAACCTCGCGCTTCTCACGTTCACGTTCCTTGGCGTAGTGTTCAGCATCGCTCTTGGCGGCGAGATAGCCGCCGAGGCCCATTGCGATCGAGCCAGCGGCAATTTCAGCCAGGCCTGCCGTGACGATGATGCCGGTTGGATTCGCGGCCCCCTGCAGCCCTCCGGTCAGTCCGGCAGCTAATGCAAAAGGCACAGTCAGTCCGTCAGACATGCCAATCACAATGTCGCGAACCATATCGCCGGCAGTGAAGTGGCGTTCAGTGTGTGGGGTTTGCGGCATGAACCTTCCCGTTCGAAACTATCCTGACTATAGAAAACAAACGACGTGGGGTTAATGATAACACCGGCGCAGGTTTAACGCCGTCGCTGCGCCGTGCGGAAACTGAAGTCCTCAACGCCTTTGGCGCTGAAAGCTTAAGACTCAAAACTTTCCCGCGAGCATCAGTGCGCCAATGACTATGAAGGCCACTGCGGCGACGCGTTTGATCCAAATGAGTGGCAGGTAATTGCCAACCAGGCTTCCCGCCAGCACGCCGATCGCCGAAACGGCCGTCAGGGCCAGTGCGGCGGCGATGAATACCGCCCACGGTTTCTTAGTCTGAGCCGACATCGTCATGGCGGCCAACTGGGTCTTGTCGCCCATCTCCGCCAGAAATATGACACCAAAGGTTGTTAAAAAAACGCGCCAGTCCATTTTTCACGCTCCTTCCGGAATCCGCGCGGTCGGATGGGTTTTTGCGGTAATGCCTTCGCAGTTTTTCTCTGTGAAACCTCCGTGCGCTCTCCAGTCTCTATGGTGATAAACGTTAAGGAAATACTCACCACAGAGACACCGAGAACACACCAAGGAGGCACCGAGGAATTTCAAACCAGACCACCACCGGTCACTAATATCTATCCCTGCCGCAACGTTATGGCTTAGACTAATCTATCTTAACTTACATTCTCGCGCTGGCTTGTAGTTTCAACTTCGGGTAAATGAGCCAACACTCTAACGACTTCCTCGGTACCGAACGTTTCCGCATTCGCCGCCGGCTTGGCTCCGGCGGAATGGGCGTAGTCTATGAAGCGCACGATCGGGAAACCGATAAGGTAGTCGCACTAAAGACGCTGACTCGTGCCGAAGCTTCGCACATCTCGCGCTTCAAAAACGAGTTTCGCTCGCTTGCGGACGTCTCCCATCCAAACCTCGTAGCGCTCTATGAATTCATGTCCGACGGCCAATATTGGTTCTTCACAATGGAGCTGGTACAGGGAATAAATTTCCTTGAATTCGTGCGCCCGGGTTATCGCGCCCGTCACCTTCAGTCTTCCAGGACGCCAACCCTGCGGAAGGCTTCAGGAGAACCAGAGAAAGGATTGCTGGCCGACTACGAGGCCGAAACAAAGCAATTGGATTCTCTCAAAACAGAGAAGCCGTCAGACTTGCCGGAAAGTCCCCAGGACACGGCGCTCGCGCAAGCGCCATTGGATCTCAATCTTCTTAACCTTGCCTTGAGACAGCTTGCCGAGGGCCTGCACGGCCTGCATGAAACGGGAAAGCTTCATCGTGATATCAAACCCTCAAATGTGTTGGTAACAAAAGAAGGACGGGTTGTGATCCTCGACTTTGGCCTGGTGGCGGAAGTTGAAGGCATGGAACTTCACGACACCGTAACCCTGGCTGGTACGCCTGACTACATGTCTCCTGAACAGGGAGCACAACTTCCCATCTCGCGCGCCAGCGATTGGTATAGCGTTGGCGTAATACTTTATCAGGCACTGACGGGCCGCCTTCCTTTTGCCGGAAAGTTTTTCGAAGTGATGATGAACAAGCAAAACTTCGATCCACCGGGGCCCAGTGAACTGGTACCAGACGTTCCACCTGAGCTTGGCGATCTTTGCGTTCGCCTGCTGCGTCGCAAGCCTGAAGAACGTCCTTCAGGCCGGGAAGTTTTGCGGATACTGGGACACGGAAAAACCGGACCGCTGCAGCGACCCATATCCTCGCCCGCCCCGTCGGTGGCCCAAACAGCGCCTTTCGTTGGTCGTGAACGTCAGTTGCGCGAGCTCGAAGCGGCATTCAACTTCACCAGGCGGGGACAGACCGTTACCGTTTTTCTGCACGGAAGTTCGGGAATGGGCAAGACTGCAGTGGCCAGGCATTTTATCGATGGGCTGCGCGAGAAACAGGCGGACGTCGTAATTCTTGAGGGACGTTGTTATGAACGCGAGTCGGTTCCCTACAAAGCCCTTGACGGTGTGGTCGACAGCCTGACGAAGTACTTGCTTTCGCTGCCGGATTCTAAGGCGGAGGCATTAATGCCACGCGAAGTACTGGCACTCGCCAAGCTCTTTCCCGTGATGTTGCAGGTCGATTCAGTTTTCAATGCGCCGCAACGAGAACAGGAGATTCCCGATCCTTTCACGCTGCGGCGCAAAGCGTTTGGGGCCCTGCGCGAACTGCTCGGCCGCATCTGTGATCGCCAACCGCTGGTGCTTTACATCGACGATCTGCAATGGTCTGACGCCGATAGCACCAGCCTGCTTGAAGACTTACTGCGTCCGCCCGATTCCCCGTCACTTCTCTTGCTCTCCAGTTTTCGCAGCGAAGATGTTCGGACCAAACCGTTCCTGAAGTCGTTGCTCGAGAAGACCGGCAATGAGAGTTGTCGTGAGGTTCTTGTCGGCGCTCTTTCAAAGTCTGAGTCGTACACGATGCTTCACGAGCTGCTTGGTTCCAGTGCATCGGTGCTTGAGCCCTTTGCTGATGCGATTCTCAGTGAGGCGCGCGGAAATCCGTTTCTTTTGGAACAGCTCGCTCGGTACGCTCTCACCAGCGATCAAACTGCAACAACCGGAATCACATTAGCCGTGATGCTTGATGCACGCTTGCGCCATTTGCCCAAGGGCGCCCGCCAGTTTATTGACGCGCTGGCGGTGGCCGGGCGTCCGATCAATCCGGAAGTCGCGTATCTGGCGGCCGAACTGACGGGAGATGAGTTGCCGCTGGTCACGACGCTGCGAGCGGCCCAGTTTTTGCGGACTGGCGGAGCGGAGCACACCCTTGAGCTTTATCACGATCGCATTCGCGAAGCGCTAACCACGCAACTGGATCCAACCAGAGTTGCGCACATTCACCGCCGTCTGGCCCAGGCGCTCGAAGCTCGCGGGATCGACGATCCGGAAGCGCTTTTTGAACATTACCTGGGAGCCGGTGAAAGAGTGCGCGCCGCAACCCATGCCGCGGTGGCGGCGAAGAAGGCGACCAGTGCGCTGGCGTTTGATCGAGCAGCCGCGTTTTATCGCCGGGCCCTTGAACTTGCCCCGGCTCGCGGCGCCGAACTTGTCGACCTCAAGCGAGGACTGGCAGACGCTCTGGTCAATGCCGGTCGTCCAGCCGAAGCTGCAGAGGCCTATCTGGAAGTGGCGGAAGTGACATCCGCGCGTCACAGTCTGGATTTCAAACGGCGCGCCGCCCAACAGTTGTTGATGGGTGGGCATATCAATGAAGGCGTCGATCTGATTCGTACAGTACTCGCAGCCATCGGTTTGTCTTATCCCGCCGGTCCGCGAAGCGCCCTGTTTTCATTACTACTAAAGCGCCTGCAAATCCGTTTACGTGGTTTGAAGTTTACTGAGCGTGACGAGAGTGAGATCCCGGAATTCGATCTGGTACGACTGGACACCTGCTACGCGGTTGCTGCCGGGCTGGGTGCAGTGGATCTCATACGCGGCGCCGATTTTCAGGGTCGTCATTTGTTGCTGGCCCTGCGAGCCGGCGAGCCCTATCGGGTAGCGCGGGCCCTGGCTTTCGAAGCAGCCTGGACGGCAGCCCGCGGCGGCGCGGGCGGAGAGCGGGCAGCGCAGCTCGCCCAGCGGGCCGAAGAGTTGTCGCAAAGGACGGGTCACCCGCACGCTAATGCCCTGGCGGTTTGGGCGCGCGGTGTTGATGCTTATCTGGCGGGCAACTGGAAACAGGCCGCCGATCTTTGCGAACGAGCGGCCGACGTTTTACGCGATCAATGTACGGGCGTTACCTGGGAAGTGACGATCGCGAATCGCTACCGGCTGAGCTCGCTTTTACACCTGGGTGAGTTGGCAGAAGTAGCGCGGCGAGTGCCGGCCCTGCTGTCAGCCGCACTCGAACAGGGAAATCTGTTTGGCGCAATGGATCTCCGCACGCGATTAAATTTGATTTGGCTGGCAGCGGAAGATCCAGACAAGGCTCGCGCCGAAGTGATCGAGGCCTTGAAGTCGTGGCCCCATGAAGGATTTCATTTGCAGCATTACGTGTCGCTGCACGCGCTCACCCAGATTGAACTTTACACCGGCGATGTCGAAGTTGCCTGCAAACATGTCGAAGGGCAGTGGCCGGCGCTTGATAATTCCATGCTGCTGCGTACGCCCGCGGTGAGAGTGGAGGCCATGCAGCTCCGCGCCCGCACCGCCCTGGCCACCAGCGGCGGCGGTCGTGACAGAAGCAAATTGCGGCTCGCCGAAAAGATGGCGCGCACGATTGAAAAAGTACATATGTCGTGGGCGAAGCCGTTTGCCACGCTGATCAGAGCTACGATCGCGCACCAGCGTGGGGAAGCCGCCAAGGCCAGCACTCTACTAGCAGAGGCCGCGCAGGGTTTTGATAAGGCTGAGATGCGCCTTTATGCGGCCGCAGCGCGCCGGCGTTTGGGAGAAAAACTGCGAGACGAACGGGGCCGTAAACTAGTCTCTGAGGCTGACGCCTGGATGGCGGAGCAAAAAATAAAGAACCCCGAAGCGATGACCCGAATGCTCGCCCCAGGGTTTTAGCAACGTAGATAAGAGGTTGGTTTGGATTGCTACTCATGTAGACCCAAACGGATACGGAACCGGGAGCTGTAGCGACCGGGTCCGTGTAACACCAAGCTCGGGTGAAGTGGAACCAAGACCCGGTCGCTACAGCGCCCGGGTCTGTTTTTCTTCGGAGACTCTTCGACGATTCTGTTGCAGCGTAGTCTTTTGGTTAAGCCGCCGCTCGCCGAGCTTGCTCAACCGGACGCGCCTGGATCTGCGGCTGGATTCCCCAATCATAAGTCCTTCTGGTCATACGAATGGCCGCTCGCATAGACAGCCGGGCAAATAACCCCAGCTTCGTTTTGCGAACGTTGTCGGCAGCGATGCCACCTGGGTAGAGCGAGGCAAATACCAAACACGCAACCGCGTAAACCACCCTGCTCGTGAGGGGCAAGTTACTCATCGGGCCATTCCGCGTGCGCGCGATTATCTCCTTCAAACTATAAAACGTACTCCAACTCTCCTGCGCTTCCCTCATCAACTCCTCAGTCGAAATTCTGGGATGTTTGACGGCCACGTCGGTGTGGTCATAGTCGAGCCAGAATTTCTCTTTGACGATTTGCACGGCGTGCTTAGGTTTGTAGTCAGCGTTATCGCGGTTTTTCCAGTCGCGCATCATCTCGTGGTAGTCCTTGGTCCCCGGATAGACGCTGTAGAGCGGAAACTGAGCGAAGACTGTGCCCGACACGTTGGCGAATTGCCGCATCGTCCTGAGCGTTGCCGGCGTGTCACTCTCCAAACCGCCAATGATCGACGCTAACACCATGATCCCGTGGCTCTGAATTTTCTGAATGGCCTCGGCCATCTTCTGTCCTACCGGGTTCCAGGTCTTATTTACGTTTTTTAAGCCTTCTTCAGTAAACGACTCCACGCCGATCAGCGCCCCGCGCAATCGCATCTTGCTATACATGGCGTCGAGGTATTCATCGTCGCTAATGCATTCTGCAGTCATCTGGGTAAAGGCGTAGAGGGTAGGCGGACCAGCTTTATCGTATTCATCAAACATTCTGAGGCGGTCTTCGCGCACGCGCTCGAGGTTGGCTCGCGTGCCCGCATTGGTTTCTCTGGCGATACGGCCGAGGGTAGCGGGCGTGAAGTTGTCGTCTGAGAAAAAGACGTAACGAAAGCCCATATCGTGAAGCTCGTTGGCTTCGTCGATAATCTGATCGTTAAGATGCAGACGCGGTGTGCGACCGTCGGTCACCCAAACAGAGCAGAAGCTGCAGTTTTCAGGACAACCCGCGACTGTCTGGATACAGCCCATCAAGTATTTGTTTGGATCCAGCAGGTCCCAACGGGCCTTTGCCATCAGTTCGCCGGCTACTCGTCCACCGTCATACACGCGTTTCAGACGGCCCAGGTGAGCATCTTCCAAAACGCCTTTCCAAATCAGATCGGCGTTTCCCTGGACAACAGCATCAGCACCCATTTCGAGCGGCTCTTCCGGAAAGATCGTGGCATGAACGCCGCCGACGATTACCGTCGCTCCGCGCTCCTTGGCCTCGCGCACGACGCGATAACCGGGCCGGCAGTTTCCAGTGTGAATCCCGACGCCGACGATGTCGCCGGGACCGACATCCTTAGGATTAAAAGCCGTAACGGGCACGTCTATGATTACCGGATCACCGGCAAACTCTGTGGGTGTTGCACCGGCCAGGACAAAGAGCCAGCGGGGAGTAATAACGCTGTAGCCTACGGTTGCATTTGCCGGGTTTACCAGTACTACCTTACTCATAACCCATTCTCCTTATCAGTTCGGCGCATGATCCAACCCGTCCGATAGTGCATGAAGCTCTTGAGTCACACTGTTGGATCATCCTGATTGGCTAGCGAGGATCAGGATCCGCTTCAGAAATCGCGCCCAGCGTAATCGTAGCGGTTAACACTGTCAATGCCGAGGTTTGCGGATTTGCGGAGTTTTCTACTATTGCGCGCTAAGAGCGAGCTTTACGGTTCACGAGCGCCGGCGCCAGTTACAAGTTGCTTTAGCCGTACGCCACCAAATCCTTAAAAGCATCTGATAATTTGGCGCAGGTATTTCCCGCCCCCAATGAATACTGCCGAAAGTCGAAAGTGGTGACCTGGGCTACGCCAAGGCTGGCAGAGGTGAGAAAAATTTCATCGGCGTCAGTGAGATCAGCAAGT
>JANLYH010000174.1:0-10328 GCA_031365545.1 Pyrinomonadaceae bacterium | reverse complement strand
TACTGCGGCGGTTTTCTTGCTTCTTTGACACGGAACAAAACCGGAGAGCAGGCCCGTACACTCACGGAACCCGGGCTGTAGCGATCAGGCCCCTGTAACTTCAAAGGCTCTTGTGAAGTGCAACCCGGACCCGGTCGCTACGGCTCCCGGTTCTGTATTTGTGCGGCTCTACTTGAGTAGCAATACTTCGGTCGTGCCAAACTGAACCAGCACCTGTCATTGGCCGCAAGTGTGCTATTCGTAAACGCGATGTTAGAATGTGCCTTAAGCTTCTAACTTGCATGAATCAGGAGTGCGAACTTGTCCCGCGAGCTTCGAGTAATCAACAACATTCCGAGAGTCCGTCAGCCAAAGCCTGAATGGCTAAGGATTCGTCTGGGCGACCCCGCAAACCAAAACAACGTGTTGCAGCTCATCGAGGGCTTGAACCTGCACACAGTTTGCCAGGAAGCGCGCTGCCCGAACATTTTCGAATGCTGGTCTGATCGCACGGCCACGTTCATGCTCGGTGGCGATATTTGCACACGGCATTGCGGCTTTTGCGCGGTTGGCAAGGGCGAGCCCGGCTCGCTGGACGCGGAAGAACCGCGCCACGTTGCCGAGGCGGTGCGTCAACTCAATCTGGCCCATACCGTGATTACTTCAGTTAACCGCGACGATCTGCCGGACGGCGGCGCCGCCCACTGGGCGGAAACAGTGCGGCAGGTGCGGGTGCTGAATCCCGAATGCAAGGTCGAAGTTTTGATCCCTGATTTCAATGGTGACGAAGCTGCGCTTAACACGGTACTGGATGCTCAACCTGACGTCCTGAACCACAACACTGAGACGGTAGCTCGACTTTACCGCCGCGTGCGGCCCGACGCCGGTTATGAACAGTCATTGACCTTGTTGCGACGCGCGGCAGAGCGACGCGATCTCGAAGACCGCGGCATGAAGACTAAAAGCGGCATCATGGTTGGACTGGGCGAGACCTTTGATGAAGTTGTCGTGTTGATGAAAGATTTGCGTTCAGCTTCCTGCGACATCATGACCATTGGCCAATACCTTCAGCCTCACGCGCGCCGGCTGCCGGTAGAACGTTATGTCACGCCCGCAGAGTTTGAGCGCTGGCGCGAGATTGGAATGGAGCTGGGATTCAAGCACGTCGAATCGAGCCCGCTGACGCGTTCTTCATACCATGCGCGACAACAAGCCGAGGACGAGCCGCGGGTTTTCGCGGATACACGCGGATAGGAACAAGATAACAATTGCCTAAGCCGTAATCGTCGTCCGCGAGTCTTACCGCGTTGGTTCTTCCGACTGTTCTCCGCGTGAATTTGCGGTGGAATAATTCATGAAAGCTGTCATCTTCAAGCAGCACGGCGGCCCTGAAGTTCTGGAATACGCCGACGCGCCCGATCCAAAAATCAACGCAAACGATGTCCTGGTAGAAGTGAAAGCGTGCGCGCTCAACCATCTCGACATCTGGGCGCGCAGGGGATTGCCTGGCGTTGAGATTCCACTGCCGCACATTCTCGGCAACGATATTGCCGGGGTAGTACGCGAAGTCGGCGATTTAGTTTCCGGAGTTCGCAGTGGTGACGAAGTAATGCTTCATCCGGGAGTATCCTGCGGTCATTGTGTCGATTGCCTCGCCGGCCGAGACAATCTTTGCCGCGAGTATCGCATTTTGGGTTATGGGCGCGCTGGTGGTTACGCTCAACTCGTGGCCGCGCCCGCTGTCAACGTTATTCCCAAACCGGCGAGCTTGAGTTGGGCGGAAGCGGCGGCGCTGCCGCTGGTAACCGTGACAGCCTGGCACATGCTCGTCACCCGCGCCGCAGTTCAGCCTGGTGAAACGGTTTTGGTTCACGCAGCGGGCAGTGGCGTCGGTTCGATTGGAATCCAGATCGCCAAGCTTCGCGGCGCGCGCGTAATCGCTACTGCAAGTTCAGACGAAAAACTTGCGAAGGCCAGAGAGTTGGGCGCCGATGAAGTGGTGAACTACAGTAACGAAGGTTGGCCCAAAGAAGTTAAGCGACTGACAGACAGGCGAGGTGTAGACGTGGTATTCGAGCACACCGGCGCGGACACCTGGCCTGGTTCAATCGCCTCATTGAAAACTAACGGCCGGCTGGTTACATGCGGCGCCACGAGCGGCTACGCGGCCCAGACCGATCTACGCCAGGTGTTCTACCGCCACTTAACGATTCTGGGATCGTTTATGGGATCTAAAGCTGAATTGCTCGAAGCTATGAAATTCATTGAAAGCGGTAAAATTCGCGCTGTCGTCGATCAGACGCTTCCCCTCGCGGAAGCTCGTCGAGCGCACGAGTTGATTGAAGATCGAGCGCAGTTTGGCAAGCTGGTGCTCATGCCTTAAGGCAGACAGGGGCAGGCGGCAGGAGGTAGGGAGAGGGAGTCACGCGCACGGCGGCGCAAGCTGCTTTAACCCGCGTCCTGTCCCTGTCGTCTGCTCCTATCGTTTACTTTCCCGAGTAGTCTTCGACGTTAAACCGTTTCTTGAGTATGCCCAGGTTTCCCTGGGCCAGATCGAAGTTTGTGCCGGCGATAACCTTCTTGCCTTCATCTGTCGTTATCCAATCAACAACCTGCGGAGCATTTGTCCTTAGGTAAGCGGCGTCATCTTTGTCGATCGCTTTGCCGTCTTTCCGAGAAAAGACCCACATGTAGGTGTACTGACCCTTGCGCACATATTCCAGGTCGGCCTCAAAACCGGTTTTGGGTGATGAGGCCGGTGACGATTGCGCGTCAGCAGCTGTGGTCGAGGTTGAGTTTGGGCCAACGCGATTACATGACGTGAAGGAAATCGCGACCAGCGTCAGGGAAATAGCGAATCCCGGTGTAACGATCTTGTGTAGCATGTCAGGTGAAATACTAATCCAAAAATACAAAGTTAGGAATTGAAATGGTAACGCAAGCTGTCAGTTGGCTCGCGCGTTGAATGTCATCCAGACCAACGCAAACCAACAGTTTGGGTTACAAGATCACGGCTTGGCCGGCTGGTTGTCCGGCTCTGGTTCATTGTCGCCCTCGTCACTTGTTTCCGAGTCGTCAGGTTCCGGTTCAACCCGCTGGTCGCGAATGTGCAGGATTGTGCATTCCTTGTCCTCATAAACTATTTCAAACCAGCCGCTCGTCTGCGCATTATCAAGAAAATCTTGATGATTGTTATCAGTGAACACGTAGCGTGCGCCGAAACGGTCGCGGATCAGCGGGCCGGGATCCTCTTCTTTTCCGAGCGTGATGTCATCGTAGAGTTCGGATAACTTCTTGTTCTTATCGTAGAGATAGGTGGGATCGAGTCCAGAAACATAAACGTTGCCAGGGTTGTAGTAGAACAACCGGGGAAAGTCGTCCCAGTCTGTGTTGAAAACCATTTCGCCCGGCGCCAGGTTTGCGCTCAGCCAGTGCGCACCGGCGCGATAATAATCGTGCGGTTCACTACCCGCAATTTCTTTGCTGGTGGAACGAAGATTCAAAAAGAGTACAAGCCCGAGGCTTACGACGACCACAGCAAGAGCGATGGTCCCCCAAAGTTCCCGCCAATCACTTTCCGTGTACGACGCCGTGCTCGTCTGTGGGCGATCAAGAAACGGTTGCAGCTCATCCAGGATATCCGTCGACAGTCGAGTTAATGTCGAACGCGTTCCCTGCAACCAATGCTGCAGAGAGAAGGCGCAAAAAATTACGGCGAAGGGCGGCCAGTATTCAGCGATGCGCCGCCAGCGCGCGGTCATGATCATCAGCGCCGTCGCAAAAACCAAAAAGAATGCCGAATGATGAGCGCGCTTTCTGTCTGCCGGATCGAAAGCCAGGTACCCAACGACCATCGCTACGCAGGCCACCGCGGAGTTACCAAGAAACTCCCATGAATCGTAGGGATACCACTCCTGGCCGACCTTAGTGGAAAAATCCGCAGCGGTCACCTTAATCTTGATGTGCTCGTAGAGAAGCTGGAAGTTAGTGGGGAAGTAGGGGTTTATGACCAAGCCGATTGTTGCTCCTACTGTAACCCAGACAAGCGGTCGCCACTCAAAGCGTTGTTCAGTCCAACCAATGACCGCTGTCCAGATCAGCGTAGCGAGAACCAGCAAGACAAACATGTCGTAGGTCAGTGCAAAAACAAAACTCAAAGGGAGCAGTGGCCAATATTTCTTTTGGAAAAGCAGATGAATGCTGATGATGAGATAGATAATGGCAAATGGCGGCGCCTTTGCCATGTTCAGCCGATAAAGAAACGGCGCCGAACAGGCAAGCAGCGCCAGCAGGCCGACCAGCGAATAGCGAATGCGGTGGCGCACCATCAGCCAGTAGCAGGAGAAAAGCGCCACGCTCGCAAAGATCGTGGCCGAGATCTTTGCGCCTAGCCGAAGGTCACCAAACCAGGTGAATGGCATCTGGAAGAAGTGAAACAGCAGGTGATGATCTACATAACTCCCGGGAGCGAGCGTGGTCAGCGGCAGCCAGGTGAACTGTGGTGGAAACTTGTGATTGCGCAAAGTCTCCCACAGCAGGCGACTCCATTTGATGTGATAGTAACCATCGGCGTCTCCGCAACAGATGGCCGAGGTTGAGAACTGAAGTTTCCAGAAGATTAAGCCGATGGTAACCGCACCCACGGCTAGTTGAACTGCGCGCAATGCAGATTCCGAGTGAAAGACTCCAGGAAGGCGAGACGGGGGTTTCATCTATCGTCTATCGTTCAACTGTCTCGTCACAAGTGCGATTCCCGTTCACAGTTGTTCGATAAGTTCTAGAAAGGCGCACGGGTCAATTGGCTTGGTTACGTGCTCGTTGAATCCGGCGGTCAACGACCGATTGCGATCGTCAAACATTGAATAGCCTGTGAGCGCCACCAGCGGCACATTCTCATAGCCCGGCAACGACCTTAAAGCACCGGCTAGTTCATAGCCATTCATTTCGGGCATACCGATATCAGAAATGATCACGTCGAAGTGGTGGTCTCGGGCCAAAGCGATCGCATCCTGAGCAGACGATGCTGTCGATACGTCATAGCCTGCATGCACCAGCAACATTGACAGCATTTCTGTCATGTCGGAAACATCATCGACCACCAAGGCCCAGCGCTTGGCCTTAGATTGTTTGCTGGATACTCGCGCACCTGCAGATTTCGCTGCTGGTTCCTGCCCTCCGAACGGAAACAACTGAACGGAGAATTGACCAGCGATCGATAAGTCAGGGGAGGCAACGGCGATGAAGTTCGACTCTATCATTGGAAACTTCCGTAGTTAAGAATGCTCAAATGATCCGGGGCAAACGGGGAAGCTCAATGTAGCTCGAAAGCGAAGCCGTGTCCAGAAATTCTGTTTCCTATTGAACGCAGTTTAGAGTTCTAGTTCTAGCTTGCGTTCTTCCTGGCAACAAAGCGAGCCTAAAGGCTGAATTCTGAACTACCAGCCCGCTTGGTGGCCGGGTACATACTTGTGTTACGTTTTGGCGATGTATCCCGCAGGCAATCTCTTCATTCCCGTGGCACACGGTCAACTTGAGGCCATCGTCAAAGAGCCGCGCCAGGATGCTCAGGCGGGAGTTGCCCTTGTGCTTCATCCGCATCCGCTGGGTGGGGGAACGATGCACAATAAGGTGGTCTTTCGCGCCGCGGCTGCTCTTAACGAGGCGGGATTGCTCACGCTGCGCATAAATTTTCGCGGAGTGGGACAAAGCACAGGAGAACATGACGAAGGACAGGGAGAACTCGAAGATGTTCGCGCTGGTTTACAATACCTGGCCACAACTTTTCCGGGACAAGCAATTACCCTTTGCGGGTTTTCGTTTGGATCTCGCGTGGGATTGGAAGTGGGAATTGCAGACGACCGGGTCGTTAATCTGATCAGCATTGGAACCCCCGTGGACAAGTATGATTTTGGTTTCCTCAATGCTTGCAGAAAGCCGATTCTTTTTGTTCATGGAGACCACGACGAATTCGGGAGCGTTCCGCGGCTGCGAGAGTTGGTCAATGCAATTCAAGCACACAACCCAAACGTTGAATTACAGGTCATCAAAGGCTCAGGCCACTTCTTTGATGACCATCTCGATAAGTTAAAGCAGGTGATAACAGACTGGACGACCCGGCAGCTTCAGTAGATGGCAATACGAAAAGGTGAAGCTGCTAGTTTTACCTTTGCTTTTCACTCTTCACTTTTCACTGTCTATCTTCTGATGCACGGTTGCCTCGGTTGCCGGTGTAGCTGTTATCGAAATAAATGCCGGCGGGTTCCGATCGCGTCGCCGGAGTTTGATGAAGGTGTAGGCGATTGCGATTACAACTGCCAAACCAAAGCCTTCGAGTAATTTTCTGCCGAGATCATTGAAGTCGGAACCATTCGTTTCCTGAAGGAAACTTATTGCGAGCGAACCCAGGCTAAAGAACAAGAACGTCAGCATGGCTTCCATCCCTTTCATTTCGCAGTACAACGCGGCCAGCTGGGAAGTTAGACACGCCGTCGGCTGTTTTGTTCCGTGCTCAACTAAGTAAGGCCAAACCATGACACCACTAATGAGCTCCTATCGCGACCCAGCTATACGAATCACGCTTCTGCCCCGTGACACCAATTCGGCGGGCACGATCTTCGGCGGAGTCATCCTCAGCTACATCGATATGGCTGGAGCGATCGAAGCCCACCGGAGCACCGGGATGGATCGGTTTGTAACCGTCGCCATGCGCGAAGTGATCTTTCACAAACCAGTCTTTGTCGGCGACCTGGTGAGTTTCTACGCCGACACGGTCAGCATCGGTAACACTTCGATCACGATACGCGTGATTGTGGAAACGGAACGAGTTGGTTCACGAACCGAGGTGGTGCGCGTTACGGAAGCTGAGGTTGTTTACGTAGCGGTGGATGAGAACCGGGTGAAGACGAAGATTCGGAGAAGTGATGAGCAATGATGAGGTTAGCCAGAAACAAAATTTCCATTTCATTTATCAGTTTTCATTAGAAGGCAGCATCATAAGACATCGCTGCTATTCTCTTGAGACGGTAAATGGAAAATGAGAAATGGAAGATTTCGCTCCGCACCGGTGACTCATCACTCTTCTCTTAGTTCAAGAGCGCTTGCATGCGGTGCAGGCCGGCGGCAGCCTCGGTGAAGCCGGGTTGTTGCTCGAGCGCCTTGCCGTAGTGCAGAGCTGCTTCGAGATACTTCTTGCGCGTTTCATAAATCTTGCCCAGGTTAAAATGAGGAAAGGCATAGGATTCATAGCGCGGCGCATAGAGTGCGCGCTTGAACCAGCGCACGCTGCTGTAGGGATCGCCTTTGGCTAAGAGATAACTGCCGATGTCGTTATAGGGGTTCCCCAGCGTTTCATCGACGCGAATAGCCTCCAGACACTCCTCAATCGCCTCATCGTAGCGGTCCTGAAAACTATAAACCCAGCCGAGAAATGTGTGAGCTTCGGCAGTCGGATAGGTTTCGATTGAGCGTTTGTAAAGCTCGATCGCTTCTTCAAAGTTCTCCGCCAGTTGGGCCTGATAGGCCTCCTGAAACAGTTCCTTGGCTTCATACTTCGCAGCCGGTGAAGCATCGTCCTCGTAATTGTCGTCTTCCATCATTTCTCTACTGGCAATCGCTCCCAGGCTTTTGACTCTGGTCGAGGCGTTTGATGCGTCCGTCGGTCTTCGGCGCAATAATTTTTCTCGCAGTAATCGCGGCCCGCAGCACGTCGGAATCAAACTGCGCCTGCTCGCGCGGCAGCAACACTCGTACCCCTTTGAACATTGCATATCCGTCGCCCCCGTCGATGGCCATGTAGTCAGTTGCAGCGAGCGTATAGTTTTTTTTGAGAACGAGCGGTTTGCCGTTGATGCTTAGATCGACAATACGCGAACCGGCGGGACGTTGCGCGTCGAAGGCGTACCTGATGCCGGATACCTGGGGGAAGCGGCCGGGCTCAGCATCCTCAGCGCTTCGTGCCACGCCGTGCTCTAACACCTGGCGTAACACCTCACCGCTCAATTCCACTTTTACCACTTTGTTTTTGAAGGGAAGCATCGATAACACATCCCTTCTGGTTAGTGGCCCGGCATTGATTATCTCGTCCGCGCGAATCGAGCCGCCATTGAGTATGGCCACATCAGCTCCAGTGGCGGTGCGAAACGCGTCGGCAATGAAGTCTCCAATATTCGTTTCCTGCCTTCGTCCCGCCGCGCTTCTGGCGTCGAGCTCTACGCGGGTGCGGCCAACCAGCAGGGAGAGTTCTTTTATCAAGGCTCCATACTTGCGATTGATGGCAGCGAATTCCGGATCATCTTTGATCTTGTCGGTGACCGGAATAATTTTCCAGTCGATGCTTTCCACCGCGCCGGTATTCTTCGAGATATTCAAATCAATCTGCCCCATTTCGCGAGCGTCGGCAGTCATCTTGAATATTGGCGCGCCACCGGCGGCCGACTCCAGCAGACTGTGTTCATGACCGCCAATGATGACGTCGATGCCGGCGCAGCGCGCCACTTCTTTATCTTCGCTCATTGAAAGGTGAGTCAGCGCGATCACCGTTTTAATACCCTGAGCGTGAATCTCCGACACCACTTTCCGCGCCGTTTCACAAGGATTCAGAAACTCCACGTCCGGACCAGGCCGGGAAGTGACCTTTGTCTCCTCCAGCGTCAGTCCGAAGATTGCCACCTTCACGCCGTCAAACTCCCGAACAACATACGCCCGCGCATTGCCGAACGGCTGGCCCGTTTTCTTGTCGATTACGTTAGCCACCAGCCACTTGAATTTGGATTCCTGCATCCGCTGCCGCAGCACCTCCGGGCCAAAGTCAAACTCATGATTGCCAAAGGTCGAATAGTCGAGCTGGGCGGTGTTCCAGGAGTCGATCATTTGGGCCCCCTTGTAAGTGATCGACTCAACTGACGGCGAGATTGTATCTCCCGAAAGCAGAAAGAGAGTGTTGGGCGACTCCTTTTGAATGGACTTCTTCAAAGTCAACAAGCGCGCCACTCCTCCGCGTGCGCCCTGGTCGACGGGGGCGAATTGGTAGACATCGTTAACTTGCAAAAGTGTGACGCGAACCGCGCAGTCAGGCTTTTGTTGTGCGGAAAGGGGAATGATTGCGGCGACGACAAGGAGTAAGATCACGACGGCTTTCGTGCGCGCCGCTAGGTAAGTGCTCATGTGGGTTCTGTCCATTTCTGCGTCGTCATTAACCAGGAAATCCCGACGCTGGTTATGTTGCTTTCGGAGTGCTGAATTATACTCGTCGTGTCGAGACGAAGCGAAAGACGTGGTATCAAAGTATCTATGTCAACGGAAGAAACAGTTTTTCTGACAGGGTTTCCCGGTTTCATTGCTACCCGGCTGTTGCGGCGACTAGCCAGCGATGGCGGGCGTTTTCTGCTGCTGGTACAGCCTGCGTTTGCTGAGCGCGCGCGCACGGAAATAGCAAGCATTGCGCGGGCCTCGCGTCGCTCAGCCGCAGATTTCGCGGTCTTGGCCGGTGACTTAACTCAGCCTAATCTCGGAATGTCAGCAACAGATTTGGCGAGGGCCCGCGCCGAGTCGACAGTTGTGTTTCACCTCGCTGCAGTCTATGACCTGGCCGTGGCTCGTGATCTCGCAGTGCGCGTGAACGTCGAAGGCACTCTTAACGTCAACGAGTTTGTTCGGACGCTACCTCACCTGCGTCATTATCACTACGTATCCACTTGTTACGTTGCCGGCAAACGCACTGACCGCATTCTGGAGAATGAACTGCGACACGAAGCCGGCTTTCGCAATTACTACGAAGAGACAAAATACCTGGCGGAGTTGGCGGTCGAGGCACTGAAGTCGGAGTTGCCGGTTACGATTCATCGTCCCGCGGTTGTTTGTGGCGATTCGCGTACTGGAGAAACGGCGAAGTATGACGGCGTCTATTATTTGATCCACTATCTCCGGAAGTGGCCTGCTGGGCTCTCCGCCTTCAACATCGGTAACAGCGAAGTGGCGTTGAACCTGGTGCCGGTTGATTTCGTGGTCGAGGCGATGGCAACTCTCGCGTACGAGCAAGAGGCTATCGGCAGGACCTTGCAGCTTGCCGACCCTCAGCCCTTATCGACGCGCGAACTATTCAACTCAATATCGCGCTGCATTGGGGGCAGGGAATCGCGCCTGACGCTGCCGGCCTCGCTGGTACATACCTCGCTCATGCTGCCGCTGGCGCCAAGAGTTACCGATTTGCCTCACTCCGCCGTGCCTTATTTCTTTTTGAAGCAGACTTACGACACGGCCCACGCTACAGAGTTACTCAAACCTCATAACGTCTCTTGTCCGCCATTCGAAAGTTATGTTCAGGCAATAGTAGATTACGCGGTTCGTCACCC
>JANLYH010000034.1:0-7069 GCA_031365545.1 Pyrinomonadaceae bacterium | reverse complement strand
AGTGGCGGCACTACCCGGCGAAAAGTTTGCGGCAGAATAATGTTGCGCATGGCTTGCGAGTAGCTCATGCCCAACGAGCGCGCCGCTTCCATTTGCCCGGCGTCGATTGAAATAATTCCGGCGCGAATGATCTCTGAAATGTAGGCAGCGCAATTCAGGGTCAGCGCAATTATGCCGCTCGTAAATGCCGGCAGATGTATCCCAAAGATCGGCAACACGAAATAGATGAAGAGGATTTGCACCAGCAGCGGCGTGCCGCGCATAACTTCTACGTAGACTGCCGCCGGCGCGGCCAGCAAACGCGACGACTGCACGCGTGCTAACGCCAACAGCAGGCCAATCGGCAATCCCAGGCCGAGACTCAAGAGCGCCAACCGCGCTGTCAGCCAGACGCCCTTCAGGAAAAACTGCCAGGTGCGTTTGACGATACTGAAGTCAAAGGTCTTTGGTTGTGCTTTACTGGCCGCTTGGTCGGACGTACGTTCCGCAACTTCGCCAAACCATTTTTCGTGAATCCGATCGTATTCGCCCGAGTCCTGAACCCGCCACAGCGCTGCGTTGACAGCACGCCGCAAGTCTTCACTTGGCTGGGCAAACGCGATACCGAATTTCTCGTCGGTGAAGCGGCGACCGACCGTCTGGAGTTCGTGAAAGCTCTGCCGGATCATGTAGCGCAACACGGGCGCATCGCCAACGACGGCGTCAATTCGGCCATTCTTCAGGTCGAGCATCGCCAGATCAATCGTGTTGTAGATCGCCACGGTGACACCCTGCCGTTTTTCCAGATCGAGTTGGGCAGTGGTGTTGATCTGCACTCCAACCTTCTTGCCCACCAGGTTCTCAGGGGCTGCAATTCCAGCGTTCCCCTGCCGTACGGCGATCAATTGTCCGGAGTCGTAATAAGGATCGGAGAAGAGCATTGAAACACTTCGCTCCGGTGTAATCGTTACGGAAGCGATCACCGCGTCGAACGAACCGTTTTGAAGCGCCGGGAAAATACCGTCGAAGCCGGAGTTGATCCAGGTGACCTTCACTCCCAACTCGCGCGCAATCGCGTTGCCGAGATCAATTTCGAAGCCCTGGAATTGTCCGCCTTCGATGTATTCAAGCGGTGGATAAGTGGCGTCCGTCCCGATACGCAACTCACCGCTTTTGCGCACGCGCTCCAGCGCCGCCTGACCGAAGCCAGGTACTTGAAAAAGCAATAGCAGGAGGACGGTGGCGAGCTTTTGGAAGAGTCTAGTCATTTCGTTGGCTCGCTTCCCTTGTTTCCGTTGGCGGCTGCGCTTTCGGGCTCTTCATCCCGGAAGCTTTGCATGAAGGCGCGCGTTTCCGGTTGTTGTGGGTTGCCGAAAACTTCTTCCTGCGTGCCGGCTTCCACGGCATGCCCACCTTCGAAATAGATCACTTGATCAGAAATTCTCCGGGCGAAGTTCATGTCGTGCGAAACAACGACGAGCGTTTTGCCGAGATCGTCGAGCGCGCGAAGCATGCGCGCCACTCCCTGAATGAGTTGTGGATCGAGCGCCGAAGTGGGTTCGTCGAAGAGCATCACTTCCGGCTCCATTGCCAGGGCGCGGGCGATTGCGACGCGTTGCTGTTGTCCGCCGGAGAGTTGGGCCGGAAAGAAATCAACCTTGTCGTTGAGGCCGACTTTGTCGAGATAGTGTTTGGCGACTTCCACTGCAGCCGCGCGATCCAGTTTCTTAACAATGGTTGGCGCCTGAATGCAGTTTCCCAGCACAGTTAGATGTGGAAAGAGGTTGAAGTTTTGAAAAACGATGCCGACGCGTTCGCGCAATCGCTTGGTCAACTGCTTCTCCTCTGCCGCGGAGAGTTGCTTCTCTTCAGTACCCACAACTTCGACATCGCCGATGCGCAAGCGTCCGCGATCAAAACGTTCGAGTCGGTTCATGCAGCGCAACATCGTCGACTTGCCGCAACCGGAAGGGCCGAGGATTGTCGTTAGTTGACCGTCCTGAATTTGAAACGTCGCGTTATTGAGTACTGTGTTCTGACCATAGCGCTTGACGATGTTGGTTACTTCAATCATGGATTTGCGGCGGAGTTTGGCACGGAACGACGCGAAAAATCCAGAAGAAAACGAAATTCAAGGGTGAAGCGGTAAGGAGGGGAAGGAGGGGATGGGTAAAAGTGGAACGTCCGTTACACGTTTTTCATCACAATCTTTCCGGCTCGCTATCCTTCGACCTGCTGCCCTTTTTCTCCTGTTCTGTCTATTCCCCGCCCACTTGTTTCTTGTTAGACTGCAAATCCGAAATCCCCAAATCCGAAATTGCGCCATGTATCCCTTCAGGAACATTCTTTTCCCGACCGATTTCACACCGCATGCTCGCTCAGCTTTGAAGTATGCCGCGGCATTTGCCCGCACCGGTGGCGGCCGCGTGGTGCTGTTCAGTGTGCAGAGCGCGAACGTGCCCGCGAATCTGCTGACACTACCGCAACGCATTTTTGAAGAGCAGGAGAACCGCTGGTTGTTGCAAGTGCGGACTGAAGTTCTGGCACTCCTGGCGGATCCGCTTTTCGATGGAATCGAAGTAGAGCCGGTGATCGTGGAAGGAGAGCCGGCGAGCGAGATTGCCAAAGCGGTTCGCGAATACGATATCGATCTGGTAACGGTGGTGACGCACGGCCGCAAAGGTCTGTCGCGCGCGCTTTGGGGTTCAACGGCGGAAGAGATTATCGCCGAGGCGCCTTGTCCGGTTTTGACCATTCGCCCACCACAGCACGACTTTGTGGAGTATCGCGGTGACCGCAGCGAAGTTCGCTTGAACCGCGTGCTATTGGCGACAAACTTTCGACCTTCATCGGCCGCAGCCACGCAGGTGGCGAAGCAACTGGCCAGTCAAACCGGCGCGGAGCTGCATGTGGTGTATGTGATTGGCGACTACCTGGAACAGATTTCAGTAATGTTTCCGGAAGGTGGTCTGAATGCGTTGACTCGTTTGCGCACTTACGTGCAGGACAGTATGAATCAATTTGCGCGCGGCGATTCAGCTCGGACCGTGACCCATATCGTGGAAGGCCGGCCCTACGCAGAGATTGCGCGCCTCGCCGCAGACACAGACGCCGATTTAATCGTCATCGGCACCAGTGTGCATGCCTCGCTTTTTGGCGGGACGCCAGTGCTCGGCTCTGAGATCGAACGCGTCGTGAGAAATTCCCCCTGTCCGGTGCTGTGCGTTCCGGCAGCACGAGTGATCACGCCCTTGCCTGCATTAATCAGGCAGCCGGTAAGCTGAGAGAACAGAAGTCAGAGCACACAAGCCAGGGGTCAGAAAGAAAAAGTCAGGGGTCGAAGGCGGAGAACCTCTGACCTCTGACTCTGACCTCTGACTTCCGACTTCTGACTTCTGACCTCTGGTGCTATTGCGTGAGCAACTGCAAACGGCCATCCGGTAGCTTCACGGCAAACACGCTGCGCTCGTAAATCGTCAGCGGCACCGATTCCTTCCGTTGATTGGCAGCCACCTGTTCACGGGTGTAGCTGTTGGCATAACGGTAGGCCATCGGGTCGCGGATCAAGTCGTAACGACGGCTGATTCTTCGCACGTACTCCTGAGTTTCACTATACGGCGGGATGCGATAGCCATACTTCACCACCGCGCCTTCGCCGGCGTTGTAACCTGCCAGCGCGAGTTTCACATTGCCATCAAACTTGTCTAACAGAAAACGCATGTAGCGCGTGCCGCCTTCGATGTTCTGTTTCGGATCCCAGATGCTTGTGACGCCGAAACGCGCTGCGGTGCCCGGCATCAACTGCATCAGACCGCGGGCGCCTTTGTTTGACATAGCGCGCGGCTTAAACGTCGATTCCTGGTGCATGATCGAATAAAGCAACAACGGATCGACAAGGTTGCGCCGAGCAGACTCAAGTATGTAAGCGTCGACGGTTGCGTTGCCGGTTGTGAAGCCACTCAACGTGGCGCTCAGGTTAGTGACTGTGGGGGCGGTGGGAATTGTGCGTGTGGCTGCGTGATCCAGATTGGTGACAGTTGGCTGCGTTCGTCCACGCCGAAGTTTTTTCCGTGAAGGAGGCGTTGGCACTTCAACGTGTAGGAGCCCCGGTATATCAAAGTTGTCTACCCGGTAAGCGGACGCGCTCGCTTCGCTTTGGGCGAAGACTGGAAACGCGGCGAGGAAAACGACAACAACAGCGAGGGTAAATTTTTTCATGCGATTCGATTCAGCGCGAGTTGCGACGAGTTTCTACTGCGACCGAAAACTGAATGACTGCTAGGAGGCGTTCAGGGTGTGATTAATTTTGTGCGGCGGTCTTTCAAATCGTCCAGCAAGACCGGAGAAATACTAACACGGCCGTTAAACGTTTGCCAACACTCGAGATTTAGGTGGCTTTCCTGAGTAAAACTGTCGTTATTTGATGCCCGAGGTAGATTCGGGCGGAGAATTGGAGCCAACGCTAGCCGACGTCTGCCCGGCCCCATTGCCCACGCAGACTAGTTTCGACAGTCTCAAAGTGAATTCCCACGCCAGCTGGTCTGGTCACATTTAGTACTTGGTGCAGTGAATATTTGGTGTGGCACCCAGGGGTGCAAGATCGCTTGCACAGTGTTGATTTAGGGGGTCGGCCGCCGGCAATTGAATTGCTCATCCCACTCGGTATGATACCGACGCTTTCCCATCAACTCAGTCGCGCGCACATGCGCGTCTTCACTAGAAGAAGGGGCCCCTATGAAAAAAATGATCTCGATCGTCCTGTCGCTGCTATTCGTTTTTTCAGTAACAGCGCTGGCGCAGAATTCAAACAGCTCGACCACTTCCAACAGCTCAAACTCGGCAGCGAAGAAGCCGCGGAAGCCTATCTTTAGAGCCGCGAAGGATCAGATCCAACAGGCGCAAAAGATTCTTAAGGATCGCGGTTTCTACTCCGGTGAACAGACCGGCAAACTCGACGGCGACACGCGCGCCGGACTGAAGAAATATCAGGCCGCGGAGAACCTCAAGGTTACCGGCACACTCAACAAGGTTACGCTCGAAAAGATGGGCGTGACTCTAACGGACAAACAAAAAGCAATGTAAGGTTTTTCGACGGGACCGAATATTGCGGGGAGGCTTGTTGGGAAACAACAGGCCAGCAACAAAAGCGCGAGTGCGTCTTTAAAGAGACTCACTCGCGCTTTGCTTTTTCTTTTACCGCGAAGCGGTTGTGTAACGGAGCGGTCTAACTGAGCAGTCCTTCAATGACCGCGTAGCTTGCCTCAAGCGCTTCACCCAATTTCTCCGGCAACGCGCCACCGCCTTCCGCCATGTCCGCTTTGCCGCCGCCCTTGCCACCAACAATCGGTGCCAACTCTTTGATAACTTTGCCAGCGGGAACTCTGCTTGTTAGATCGTCGGAGGTGCGCACGATGAGCGAGACTTTCCCGTCACCACTGCGGCCCAACACCACCACACCCGACTTGATGCGAGCGAGTAAGGTATCGGAAAGCTGCCGCATGCCGGCGGAATCGAGTCCGCTGGCGTCATGCGCCAGCACCTTCACGCCAGCAACCTCACGCGCTTCGTCGCCGTTGGCAGACGATCCGCCCACGGCGCCGGTTGCAATCTTCATACGCAGTTCGTCGGCTTCGCGGCGTGCTTTCTTAAGTTCGTCTTGCAGTTTGCCGATGACGGTCGACAACTCCGCGCGCGAAGTTTTCAGGCCAGCGGCTACCTGATCGATTAAGAGTTCGTCTTCGCGAAAGCGTGCGAAAGCATCGGTGCCGGTTACGGCGCGAATGCGTCGGACGCCGGAAGCGATCGACTCGTCGCTCGTGATTTTGAATACGCCGATATCGCCGGTAGCGCGCACATGCGTGCCGCCGCAAAGCTCTTTCGAGAAAATGTCATCGGCGCCCTTAATCGAGAGCACGCGAACCTTCTCGCCATACTTCTCGCCAAACAAAGCCATCGCACCAGAGCGCATCGCTTCTTCAATGGCCATCTCGTTGGTCTCGACCGGCTCGTTGCGCAGGATGTGATAGTTGACGAGGTTCTCGATCTCTTCGATCTCGGTTTGCGTCAATGGTTGATAGTGGGAGAAGTCGAACCGCAAATAATTCGGGGCGACTACGGAGCCTGCTTGTTTGACGTGCGTTCCCAAGACTTCGCGCAACGCCGCATGCATCAGGTGCGTGGCTGTGTGATTGCGGCGCGTCGCATCGCGCTTCTCAACGTCGACTTCGGCGACAACCGTATCGCCAACCTTGAAGGTTCCCTTTTCAACTTTGACCTTGTGAACGATCAATCCCTGCGCCGGTGAGTACGTGTCGACGACCGATGCAATGAAGTCAGTATCACCCGCGGTAGCGGGTGGGTTGTGTAGTTTGCCTACATCGCCAACTTGTCCACCGCTTTCGGCGTAGAATGGCGTGCAATTCAAGACGACCTCGGCCTGGTCGCCTTCGCTTACCTCTTGAACTTGGCTGTCCTCTTTGAACAGAACAACAACTTGAGCTTCATCGACGCCCGTTGTCTCATAACCTTTGAATTGAGATCGCCCAGTGCGTGCAGCGACGTCTGCGTACGCAGAATTTGCTTTGGCTTTACCTTCGATTCTTTCGGTGGTGCCCGCTTGTTGAAGGGCCTGCAAAGCGGCATCAAACGATTCGTTGAATTCTGTTTCGGCAGTGGAGAAGCCGCGTTCTTCTAGCCCCACGCGAATGAGATCTCGCGGCGTGCCAAACGTATCGTACAAACGGGCGAGCTCAGAGTACGCGGGTGTCTGACCCCTTGGAATCTTCGCAAAAAGCTCCTCGAGCTTTTGCAAACCGACGGTCATCGTCGAGCCGAAGCGTTCTTCTTCCAGCCTAATCATCTTCTCGATGAATTCGCGCTGCGCCCCCAACTCCGGGTAAGGCTCGCGCATTTGGTCGACGACAAACTCCGTGACTTTGTAGAAAAACTGCTCCTTGAAGCCAAGCGCGTGCCGGCCCTGATAAATCGCGCGACGCATGATTTTGCGGAGGACGTAGTTGCGGCCTTCGTTGCCCGGCAGGATGCCATCAGTGATCAGGAACGCAGTTGCGCGAGCGTGATCGGCGATGAC
>JANLYH010000138.1:0-25114 GCA_031365545.1 Pyrinomonadaceae bacterium | reverse complement strand
CTACGAAAAAGTTATGATGCCGCGGTCGAGCAGCGTCCTTATCATTTGTAAGCTATCAACCTCGCGAAAAGGGCAGATAGAGAGGATTGACTTCACGTCCCAGTCGCCGTTGATTCGCGACAGCACAAAAGCTTCCTGCGGCGCCAGCGACTGATTGGTGAGACCGTCTTCAGACATCAGTAGCTTAGGCACTGCCGCCGGCAACAGGGGAGCGACATACATTTGTTGGATTAGCGCCTCTTCCGCGGCCGAAAGCAGATTCCGCGCCTGCGCGTTCTTGGGGTCTTTGCCCAGAATGTTTTGAATGGTCGATAGAGCCGATTCCGCATCGCCCCGGTTGAGTTGGCTGCGCGCGGCTTTCAATAGGTTTGGCACGGTCTCCTGGGAAGGCAACGAAACTTGCGGAGCGCGAAAGCTTTCGGGAGCCTCACCGGCTACGCGCGCAATTCCCTCCTTCACCAAATCATAAAGCAGTCCATAGACGTGAAACGGAGCAGCGTGCATGTTGTAGCTAATTTCAGCTACGGACATCTTCTTCTCAACAAAGTAGAGCATCTGACGCACTTCTTTGCTTGAGTCAAGCGATGAGGTCCAGCCAGCTGCCAACTCCAATAACGCGCGATCGGAGGGAATGAGCGTTCGATAACGGCGCCATTCATCGATCCGGTAAACTCCATCCATGATGACTTTTGGAGTTTGAACTTCTATGCGAATGAAATAGTCGGGCGGTTTGTCATTGTCGTAAAGTTCGAAGTGAGCATCCTCCCAAATGAATAAATCATAGATTATGTCCAGCGTTCGAACACGGAGCATCTGGAGAATCTCCTGGTCCGAAAGGACTCCAGTGGAAACCAGGATTTCGCCCAGGCGACCGCCGGCCTGCCGCTGAATTTGCAATGCTGCCTTTAGTTGGTCTTCGTCAAGCTTGCCGTAATGAATCAGAAGTTGCCCTAGATATTCTTTGGGATCGTTTGAGTTTGCGCCGATAATGAGCCCGTTTTCGAGATAGATTTCCTTAATGACTTGGGCGCGATCAAACCTCAGCCTGCCAGTCTTCCGGCTCGTCGCCAGGAACTGCAACAGATCGGAAACACTCATTGTTGAGAGGTTGCCCTGAATGCCCTTCATTGTCGTTAGTGTACGTGAGGCCCTAATAATTCACGTCGAGCGGGGTGCCGGTTCATCGGGTTCTATCGGAGAAAGCAGGCAAGTTGATAATTAGAAAATTTGATCCTGGATCACAGAGTACACGGGTGGCTGAGGCAACTTCAAGCATTAAATGCGTGTGGACGTAATAGCCGGGGCCGCACTATTTCAGGCGGGCGCCATTCGGTACGTCTTCAGTAAAAGTAGCAAGCACGGGCTTTCCCGCTTCACCGACAGAAGCAGCAAGCAGCATCCCTTGCGATTCATGACCGCGCATCTTGCGGGGTTTAAGGTTAGCCACTACGGCAATCTTACGCCCCAACAACTGCTCCGGGCTATAGTATTCGGCGATGCCGGCCAGAATTGTTCGCGGCTTCTCTTCACCAACGTCCACCGAAAGCAGCAACAGTTTGTCAGCTTTGGGAATGCGTTCGGCACTAAGAACTTCACCTACGCGCAGATCGATTTTAGTGAAATCAGTAATCTCAATGAGACTGGTAACTCCTGAGGTGAGGTTAGCCTCGGCTGCCGGTTGCGCGGCGGCGGGTTGCGGCTGCGGATCCATGGCGGGCGAGATGCCCGCGCTCCCAGGATCGGCCGCACTTTGAACTTTCGACGTTCGATCTTGGACTTCGTCATTGATTTCTTTCATTGTCTTTGCCTTGTCTATTCTCGGAAAGAGCGGTTTCACTTCGCCAATGCTGGTGCCTTCCGGAAGTTCACCCCAGCTAAGTCTTGCTGGATCGCTCGTACCCAAACTCGTCCCGGCCGCACCAGCGAGGCCAAGTTGACTCCAGATCTCGGTCGTTGCGCTTGGCATCACAGGATAGAGCAATACACACAACCAGCGCAGAGTTTCAGCCGCGCGATAAAGCACCGCATTCAAGGTTTGTTTTTGGTTGTCGTCTTTGGCAAGGTCCCACGGCTTTGCGTCGGAGATCATTTTATCGACTCGCGCTACGACCGACCAGGCCGTTTCCAATGCCTTACTAAATGCGAACACTTCGAGGTGTTGCAGAAACTGATCGCGCGCGTGCTCGATAAAAGCGGAGATTGCCGATTCCTCAGTTTCCACTCCGGCGCGTTTTGCCAGCAACAAATTGGGCTCGGAAATAACTCCGGAAGGAACGCGCCCTTCGTTGTAGCGCGCGATCATGGTTAAGGTTCGGCTGGAAAGATTTCCCAGACCGCTCGCGAGATCGCTGTTGGTGCGATCGATCAGTGCTTCATAGCCGAAGCGACCATCCTGGCCGAAAACCATTTCGCGAAGACAGAAGTAGCGAATTGCATCGACGGGAAAATGACGGTTGAGCACATCGAGTTCGACCGTATTGCCCAACGTCTTCGACATTTTGCGGCCCACCGGGTCCAACCACATTCCGTGGGCGACAACTCCGCGTGGTTGTGCAACGCCAGCCGCCATCAAAAAGGCCGGCCAATAGACTGCGTGAAATCGCAAAATATCTTTGCCGACGAAATGCAGCGCCGGCCAAAATTTCTCAAAACCTACGACGCGTTCCCGCTCTTCGTTACCAAAACCGATGGCGGTGATGTAATTCGTCAGCGCGTCAAACCAAACGTACATCGTGTGCTCGGGGTCGCCGGGAACAGGAACGCCCCAGCTTACTGACTTCCGCAAGCGGCTCACCGACAGGTCCTGCAAACCGCCGCCTACAAAACTCGTTACTTCATTTTTTCTTGATTCAGGCTGCACAAAGTCTGGACGCGACTTGTAAAGCTCAAGCAGGTCGTCGGCGTAGTCGGAGAGACGAAAGAAATAACTATCTTCCGAGACGCGATCGAGTGGTGTTTCGTGAATCAGGCAAGTCGGCGGAGCACCATTCTCCGAGGGCTTGGCATATTCATCTTCTGTCTTGTAAGCAGCACATGGCGCACAAAACCAACCCTCGTAGTGGCCCTTGTAGATTGCCTCGTTACCTTTCGGCGTCTTGGCTTTGGCAGCGCGTCGCCAGAGCTCGCTCACACCCTCGTAATGAAATGGCGCGCTGGTTCGCATAAACATGTCATAACCGCCGTGGGCGGTGTCGAGGCGAAACTCGGCCGTCATTTTCGTGAAATAGCTGACAACGTAATCCGCCTGTTCCTGCGGGGTGCGGCCGGCGCGTTCGGCGGCGCGCTCGATGTTTATTCCATGTTCGTCAGTGCCGGTCAGAAAAAATGTTTCAATTCCCTGCTGTCGTTTGTGACGCGCGACGGTGTCTGCCACGATCATCGTATAGAGATGACCAAGATGCGGCAGACTGTTAGCGTAGTAGATGGGAGTGGTTACGTAGAAAGTCATTAGTAAATCGTGAATCGTAAATCGTAAATCGGTTAACGGGTTTTTCTCTCGAGGTGATGACAAAGTCCCGTTAGCATGCGACCGATTTCGTCAAGCGAGGAGCACAACTTCCGATAGCTGCTTTCCTCAACGTAACCGAGTCTGTTTGCTATTAAGAGTTCGGTTTCTACTTCGCTGGCCGATCCCTGTGAGTTGGATAAGAAATGCGCAAACTCCTTGGATGACTTACGGCCGGCGCCCTCCGCGATATTAGCGGGAACCGAAACGGCGGCTCTCCGGAGCTGCGAAGTTAACCCGAATCTCTCCTCTTTGGGAAACGTCTCGGTGACCTTGTACAACGCTACAACAAAATCAATCCCCTTCTTCCAAACATCAAGCCTTTCGTGTGGACGCATGTTTTTCCTCAAGCGGAGGGTGGTGAAAAGCGGGGTTTTTGGCAGATCCATTTACGATTCACGAGTTACGATTTACTTCTTTTTGGCAAACTCATCCGTCGGATTAAAGCGCGGCATAGCGTCCATGTCGGCGATGCGCCGGCCAATTGCCATAGCTATTTCCGTTTCCTGCAGCAGGCCGCGAAAATCCCACGAGTCCCGGTATTCATCAGACGGCTGGTGATAGTGGGCCGTGTTGTAAGCCTTGAATTGCTCCTCGCCCCATTCCTTCGTGTGACCTACGTAATCACTACCTTCCTTCAGGCTGATCGAAGGCACCCCGACTCTGGCAAAGGGAAAATGATCCGAACGATAAAAAGAGCCCTGTTCAGGTCGCGCGTCCGGCGATACGCGCATACCGCGTTCATGCGCGACAGCCTGAACTACTGACATCAAAGAAGAGCGTTCGGCCCCAAGGGGCACGAAGTCATGCGTGCGGCCCAGGACGTTCATCGAGTCAAGGTTTACATCCGCTGCAGTTTTTTCGAGCGGCACGAGCGGATGCCTTGAATACCACTCCGCCCCGATCAAGCCTTGCTCCTCTGCAGTTGGAAACAAAAAGAGACTGGATCGCCTGGGACGCTGAACCTTCGGCAAACTTGAAAGCGCTTCCGCAATCGCCAAAACTGAGGCGACTCCGGTCGCGTTATCGAGTGCACCGTTATAAATGGTATCGCCATTCTTGTCTGGCGCCCCAACGCCAAAGTGGTCCCAATGCGCTGAGTAGACTACGTATTCATCGCGGAGCTTCGGATCACTGCCCGGCAGTATGCCGACAACATTTGGCGCCTGAACCCGTTTCAGTTCGCTCTTGAGATTGATCTTGCCTTTGAGATTAAGCGCCAGTGGCTGAAAGTCGCGTGAGGCAGCCTTTGCCCTCAGGTTGTCGAGGTCTTGCCCGGCCAGCTTCATGATTCGGTGAGCAGCATCGTCAGTCACCCACGAGCGAATTTTCAGAAACGGAGTTTCGTCGCCGGCGTTCCGCGCAATATCAAAGCGCCACGATCCATTCGAAGTGCGCACCACACTCCAGGGATAAGCGGCGGACTGGTCAGTATGCAGCAGGATCACGCCGGCGGCGCCGCGTCGCGCTGCTTCTTCATATTTGTAGGTCCAGCGGCCGTAATACGTCAGCGTCTTTCCGCCAAACAGATTCGGTTCGCCGCTCGTGGCTGGTGGATCGTTTACCAGCATCACCAGAATTTTGCCGCGATAGTCAGCTGGTCCGCCTTTGTAATCATTCCAACGCTGTTCGGGTGCGCTAATGCCATAGCCGACGAAGACCATGTCGGCATCAACATCTACCACTTCGGTTTGCGCGCCCGTGAAGGCAACATACTCCTCGGCGAATTTGAAACTCTCTTTTCCGTTGCGACCGGAGACGGTTAACTTGGTGGCTGGATCTGCCTTTACCCCGACCAGCGAAACGGGTTGGAAAAAACTGCCATCCTTACCGGCGCCCTTCAGACCCATAGCTTCCATTTGCGCCGCAATGTAGTTTGCGGCTATCTCGCCACCGCGCGCACCCGTGCCTCGCCCCTCGAGCAGATCGCTGGAGAGAAACTTGATGCGCGCGCGAATCGCGTCTTCATTGAGTGCTGGGCCGCTACGGCTTCGCTGTTGTGCAATTCCTATTGTGCTCATGGCAAAGACCAACACTGAGATGACTGCGAGACGAAAACCAGTTTTCTCTTTCATCATGATTCCTTTTTATTAGTGACCGGTAATCAAGGCCATTGCCTCAGCGCGGGTCCGCGGGTCGGTGCGAAATCCGCCCAATACTGCCGACGTCACAGTCTTGGCGTCTGCTTTTCTCACGCCTCGCAGCGTCATACAAGTATGCGCCGCCTCGATCACAACCATCACGCCGATTGGCCTGAGGCCTTCGAAAAGCGTGTTGGCAATATCGGTTGTCAGCCGTTCCTGTAATTGCAGGCGGCGAGAAAACGTTTCCGCGAGTCGCGCCAATTTTGAGATGCCGAGAATTCGACCGTCTCTGGGGATGTACGCGATGTGACATTTGCCAACGAATGGCGCCAGATGATGTTCACACATCGACGCAATGCTGATGTCTTTAACAATCACCATCTCGTCGTGCTTGTCGCCCGGTAAAGGCACCACATGCTGCTTCGGATCTTCGCGCATGCCGGAGGTCAACTCCGCATACATCTCCGCGACGCGCCGAGGTGTTTCCAGGAGCCCTGGGCGTTCGGGGTTCTCGCCAAGTCCTTCCAGGATCATGCGCACACCCTCGGCGATGCGCTCAAGATCAACAGCAGGAAGTTCGTTCTCCGCGGTTGTGTTGTCGGAATTCCCTTTAGAAAACTTAGTGGCCATTGTATTAAGTTTGGGAAGGCGGACTCACCCAGCTCTTCGGGCTAAACGCTCTCCACCTCCGCAAATGCATTGCGGGCCGCCTCTTCTACGGCGCGCAACGGAACTTCTGCCTTTCGCGCTGCCTCGCGGCATTGGTCATATTCCGGCATCGCTTTGACGATATGCCCATTGAGACTGGCTACTTTAACATCGATGGGACCATACTGCGTTTCTACAGCAACGATCCGGCGCTGCAACGCCCTGCGCTCGACCTCGTAAGCGCGGAGTCCGAGCGTAGTAGTTTCAGAGAAAAGCAATTCGCTGAGGGCGGGTCGCCGATCGCTGCGGCAGAGAATGGACAGCAAAACTCCCGGACGATTCTTCTTCATCTGCACCGAAGTGAAGTAGCAATCCAGGGCGCCGAGTTCGAAGGCGCGCTCCATCACGTGACCAAGTATCTGCGGTGAGATGTCGTCCATGTTCGTTTCAATCATCCAGAGACGCTCTACATCTGGAACTCCGCTAGTAGTAGCTTGATCATCACCAATTAGGATGCGCAACGCGTTGGGAAACTTTTCATATTGCCGCGTGCCCGCGCCGTATCCCGTTTGTTGCAACGTCATCTGCGGTATCGGGCCATACTCATTGCAAACTGTTGTGATAATGGCAGCCCCGGTTGGCGTGACCAGTTCGCCGACTACATCCGTCGAATAGAAGGGGACACCTTTGAGTAACTCCGCGACCGCTGGCGGCGGCACCGGAAAGCGGCCGTGATCCATGTTGACCGTACCGCTGCCGACATGCAGCGGGGATGACACGAAGCGCTCAATTCCGAGCATCTCAAAACCGATGGCGGCGCCAACCACGTCGATAATCGCATCGAGGGCGCCTACTTCGTGAAAGTGAATGCGCTCGACGGGCTGGTTATGCACCCGCGCTTCAGCATCCGCCAATCGCGAGAATATTTTGGCCGCCCGGTTTTTAACAGTGTCAGAGAGTCCTGAGTCGTAAATGATCTTGAGAATGCCGGAAAGATGACGGTGAGCACGCTCCTCAGCAGTTTGCACCCGAGCGTAGGTGGCGCTGATGCCTGACCGATCGACCGTCTCAAAATCAACTGAATAACCCTCGACGTTGAGCAGTGAGAGCTGGTGCTTGAAGGCGTCCGGCTCAACGCCCCCGGCGATCAAAGCTCCGAGAATCATGTCGCCGCTGGCACCGGCAAAGCAATCGAAATAAAGAGTCTTCATGAGTGGGACAGACCGTGCTGTCTGTCAGTTTTGACTTTTCACACTATCTTAGATTGAAACTGGATGGTAACAGAGCGCGCTCCAAGAGTGTCAAGGAAGGCCTGTCTTTGTGCCGGATTCGCCGTAGCCTAACAGCTACGCTATACTTTGCCTTTTTGCGGAATGCGTGCATTGCACACAAGCTAGGACGAGTCCACAAAAGTGAAGCTGATAGAGCTACAGGATCGATTGAAGCAGGAAGTACGCGCGGCTGCCGCTGAGCTGTTTGGTATTGAGCTCGAGCAAGTCGGCGCGGAGGTCCCACCCAAGCCAGAGTTGGGCGATTTGGCGTTTCCCGTTTCCTTTGAGTTAGCCAAACTTATTAAGCAAAGCACCGGTGTGAAAACCAACCCGCGAGCAATTGCCGAACAATTGCGAGCCAGGCTTGAGAAAGTAGCAGAAGTGGGGCGCGTAGAAGTCGCCGGCGCGGGATATCTGAATGTTTTCTTCGATCGCGCGCGACTGCTCGTGCTGTTCTCCGTCGAAATACCGCAGGCTGAGGACTCGTCCGTCGTCTCCGATCGACCAAAGAAAATGGTCGAGCACACCAGCATCAATCCCAACAAAGCAGCCCACATCGGACACGTGCGGAATGCTGTGCTCGGCGACACGTTTGTCAGGATTCTCCAGGCGGACGGCGAGCGCGTCGAAGTTCAAAATTACATCGACAACACCGGCGTGCAGGTTGCGGATGTCGTAGTCGGGTTCATGCATATTGAAAACATGAACCTCGACCAAATCAAGACGCTCGACAGTTCCCTGCCCCCCGAGCGTCCATTTGATTACTACTGTTGGGACCTCTACACGCGAGTGGGACTCTTCTATCGCGACGGCGAGCCGGCCGGCACCGCGAATCCTGAACGACTGAAACTTAGAACCGATGTGCTGCACGCCCTCGAAGAAGGTAACAACGAGGTTGCCAAACTCGCTGATTACGTGGCTACCCGAAACGTGGAGTGCATTGTCGATACCATGGAGCGCCTCGGCATTCGTTACGACCTGCTGGCGCGCGAGTCCGACATCCTGCATCTGCACTTTTGGGATCGCGCGTTTGCGTTGATGAAGGACGCGGGCGTTATTAAGCTGGAAAGTCAGGGCAAGCACGCCGGCTGTTGGGTGATGCCGTTTGCATCCTATACGGGAACAGACGAACACGAGTCTGACAAGATCATCGTACGTTCCAACGGGACGGTAACTTACACCGGCAAAGACATCGCTTATCAACTGTGGAAACTTGGGCGGCTCGGTCTCGATTTTAACTACAAACCATTCCGCTCCTACGACGATGGACATGTCGCTTGGGTAACTACAACCGAGCCAAACGCGGAAACGCTGCCTGAGGTGCCGCGACCAACTTTCGGCGGCGGCGTGAAGGTTTACAACGTTATTGATTCGAGACAGGCCTATCCGCAGGAGATCGTTGCGCGCGGTGTCGTAGCAGTTGTTCCGGAAGTTGGCGAAGACGCGAGTGTTCATTTCGGTTACGAAATGGTAGCCCTGTCGCCCGCGGCCTGCCTGGAGCTTGGCATCGAATTGAGCGATGAAGATCGCGCGCGTCCGTTTATTGAGATGAGCGGACGCAAGGGTCTAGGCGTGAAGGCCGACGACTTGATTGACCGGCTTGAGGCTGATGCGCTGCGGGAAGTGGCGACACGCCATCCTGAGCTCTCAACTGAAGAGCAAGAGACGACAGCACATCAAATCGCGGTGGGCGCGCTCAGATATTTCCTGTTGAAATTCACAAGGAACTCGGTCATTGCATTCGACTTTACGGAGGCGCTGTCGTTTGAGGGCGAGACTGGTCCTTACTGTCAATACGCGGCGGTGCGTGCTAACTCGATCTTTCGTAAGCTTGCAGCAGACGCCCCAGCCAAAGCCGAAACGTTGATCATGACCGCCACTAACGACGCAGGTTCTGCCACAAAGATTTCTGAGACATTTGCTGATGAGGCCGGAACGGAGATCTGGTCGTTGGTGATGCTCGCCGAAAGGATCGCCGAAGTAATCGCGCAGTGTGCGGCATCGGCAGAGCCGGCGAATCTCGCGAAGTACGCCTTTACGCTCGCGCGCGCCTTCAACCTCTTCTATCATCGTCATCGAATCATCGCTGAGGAAGATGAAACGAGGCGAGCAGTTTTGATTGCAGTCGCGAACATCGCGCGACAACGTCTGACTGTAGCGCTCGCTACGCTTGGAATTACGGTGCCGGAGAGAATGTAGGTGCAGCTGCCTTCAACCGGATCGATTGCTGCAAACTCGACTTTTATCAAAAGCTGAGAGTATAAGAGAGTGTCATGTTAATTGTAATGAAAGCAGGCGCGACGGACGGCCAGGTTGAGGCTGTTGTTCGCGTCATCGAGGATCTCGGTCTGCGAGCGCATCCCATGCCTGGCGCTTCGCGTACGGCGATCGGCATCACCGGTAACGCCGGGGCGGTTGATCCTTCCCACTTCGAAAATCTGCCCGGTGTCTCGGAAGCAGTCCGCGTCAGCAAGCCCTACAAACTAGTGACGCTCGACCTTCGTTCAGACAAAACCGTTGTGCAAGTCGGTGATGCGACGATTGGTGGCGAGGAACTCGCAATAATCGCCGGTCCCTGCGCTATTGAGAGTCGCGAGCAGGCCTTTCTCGTTGCCGATGCTGTACGCCGCAGTGGCGCCCGGTTTTTCCGTGGCGGGGCCTTCAAGCCCCGAACGTCTCCCTATGCATTTCAAGGTCTCGGCGAAGATGGCTTGAAGATACTCGAGGAGATACGCGAGACTTACGGATTGAAAATAGTCACCGAAGCCCTGGACGAAGCCGGTGTTGACCTCGTCGAGCGTTATGCCGACGTAATTCAGGTTGGGGCGCGCAGCATGCAAAACTTCACGCTTTTGCGGCGCGTGGGCAAATCACGTTTGCCGGTGCTCTTGAAGCGCGGTTTGTCGGCGACGCTGGACGAATGGTTGCTGGCCGCCGAGTACATTATGTCGGAGGGAAACTATCAGGTCATCATGTGCGAACGCGGCATTCGTACATTCGCGCAGCACACCCGAAACACTTTAGATCTTTCAGCAGTGCCGGCGGTCCGGCGCATTTCTCATCTGCCGGTCATCGTGGATCCTTCGCATGGGACTGGCAAGAACTACATGGTGACGCCGCTCGCGCGAGCGGGTGTGGCCGTTGGCGCCGATGGCTTGATTATCGAGGTCCACGATCAACCAGACCACGCGCTTTGTGATGGCGCTCAGGCGTTGACCATCGCGCAGTATGAACAGCTGGTCAGTGAAGTGCGCGCGATTCATGAAGTGATTGCCCCCGCACCGGTGAGTTAAGACTGGATGCAGGGGCAGGAGGCAGGAGCAGGCGACCCTCCGCGAAAGTGTGAATATAAAAATTAGGCAGCGACATCAACTCGCTGCCTTTGGTTTTTTCTGGCTGCTCCTGCCTCCCGGCTACTGTTTCGGGTTAAGAATCTTTCCTAAGTCTCTGGAGAAAACCGATCGGGGCATGACCTGGTCATACCCTACCTCGACTGCCGCCCGCTGCAGATCGGTCTGCACATGTGAGAAGAATCCTAACAACGGAATCGCCTTCGTAGCTTCGTTGGCTTTGAGTACACGCGCTAGTTCCATCGGGTCGAGCTTTTCGTTGTGCAGATCGACGATGATCAAGTCCGGTGCTTGCCCGGCCGCCGCTTCGACCAGGCCTTCGAGCCGCCGGTGGAACTTAAGCGTCACGCCCAGCGCTTCCGCCGTGGCGCGGATCTTCGCGGCGAAGAACATGTCATCAACCGCAGCCAGAATAGTTCGACTCATATTTGCGTTCTCAAGGCAGAACTACGACACTACCGCCAATGGCGACCGCTATTCCCCCACTCAAAGAATCCGAGAAGCTTGAAATAGGCTCCGCGCGACCGGGGGACAAAGCTCTTTCTGTAGAAAACCGGTCAACAATCGTCGTTGCATCATACAACATTCGTTACGCTGTCGGGCCTCGCCTGATCTCAGGCGGACTACTGCGCAAGCTCAAATTGCGTGGACACAAACGGCGCGAAGCGCAGGTTGGGAAAAATATTCAAGTTGCCGCACGCGCATTTGACGAGGGCAGGCTGCTACCGCGTGTTGACGTGCTGGCCCTGCAGGAAGCCGACAAGCTAACGAAGCGGACCGGCGGACATCACGTCGCCAAAGAACTAGCTGACTCATTGCAAATGGATTGGGTGCACGCGCCGGCCGGAATCCCGCGCGGTATTAAACCAATGGTGCGCCAGTGGTGGCTTGATTTCGAGGAGCCGATCGAACTTCACGACACCGGTGATACGGGTGTTGCCCTCCTGAGTCACTTGCCAGTCAGCGATCTCACGCGGATCGATTTGCCTTGGCGCGAATGCGCCTGGCGCCCGCGACTGGCTCTGGCAGCAACCGTTTCAATCGGCAACCAGAAACTTCGCATCATCAATGCCCACGTTGACCCGCACGCTGCGGTGGGTGGCCAGCTTGAACAACTGGAAGTTCTGGTGGTTGAGGCTGACCGGCATCGCGGACCGATATTGATCCTCGGAGACTTCAATACGCTCTCGAAGCAGAAGGTTGCCGAAACCCGAAACTTGTTTGAGTCGCGAGGTTACTCGACGCCGTTTACTTCAGGCACGCCGACGTGGCGTGGTATGGGCATTCGTTTGCACGCTGACTGGATCTTTTGCCGCAACGTCAAGATTTCGAAGTGGGGAGTCGCTCGGCCATTAGGCGTTTCCGATCACTGGCCAATTTGGGCGGAAGTAGACTTGTCCTCGATGAGCACGAACTCATGAAAGCAGAAACCATTCTCAGCCGCGATAATTCGCTGCTCCGGCTCGCGCGTTCGGTGCGCGATGGCAGGGCCGCGGAGCTAGTTTTTGTTGAAGGGCTGCGTTTGTGTGATGAGGCGCTGCGCTCCCATTTGACCCTGGAAGCGGTGATAGTTTCTGAGGAACTGGCAGCGAAGGAGAAAGCCGCGCCGCTGCTAAGACAACTCGCAACCAACTCAGCACGCGCCGCGATAGTCAGCGAGAAACTACTGGAGTCGGTTTCCTACACCAAAACGCCCCAGGGCATCATCCTGCTCGCCGGAAGGCCAGAAACAAGCGAGGAACATTTTGCCGCTTTTCAAAAAGATGCGCTGGTGGTGATCATGCACCGGCTTAATAATCCGGTAAACGTGGGCGCCATCTTGCGAACAGCCGAGGCGGCAGGCGCCACCGGGGCCATTGCCACGCAAAACACAGCCGATCCGTTTTCACCGAAAGCATTGCGTGGGGCGATGGGCTCAACATTTCGATTACCAGTCTGGTTTGGTCCCGGTTATTCCGAGGCAATTTCGTGGTGTACCACTCATAACATTCAGAGTGTTTGTGCTGACGTTCACGCCACCAGCACCTATGAGGAAATTGATTTGGCAAAACCTTCAGCGTTAGTGCTCGGTCCGGAATCTAACGGACTTTCCCAATCGGAAATCAATGAGGCGGACACAGCGGTGCGGATTCCGATGCAGGAACCAGCGGAAAGTCTAAACGTTGCCGTGGCTACAGGTATTTTGCTCTACGACGCGGCGCGGCAGCGAAGAGAAATCAGTTAGCGGTTAAGTGAAAGTGTAGATATGTGACCGTTTGATAGCCGGGACCGTTCGTTGTGAACCGGTAGTTCGTGAGATTCTTCTCCCGGATCAATTCCCCCGCCACTTTATAAGCATCAATCAGGTAGACGCTATCTGCGTCTGACAAGTCTGCGATGTTCTTCATGTCCTTTTTGGGGATGACGAGGTAGTGAATGCGCGCCTGCGGAGTCGGACTTTCAATGACGATTGTTTTGTCAGTTTCCTTCACGACCGACGGCGCCAACCCGCTAAACTTTTGCAATCCCACCGAAGCTGCAAGACCCAACAACTCATTAGGGTTGAAACAAGTTCCGTCACATTTGTTCAACGCGAGGAATGAGCGCGGTCGTGAGTCGGAAAACAGGTAGCCACCGAGTATCACTCCGAGTACCAGCGGCGCCAGCACCATGAGCATTGGCCTGACTCTCGTCATTGCTTCTCCTTATTCGCGCTGCGTTGTAAGCGCTCCGCGCGGCCGAGTTTATGTCCGTTGTAACCACGTTCACCGAAGGGTCAAAGTTTCTCTAACCGGCACGCCCGTCCGGCGGCTGCCGGCCTTTCGTAGTCAGATTCCCGGCCCATTCCTTTTGGATTGCCGGGCCAAACAAGATTTGGCCTACTAACAAGAAACGCTTTCAGTTAGAATACCATCGTTCCAAGTTACTAAGTTGTATTCAACGCGCAGTCAGGAAGGACTGCGTTTTTTTGCAAAGGTAACGCAAGCTGTTAGTTTGCGCGCGGGCGTCAGAAATGCCGATCGCAAACTAGCAGTTTGCGTTACAAACGAACCCTGAAGCAGTCGCTGACGTAATAAGGTTACATGACTGAGGAGCAAAAACCGCCGACCAGGAAGAAGCGCGAGGAAGCGCTGCCCGAGCGACTATTGCGACGCGCTCTCGAGAGCGTGGGTGATGTGGTGGACCGTAAGTTTGGGCGCACGGTCGAACCCAAGGGCGGGCTGACTACTTCGCAGTTAATCGAACGGATGAAGAAGCTCATTGATGAGCGAGTCCGCGACGAAGGACGAAAAGGCCGCATCGCCCCGCATCACCTCAAACTTAAGGTGGAATGGGGTACGCATTCAGAAGCGCCGCCGGAAATTATTAAGGAGCTCGAGCATGAAGTGCTCGCAGCCGCGATCGATTACGTAAACGATCATCGCTATCGCACCATGGCGACGATGATGATTGAAACCGAAGTCGACATTTTTACTACCGGCATTTCCGTCGATCCGACGTTTGGTGAGTTTGAGGCTGAACTGCGAGAGGCAGATGCCGCAAAGCACGCCGCAAAATCGGACCTCCCTGGCCACGGCGTTGTTGAGAAAACGCCACCGGTTAACCTGATGGCGCGAGTCACGATTCGCGATAGTGCCCATGAGACGCCATTGGCCTTGATACCGGGAGGCCGACGGTTGAGCGTAGGACGAGTTTCAGACAACGAACTCTCGCTGAATGATTCAAGTGTTTCCAAAATTCACGCGGCCCTGACAATGAATGAACAAGGCACGCTCCTGGTGGCCGACACGGGGTCGACAAATGGCACGTTCATAAACGGCAGACGCATCGCTTACGGCGAAGCACGTCAGATCGAAGCCGGCGATGTAGTTGGGTTTGGCGAAGTTGAAGTGCGCTTTCGAAAGACTGAATAATGTAGTTTGGACCAATTGTGATCATGTCGTTGCTGCTGCTGCTTCAATCACCCACGCCCGCACAAATTGCCGTTCAGGCCCCTGAACGGGTTCCCGCCCTGCTTACACTAATCTACCTTGGCGGACTGCTTCTGGTAGTGCTGTTCTTGTTAGTTTCGCTGTTTCTAAATCGCCGCCGCGGAGTTTCGGTGGCGGCTGCGGTTCCTGAAGACTTACCCCCTGAAGTCAGGCGCAAGCTTGGTTCAACCTCGACGAATCGCGGCCTGCGCGCACTCCGCTGGATATTTATTCTGTTGTCAGTTTCAGTCTTCGGTTTTCACATTTACTGGACGCATTACGCGCCTGAGACCAACGCAAAGTTTGAAGAACTAAGCTACAAGGACTTGCGCAATCGTCGCCTGTCAGAATCGACCTTGCGCGGCTGGTTGCTCGACCGCAGCGGCAAACTCGAAAATGCTCTGGCACTTTACCGTCGCGATTCCAGCGGCAACATCTATCGCGAGTACCCGATGGATAAGGCGATGGCCCAACTCTTTGGCTCGGATCTTGGCGATCCCGGACTTGAGCGCGCGCTTTTTGGCGTGCAGAGCGGCGCCTTGCCCGAGGCACTGGAGGTGGTAAAGGGAAAGACGGTCGAATTCACTGGCAATAAAGATGTGCGGCTGACGATTGACCGCGACCTGCAACAGGCTGCGGTGGATCAGTTAAAAGGAAAACATGGCGCGGTAGTTGTGCTGAATCCGCAAACGGGTGAAGTGTTGGCTCTCTATAGCGAGCCTTCCTATAGCCTCAAGGAAGTCGATGACGAGAAAACGTGGATCAAGCTGGAAGCAAATCAGCGTGACCGTCCGTTGGTGAGTCGGGCGTTGGGCGCTTACTACATTCCCGGTTCGACCTTCAAAACCGTAACTATGACTGCGGCATTCCTCGCGGGTGAGCAGGACACTGAGTTTACCTGCAGCAGTGGCGGTTATTACGCCGCGCCGGGTGCCAATGTAATCCTCGACGATGGCGGCGCCGGCGAAGTCCATGGCCGGATCGGAATCGACACGGCGTATGAAGTTTCTTGCAACCAATATTTTGCCCAGATGGGCGTGAAGCTCGGCGCTGAGCGTTTAAAACATGCAGCTCAACTGTTGGGAATTGGAACCTACGACACGCCTGTTGAAGCCTTGCGGGGCCGCAAGCAGCCGGAGATTTGGAACGCCAGCAGCGATGCGGTCAAGCGTGCGCTCGCACCCAGAGAGGCGACGATCGTTACGGGCAAGCAGGTTACCAGATATGACCTGGCGTTGATCGGTTACGGGCAAGGCTATGCGGGACAGATGACCCCTTTTCAAATGGCGCTGGCTGCCGCCGCCATCGCAAACATGGACGGGAAACTAATGAAGCCGAAGATCGAATTCGATCGGGCGCCGGAAATGTTTAAGCAGGTGATGACGCCGCAAGTGGCGGCTACCATGCGCGGCATCATGGGTCTCGTCACGGCTGGACCACGCGGAACTGCTCGCGGCGTGTTTGCTCCAGTCAAAGCCCTGGGCATTAATACTGGTGGCAAGACTGGAACGGCGCAGAAAACTGAACCGGTCTACGATGCAAAGACCGGCGCACCTAAAACGCGGCATCGGGTCGAGAAAGACAGCCGCGGCAATATCATTCGCGAATACGAAGAAACGATCATGGATGAAGAGCACCCGCGAATCGACGCCTGGTTTCTGTGCATCGCCCCACTCGAGCGGCCGCAACTGGCGATTGCCGTAATTGTGGAAGGTGGTGGTTACGGTTCGAAGTCGGCGGCGCCGATCGCTGCCGCGTTGGTGTTAAAAGCGAGGGACCTGGGCTACTTCAAGAATGTAAGTAACCAGGCGCCAGGAAATCAACCAGGAAATCAACGCCCGCGACATCGCTAAGCTGCCGGGCTCTAAATCGGTTGCTGTTTGCCGATAACTGTTTGCTAACGCATGAAGAATCGCGCTTCGTCACATCTGCTGATAATTCTGCTGCTTCTCGCTTTCGAGATCGTAGGCTACTGGGGCATTCATCGCGCGGCCTTACTGCGCGGATATGAGACGTCCATTATCGGCGCGGTCCGCGATCTCCTGATCTTTGTCCCACTTCTTATGGTGGTCCTGCTTTTGTCGCGCTGGTTGAGGTATCGTGGAAACTGGATTCTCTTTACCTCAGCCGTATTGCTCTTCTCTGTCGGCATGCTGCTTCAGTACCGGCTTTATAGTGACCCGGAATACAACGCCCGCAACAAGTCAGAGGCGCGCGCCGACAAGATGGAGGCCCTGCGAACTCGCTACATCATCGAAAACTACACCCCGGCCAAGAAACAGATGATGGGGCTGCCGCCAACTCCAGCCCAGGCCATCGACGTCAACCAACTGCCTCGGCGGCCTTCCACCTACTCTCTTGGGAATGCACTTACTTCCAGCTACACCTGGATTCCGATTTTTTCAATCATAGCTTTTGGTCTGGCTTATATTTTCTGCGTGCGCGATGCCACTCTGCTTTGGGTGCAACGAAATAGTTTCATCGTAGTGCTATTAACGCTAGTGCCGCTCGCAGCAGCAGTGGTAACGTCGAGCGCGGGAAAAGCGTTGGGTAATATGACGCCCTGGGAGCCTTCCAAGATTCCTTTTCTACTCGGCTTCGCCGGCATTCTAACGGCACGCTACAAGGACCTCGCTGAGACTTATTGGGGCATTCCCCGGGCGCGCGACATCCTGCCGCTGCTGGCGATGGCCATGTTGCCGTTTGTTCCATTCTTCGCGTTGAAAGACTTCGGGCAGATGTTGATTTTTAGCGGCGCCTATACCACGCTCTATCTGGTTGCCGTCAGGCGTTGGCCGCAGCTCTTGTTGTTTGTAGGATCCGTGTTGCTGGTCATCAGCATACTTGTGGTCGGGGCCTTACCACGAGACGTGCAGGAAAAAGTTCCGTTGCTGCCGACTGTTGCGAAGCCAATTCAGAGCATGTTGCCCGCGCGTATCCAACAGCGCTTTCACCTGTGGCTCGATGGGTTTGATCCGCCATCACCGGAAGTCGCCTGGTGGAAAAAGGATTTTGATGAGGCGGTTAATAAAGACCCGCAACTGAAAGAACTTGCCGAACAAAGCCCGGCAATGCAAAAGATTGTCAATACGGACATTTGGTTTGATAAACTGGCGTTTCAACCCGCTCAGGCTATCTTTGGTATTTCCTCCGGCAAGAACACAGGGCGAGGTTTGGGCCTCGGTTATCCGGAGGTCATTCCCATCGCTGACTCGGATTACGTCTACGCCGCCCTTGCCGAAGAGGAAGGTCTCGTGGGCGGCGCCATAGTGATTCTGGCAATAATTATTTTCGTGATTGCCGGAGTTCGTACTTCCCTCGATGCGCGTGATATGTTTACCAAACTTTGCGCTGCTGGCCTGACCGCCTTTATCGGGTTTCAGGCACTGGTCAACATCGGCGGGATTGTGCGGGCCTTACCGATGACCGGAATTACATTGCCGTTTGTGAGTCATGGCGGGTTTAGCCTGATCACCAGCTTTGCCATGTTAGGAATGCTGATGGCCTTTTCCCATCGCAACGCGCGCGACTCAATGCTGGCCAAGGGTCCCGGCAAACAGCCGCGCTCGTCATTAAGACTGGAGGCGGTTGAATGAGCGAGCCCGATAATCAACTTGCAGACACACAGCCCGGCAACTCGCCGCTGCACTCCGCTGCCGTCACGGATCGTGGTCTCAGCGAAAAGCGGCCTCTTAACGAAGACTCTTTTTTAGCCGACGGTCAACGCGGCATATTTTCCGTCGCTGACGGCGTTGGCGGCGCGGAAGCCGGAGAGGTGGCTTCGCAAACGGCGATTGAAGTGCTCGATGAGGCCTTTCGTCATCGCCTGGAGAATGCCGACGTCGAAGACTTGATGGAACTCGCGATTCAGCGAGCCAACGCTTCCATCCACCAGATGGCGCAGGAGCACGCCAGGTTCTCCATGATGGCGACCACCATCGTTGCTCTGCAAATTCAGGGAAACATCGCCACCATCGGACACGTTGGCGACTCGCGTTTGTATCGTCTGACACCTGCCGGCCAGTTGATCCGCGAAACAGCCGATCATTCAGTTGTAGAGGAAGAAGTGCGCGCGGGACGAATGACCCCAGAACAGGCGGCGAATCATCCCAGCAAGAATGTGATTAGTCGCGCCCTCGGCGCCGAACCGGATGTTGAAGTTGACCTGAAAGTAATCGAAGTTGACGACGGCACCGAGTTCCTTTTATGCACCGATGGCATCACCCGGCACATTCCCGATTATGAATTACGGCATTTGTTGATAGCCAACGACGACATGCCGACGCTCTGCGAGGAATTCAAGCGGATCTGTTACGAACGCGGCGCCGAAGACAATCTTACTGCCGTTGTTGTTCGCGTTGGTTCTAAGCTGTCCGCTAAAGACAGGGTTGACGATTTGGACAAGACGATTTCGCCGGACAACACGCTTGTACCTAACGCAGTCTTGGAAGAGACACTCGACGTCAATCCGGCGCCGGTAGAGAATATTATAACGGCCTCAGGTCTAACTTCTCCGGCAGCAGCGGCGGTCGCGCCGGTAGCCAGAGAGGAAACGCAACATGTCAGCGCGATTGAGAGTCGGCTCGCCGTGCCGGCCTCGATGCCGGTGCGAAGCGGCATTGAAAGAACCATGTCGCGGTTCTTCATGTTCGTGTTGTTCCTGGCGGTCGTAGGTGCCGCTTTCTATGCCGGCAGGAAATATAAAGGGCCTATACCTTACGTGGAGAATGCCCCAGCGATCGCGGAAGCTTCGCCCGCCCCCCTGGTAGGTGACGATCCGATCTTGAAGTTTGAAAGAAGCCGGCGGGAAGTTGACAACGATCCCAACGCCTGGTTGGCAACTCAGTTGAAGAGCGAACTGTCGCGGCAGGGTATAAAAGGCCCACTCGACTCTAACGATGCGGAGTTTCTTTATCTCTACGGCCGTGCGTCGTTGCTGACGGGAAGCAACGAAGAAGCCCTCAAAGCATTTGACGGGGCAATTGCCAAGGCTAACCTTGCGTCGCCACAGGCAAACGCTACCCTCAAGAAGGAAGCAACTCTGGGGCTGGCTGCAGTTGCCTTAAACTCAGATAAGGACCGGCCCGCCGCCCAGGTCCGCTTTGCCGAAACGATAAGACCAACCCCCTCGCCGTCCGGGTCTCTGTTGAGTTCCCCTTCCCTTTCCCCCTAACTTAATCCCTCAGTTGTTCGATGCCAGAACTCAAGCTACAACAGAGCCGGCTCGACGGTCGCTACGACATTATCGAATGTCTCGGACGCGGCAGCTACGCCGAGATCTACGTAGCACACGACAACGCTGCTGCCGACGAGGCTCCGGAAACAGTCGTCATCAAAGCCCTCAACATGTTCCTGCAAGATGCGCCCGATGAAGCCCTGGAACATACGCTGATTGCAAATTTTCAAAATGAAGCTGTAGCCCTCGATCGAGTCCGTCATCCAAATATCATTAGCCGCCTGGGCCATGGCACTGCCATCGACCTCGCGGGCACTACCTTTCATTACATCGTGCTTGAGTATCTTTCGGGCGGCGACATGGCCGCGCTTTCACGCAGCCGGCCGCTGCCAATTCAGAAGGCGCTTTTTTATCTCGAGCAAGTATGCTCCGGGCTGGCGCATGCTCATGCTGGCGGCGTAATTCACCGCGACATCAAGCCGCAGAATCTGCTGCTGACGGCGGATCGGCAAGTTGTAAAAATTGCTGACTTCGGCGTGGCGCGTTTGGCCGCTAACGAAGGTGCGATCACGCGCGTTGGCACTAACATCTATGCAGCCCCGGAACATAATCCGCTGGTGCAGACAGGCTCGCTTGATTGGGAAGCGATAGCTGCAGGGGGTGAACACCTGACACCGGCGGCCGACATTTATTCCCTCGCTAAAACTACTTACGCGCTGCTCGCCGGTGAATCACCACGGCGTTTCGCGCAACACTCGATAAGCGCAATGCCCGCCGCCGCCGGCCACTACTGGTCAGGGCCGCTGCTGCGAGTTTTAGAAAAGGCCACGCAGAGCCGTCCCGCTGATCGCTACCAAACTGTGCAGGAGTTTTGGGATGACCTGGGCGATGCCGCGATGCCGCCAACGAAGACACTGCCGGGTGCCGTGGTTGGAACCTCAGCTGAGTTACTGCGCCGGCCAAGTCTGGACTTGAATGTTGAGCCGGAAGACTTTGCCGAAGCACCGCCCCAAGCCCGCTTTGAGGCAGTAAATGCGCCGGCGTCCGCACCGTCGGGACAAACCGGCGGGAAAACGCCTTACGCGGATCCCGGAGCCTCGCGACGTCCAAAGATTGTTGTGCCGGTAAGCGCGATGTATGCAAAGGCCGGCTCGGCTCCGCGCAACGAACTTGCAGTGCCGGGCCAGTCAGCGAAGGACAGGATCGCTGGATTACCGGACCAACAGCGAAACGGTAAAAGTGCGGCTGCGAAATCTGGTAAACGGCGGCCCGTTGGTCCAACTCGGGCCCGGCCCTACCTGGTCGCTGCAGTTTTGATTCTCGCGTTTTCAGTAATGTTGCTGGCAACGCACAAGTATGTAACTTCCCATTGGAATCCCTTTGTCGGCCTGCCCCTCCTGTCGGACCTTTTTGTAATTGGCCGCGAAGGTGTTACAACAACGGATGTCAACCTGCGGTCTGATGCGAGTCTGGCTAATGCGCCGATCGGACTGGCGGAAGCCGGCTCGCGGATCAAGATTTTAGCCACCGGCGATAATTGGTATGAGGTTCAGGTGTTGCAACATGGACGCGCCAAGACTAATCCCTTTACTTCTGACCGCGGCTGGATAAACAAGAAGTTTGTGAAGTTTGAATGACAACGCTTGGTTAGACTCATAACGATGTTACGCGTCGAACAGATTAAACAATTCACGATTTACGATTCACTATTAACTACTTATGGGCCTGCTTGAATCAATAAGAAAATGGATCGACGGTGAGCAGGGTGAAGACCTGCTGGAATCTGCTGACGAACACTCCAAACCACGCCGCATCTGGGAAGAATTTCTGGTGAAGATCGCGCGCGAAGTTGAAGCGGTGATGCAGCGCGAGATGTTCACGCCGCCCGGCGGTCTGACCTACATCCCCCGCGAATACATCGTCTACTTGAGCGCCGAAGATGACAAAGACTGGCAGGGCGATAAGCGCCGTGGCCTCGAGCAGGGGTTGTTTCACGTCCTCTCCGAACGCGCTCGCGAGTTGAGCGGCTCGAATCAATTGGCGGCGAAATCGTTTGCGGTGGAATTGCGCGTCGACGGCACTCTGGAGAAAGGGCAGTTTCGCGTTCAGGCGGTTTGGGACGAAACCGAGAGCGGTCATACGATGGTAAACGCGCGGGTGGGGACCTCCGCGCCGGCTCCAGCCGGTCAGGTTAATTTTAACGACACTATCCGGGAGCGCGCCGACGGCAGCCAGCCCGACACAGATGCTGACACAGAGGGACCAAGCGAGTCGGGCGAACAGACCGTTGTGCGCCCCCGCATCAAGACCCTCTATTCGGTTGAGATTTGGAAGGACGGCGTGCGTGAAGCTGTGGTGCCGATCTCCAATTCAGAAATTACGATTGGCCGCGGCTCGCGTTCGATCACAGTTGATCTGCCGTTGAAAGGTGACCCGGAGATAAGCCGGGTCCACGCCGTCCTCACGCGCGACAACGACGGTCATTACTGGCTGGTTCCCAAAGGCCGCAACCCCACGCTGGTTGCGGGACGCGAACTTATTCGCGAGGAACGATCCGAAGTTCGTCCCGATCAGAAGATCGCTATCTGCAATTTCATAATCCGGATTCAGCCGTAGTAAACAAGCAACACTCTAACCTCGGTAGCTAACCCTCGGCGCCGAGAAGTGCTGCTTTCGGTGTCTCGCATCAGCGGCCTCGCATTTAAGGAACGATGCAGTCTTTCAGTACCAGAAATGCTTTTGCACCTTCAAATCCATCGCCCAGTCCTTTGACGGTTCCTTCGACCGTGCCTTCCTCATTCGCAGTTAGTAAGGCGACACGTGAACTTCCGGCTTTGCTGAAATAACAGCGGGCGTTATTGCGGGTCGTGATCGAAGACTTGTATGTCAAAACGACCTGCCCGTCTCTGGCGATCTCAATCGTGTTGATGATTCCATGGATTCGTACGCGTTTCCCGATGTACGTCTGATTGGCGCGGATCTCATTGTTTTCAAATTCCTTGACTAGTGAAGCGGCGTGCATTTCGGTAATGTCGGACGAGGTGTTCTCGGCTGACGATTCTTCACGCTGAAGCGGAATCTCTGCAACCGCTTTTCCTGGATCTATTTTGCTAGTAAAAGCAGCTACCTGCGCCGCGTAGGAGGCTTTGTTGAAAACGCTGAGAATGCTGATGGCTTTTCCGCCGCCACTGATGACGGTCAAAAATGCGGCCGCTTGAGTGCCTTGAAATTGGATGGCCGTCCCGCCCGCTACAGCCGTCCAACCGTCTTCCGCTTCGGTTTCGGTCGAGGGGTTTGCGTCCGCCTTGAAAGGCTCGACGACCAGGTTATTCCATTCCCTCTTAAAATCCTTTTCCGGATTGCCGGTACCGGGCGTCGCGCCATAGAGCGTAATAATGCAAAAGTCGCCGGTGGCTTGATTATAGTCTGTGAATGCGACGATGTTTGGCTTCGCTGTTTTCGTCCAGTCTTTAAGCGGCGTGTAGCTCACGATACCGAGCTTTTCCGCCTGGCTAAAAGCCGTCGCCGGAATGAACAACACAAAAGCCGTCAAGACGACTAAACCAAAACCCAACTTCGTAAACAATTGACGAACATTCAACATACGTATCATCCTCTCTTAGAACACTGCTAACACAGCGCAGTCGTTTGTCTCGCCGGGGCCTTAAACACTACTCGTCTGTAGCAGCTCCCTGCAAATCACGACTAACTGCCGGTAATTGTTTGAATATCCTAATCACGCGCTGCCGGCGGCGGCGTGATTATTCGAATCCAGTTCGGAGAGTAGTTGGAGGAGAAGAGGAATGTCGCGTTCAGCGTCGAGGTAGTTTTTGCCGAGTATCTTCAGAAACTTGCGTTCTTTGGTCTCACCATTCAGTTCTTTTAACAGCGCCCGACAAAATGCAGCTACTACAGCCGAAGCAAACTGCGTCCCAGTGTTGTGACGCAGGTCAACAATCACTTCAGCGAAGGTGCGGCGGGTCTTGTAGGGTCTATCGGTTGTCATCGCGTCAAACGAATCCGCCAGACTTACAATCTTCGCTCCCACCGGAATCTGATCGTCGGTCAGTCCGTCGGGATAGCCGCGGCCGTCTAAACGCTCGTGATGATACCTTGCCATCAAGGGGATGTCGGCGAAGGGATGATGAATGGGTGAAAGAATATCAAAGCCGGCGGCGGGATGACGGTTTAGTTCGCTCGACTGTTTAGCATCAATTTTGTAGGGTGCGTTGATGATGTCTCGCTCCACAACCAGTTTGCCGACGTCGTGCAAGTAACCGGCGATTGCCATTCCTTCCACTTCTTCTTCGCCCCAACCCAGCTCGCGCGCGATGATCTCGCTATACTTGCCGACGCGTTCGGAATGTCCTTGAGTGTATTTGTCTTTGATGTCGATGGCCGCTGCGAAGGCCCGCACGGTGTCGCGATAAATGGTGCGCAGATCAAAATAGAGTCGCCTGTTCTCTTCGGCCTGTTGCTTCACTTCCGCCAGCAAGCGGTGAGTGTGAATACCGACACCAATGTGCCTGACCATTGCCTGGATCACCTCGAGATCGTCGGCTGCAAACGGCTCACCACTGGCCTTGCCCCCAAGCGACACCAGACCGGTGAGCTTTCCGCGCACAACCATGGGAACGATGAGTTCGATCTCTTCAGTGCGGAAAGCTTCGAGGGCAGAGTTAAGGTAGAGCTGCTGGTCAGACTGAGTTTCGCCCGCGGCCTCCGCTGCAGAATTACTGCCGGTCGAATTCACGAGCGCGTCTTTAGTTTCCTCAGTAATGACAAACTCGACCCCATACTCCGGACTCATTCCCCGGGTCGCCAGGCAGTTTGTAGTCTCCAGATGTTCCGGACACTCCAACACGGCACCACGTCTGATTGCCAACGTGCCCAGCAGTAAGTGTAGCGACGTGCGCACCATCTCCATGAAGTCGCCGCTGTCGGCGATCTCCTGGCCCAGATCGGCAAGCGCGCCAAAGGAGTGGATCAGCTTTTGTGTGTTTGTTTCCATCTGGAAAAGCGGTCGGGTGATCTTGCCACAGCGATGGCCGTAATCAAAATCAAGGAAGCACTCACTTGGGAGTCATGAGTCAACCTCTTTACTGGGACCGCGGGCGTCCCGCCCGCCTC
>JANLYH010000136.1:0-30522 GCA_031365545.1 Pyrinomonadaceae bacterium | reverse complement strand
GACACTCGTTCGGAGTGTCCGCGGGTATACGGATCCTTACCATCGATCGCCGCCGCCAATCCTTTCACCGTGCCAAGAAACAGCTCCCGATTCTCAGCAGCAGACCGCTGCAAATCTTTGATATAACTCTCAAGCTGATCGGTCATCAGATTGAAAGAGTCGCCCAGATGACCCAGTTCAGTTCGACTCCGAACGTTGATACGTTGCGAAAAATCTCCGGAAGCAATGCGATGGGCTCCTACGGCCAACTCCTGAACCGGCTGAGTCAGTTTCCTCGCAAAGAAGAAGCCGCACAAGACCGTCAGTACGCCGGCAACCATACTGATCCAGAGCGTCTGGCGGCGCATATCGCTCACCGATGCCAGCGCTGCCGATTCATCCTGGATTGCGATCACTCCCAGGCGCGAGTTCTTATCCAATTCCGCACTGGCGTAGGAGCCGAGCATCACGACGTTGCGCCCATCGCGGAGGAGCGTAAATGGCTCCAACGCCGACTGCACTTGCGCTCCCGATTCCTGCCAATCGCGTACAACTTTGAGATCCGTCATTGGCTTCTCCGAAAATGCGACACTCGCTTCCGGATGCGCAACCGCGCGGCCATTTTGATCGACTACGAAGACCACGGGCAGACCCGCATCAAGCAACTCACGTTCACTCTTGGCTGATGACTGATGGACTGCTTTGAATACTTCCTGAAATGAGACGACCGCCACGACCGCTGCTTCGACTTCATTGCCAGAGTCGCCCCCCATCACCGGTGCCGCAACGGTCATGGCCATTTCCTGACCTGAACGAATAATCTGCGGCCGGCTTACAACCATACCGCGACCATTCATCCGCGCCAACACTTCGGCTACTCGTTGGTCAACTTCCGGCTTCTGAATATAGTCTGACTGGAAGGCTCTATGCAGTTGCCCGCTGACCGGCCAGATCGCGAGGGCAATCAGGTTGGGATCTTCTTCTAGGGTCTTCTGCAATCGTGAGTCGTAGCCTGCGTCATTCAGCGACTTGATTCCGCCGGCGATTTCAAACGCGCGCACCAAACCGGTGACCACGTCGCGGTAGCGCTGACCGTAGAGTTCAATCTGTCGGGCCTTGTCCTGCACGAGTTGGGCCTGATAACGTCCCTCAACTGAGCGCAATTCTTCAGCGCTGCGACCGGAAAGTAGAGATCCAGCAAATGCTAATGGCAGCAGCCCTACTACCAACAGAACGGCAAGAACTATGTATAGCAGGCGGATTCGCCCAGTTTTTTCCAACATTTGGTCGAGGATGCGCGGTGGATGAGTTTGAAAGTGAAAGTCCCAGAGGGCTCACAGAGAACGGGCCAGAATGGCCGCTAGTCATTATGTCTAGTAAACTTAAGCCTTGTCAACGCGTTTGTTAAACTAAGTTGGCCAAAGCTGGACGGGCTCTGGATGGATGCGCCCTTTTTATAGACTTAACCGGTCGGAGTGACGTCTAAAGTCATGAGCGCTGCGCTCTGAAAGCAGTGCCAAAGCAGCGTTGCGCAGGCAGCGAGCCTTTGCAAATTAGACAGGATGGGAACGGCTACGAGCGACGAGCAAATCGTAGAGCGGGCTTTAACGGGCGACGCGGAAGCTTTCGGCGAGATTGTCCGGCGCTGGGAGCGACGAATCTTCGCGCTTTCATTTGGCATGCTCGGCCGCGAAGAGGATGCTCGAGATGCTACGCAGGAAACGTTTCTCGCAGCGTTTCGAAATCTGCGAGCGTTTCGCGGCGAAGCGAAGGTCTCCTCGTGGTTGCATCGAATAGCTGTCAACCAGTGCATCACGCGGCAGCGGCGCGCGAAAGTAAGAAGCGAGAGCGCCCTGGATACAGAAGAGGAAAAGAACTCAGCGAGTTTTGCCGCACCGACACATTATTCGCCGGCGCGGGTAGTGGAAAGTTGGGAGGCGACCGCCGCAGTCAGGATCGCGGTTAACAGTCTTCCGGTAGAGCTGCGACAGGTTGTCGTAATGAAGGAATTCGAGGAACTCACCTTTAAGGAAATTGCGGACGTGCTTGATCTGCCTTTGAGTACTGTAAAGAGCCGGCTGTATACCGCCTTGAAGCAATTGGAAATGCGCTTGCAGAAGTTTTCCGCGCAAGCAACTTAAGCACGTGGGAGTAAGCAGATGAGCGAAGTGAATGCCCCAAATTGTGGACGAGAGAACGACTTGATCGGCTACCTCTATGGCGAGTTGAATGAAGTCGAGGCTCTTGCTTTTCAGCGCCACTTCCGCGAGTGCGTCAAGTGCAGCACCGAGCTTGCGAGCTTCGGACACGTGCGTGAGTCGGTAGTGGCCTGGCGCAACGAATCGATTGGCAATTGTGGTTTACCGGTTCAAGGTGAGGCTTCCTCCCCCACCAGATTGGCGCCGGCAACGCCTTCAGCCATTGCGGCTTTACGTGAGTTTTTCAACCTGTCACCACTCTGGATGAAGGGAGCCGTCGCTTTCGCTGCGGTGCTGTTCTGCGTATTTGCCGGGCTGGCGCTGGCGCGTATGGGAAGCAAGCCGCCGGTTGCTTCAGTACCAACGCAAGTAGTGCCAGTGCACTCACCTCAGGAAGTCAACGCCCTCGTTGATCGGCGGGTGCAGGAGGAACTCAAGCGGATCAGGAATGCGCCGGAGCAATCATCAAACTCTCTGCTGGCCAACGACAAGGCATCGCCGGAAAAGCTGTTCAAGCGTGGTGTAAGCCATCGCAATGCCTTGGCTGCCAATCCTGGTCAGAGCGCACGACGTCCACTTTCGAAAACTGAGCGCGAACAATTGGCGGCGGATTTGAGATTAGTAACCGCAAAGAGTGACGACGTTGAATTGCTCGAGGATCGAATCAATCAGTAGTAGTATTTCCGGAAACGAGTTTTGGGAGATCGAAAGACTAAGTGAGGTCTGGTATGAAAAATAATAGTCGGATCATGACGTTGCTTGCTTTGCTTGCGGTCCTGGCTTTCCCGGCCGGGGTCGTGCCCGTTTCCGGGCAGAGCGTTCAGCAACCTGCCACTGCTCCAGAGCCGCAACAGGGCGGCGATCTGGTTCGCCAATTAAACTTGACGCCCGAACAGCGCGAACAAATACGTTCAATTCGCCAGGGCAATCAGGCCGAACGGGCCGCAGTGAATCTGCGAGTTCGTGAGACAAACCAGGCGCTGGATGGAGCGTTGGATTCCGACACTCCTGACGAAGCACTGGTCGAACAACGCGTGCGCGACGTCGCGGCAGCTCAAGCATCGGCCATGCGCCTCAGGATTCTCACAGAGATCAAGGTTCGGCGGGTGTTGACCGCTGAACAGCGAACGATCTTACGGTCATTGCAGCGGCAGGCACTGGACCTGCGACGTGAGCGCCGCCTCGCCAATCCCGACGAGCGACAGCAGCTCAAGGAGGAGCGTTCGCGAACCCTGCAAAATCAGCGCAACGGTCTTGGACCACTGTTTCCGCGGCGCGAAAACCAGCGCCGACCGCGCCTGTAGTCTGCCGCTGTCCCAAGTCTGCGAACCTTTTGAACCGAGCCGGTCAGGCGCCGCCTGGCCGGTTCTTGTTATTAGGCCGCCCCTCTATAATCTTCAAGCTTGACGCGTCGCGTATATTTTGCGCATGATAAGCCGCTCTGTTCATATTTCACTGTCCAAAAAAAGGTCTCAAGCTACTTTGAGAGTCGAATAGCGGTCACTGTTCTCAGCCGTCGCATTAACAGTCCGGCAGAGCCCCGCGAAGCAGGCAGGGCTTCAACAAGAGCTTCCCTATCAGTCCGAGATGAACTTCGTTACGCGCTCAATCTTCGAGTTGCAAGAAACTACGTTGATGACCGCCCGAGCGGTTGGCGGCCTCTTTAAGGGGCCGCGCTATGTTTCGGAGACGATCACCCAAATGGATGTGATCGGCGTCGGGTCGCTCACCATCATCCTGTTAACCGGCTTCTTCACCGGCGGCGTGATGACGCTGCAAACTTTTCCAACTTTGGCCTTTTACGGTGCGCAAGCGCAGACCGGAAAGCTCGTGGCGATCTCTTTGATACGGGAGCTGGGTCCTGTTTTGTGCGCGCTGATGGTCTGCGGTCGCGTGGGCTCGGCCATTGCCGCAGAACTGGGCTCGATGACTGCGTCACAACAAATCGACGCCATGCGCGCCCTGGGCACCGATCCAATCAAGAAGTTAGTTGCCCCGCGTCTAATTGCCCTGGTTGTGACCCTGCCGTTGCTCACAGTCGTCGCTGATCTCGTCGGCATCGGTGGCGGGGGGATCGCGGCGACCTCCCTCTACGGATTATCGATCAATGCATTTGTGACCTCTGTTCGAGACGGAATTACCGCCGATGATATTATTGGGGGCGTAATCAAGCCGATTTGCTTTGCAGTCATTATTGCCTCGGTTGCCTGCTATAAGGGTCTTACAACGGAAGGCGGGACAGTGGGCGTGGGCAGGTCAACTACAAGAGCAGTGGTGACGGCGTCTATCGTAGTCATCGTAACTGACTTCTTTCTCGCCCGAGCGCTCCAATACATACTCGGGATGCCGGCGAATTAGCGCTGTTGAAAGTTATGTCCATTTCACCTACACAAGCAAACCTGTACCCAGCGGAAGGAGAAGTCAGCCGAAATGCTGCCGGCTCAACCTTCGCCGAAGTAGATGACAGCCACCGCATTGTTCCCGCGATCGAGTTTCGCGACGTGGTGCTCGCTTTCGACGAGCGGGTGATCCTCAACCAGCTAAGCTTCAAGGTGATGAAGGGTGAAACAAAGATCATCCTGGGCGGCTCTGGTGGCGGCAAATCCACGATCATCAAACTGGTGCTGGGCTTGCTGAAGCCTGACGAGGGGAGAATTCTCGTTGACGGCGAAGACATCACTGACTACAACGAACTGCAGATGATGAGCGTGCGCAAAAAGATTGGAATGGTGTTTCAGGAAGGTGCATTGTTTGACTCATTATCAGTTTACGATAACGTTGCCTACCGCCTGCACGAGCAGGGACGACGCGAAGATGAAGTCGAACCCGAAGTACGCCGGATGCTTCGCTTCGTCAACCTTGAAGACGCCATCGACAAAATGCCGGCCGAGTTGTCCGGAGGCATGCGCCGCCGCGTCGGTATTGCCCGGGCCCTTATCGGCGATCCCAAAATTGTTCTTTTCGACGAGCCGACTGCCGGCCTCGACCCGCCTACTGCCCGCACCATCTGCGAGCTGGCGATGAAGCTTCGCGATCTGGAAGACGTGTCATCCATATTCGTCACCCATGAAATGAATAACCTTGACTACCTCTGTTCTGAGTATGCCGTGGTCAACGAAGAGGGACAGGTAGTGTTTGAACGGGAAGGCGAGAGACTTTGCTTAACCAACAGCAAAGTCATGATGATGCTTGAAGGCAAGATAATTTTTAGCGGCACCGACGAAACTCTCCGCAAGGCTGCGGACCCATATATTCAAAAGTTTCTTCGCGGACATTAAATGAAAGGATGAAGGCGGAAGGATGATGGCTGAAGGATAATGCAAGCTGACTCGATTGGCTTTCATCCTTCATCCCTCATCCTTCATCCTGACTTAGCACCATGCCAAGATCAACGAAGACAGTAAGCTTAAACCAACTACGCGTCGGAATATTTGTGCTGGTTTCAATAGTGATCCTAATCTTCCTCATATTGAATGCCTCCGGCGACATCAACCCGTTTAAGAAGAGACTGCACTTGAAGGCACGCTTCTCCGACGCCAATGGGTTGCGCGAGGGATCAGAAGTTCGACTCTCCGGCGTGCGCGTGGGAAAGATCGACAAAATAACGCTGTTGCCGCCATCCTCCGAACCAAACCCGCAGCGCGTAGAAGCCCTGATGACGATTGATGCAACTATCGATGGCCGGCCGGCCACCGAACGTATTCGTCAGGATTCAACTGCGCAACAGGGATCGCCGAGCCTGCTCGGAAACGAGATGCTGATCAATATTAGCCCGGGTACAGCGCTCGCCCCGCAGGTAAAAGATTACGATATTCTTCGTTCCGCAAGCTCAAACACAGTTAACGACTTCGCGACGTCCGGAACCGACCTGGCACAGCGTCTCAGCAAGCTTTCGGACCAGATGAGTCTGGTTGTAAAGGACGTGCAGGATGGCAAGGGAACAGTTGGTCGACTCTTCAATGATGAAGCACTCTATAACAACCTAAATGCGACGGTGAACGAAACTGAAGACCTGATGCGCCAGATAAGGTCGGGCAATGGTTCAGCCGGCCGCTTCGTAAATGATCCAGCGCTCTACAATAACGCCAATGATCTGGCCATGCAGTTGCGAAAGATATCTGAAGACTTGCGGGCAGGCAGAGGTACTGCCGGCAAGTTGCTGACAAACGACGAACTTTACAATCGCGTCAATCGCACCGCTGACCGGCTCGATCATTCAGTGGATCAAATTAACTCCATGATCGCCGACATTAATGCCGGACATGGCACGCTCGGGAAACTCATCAAGGACGAGCAAATGTACAATGAGGCGCGCGCAGCCATTGCCCGCTTCAACACCACGGCTGGACGGATTGACAACATAGTGGCGGCGGCCCAGCGCGGTGAAGGCACCGTAGGAAAACTGCTGACCGATGATGCGCTCTACTCAAACGTCAACCAGCTCTCTTCGGAAGGCGTGAAGATGATCTACGACTTCCGCCAGAATCCCAAGAAATACCTGACCATCAAATTCCAATTGTTCTAGTCTCAATTCAACGGATAAGCGGGCGCGCCGGCAAGATTGGCCGCCCGCTTTCTATGTTTTCTGCGTGCCGGTGGTCGTCCTGCTAAAAGGGACTCTCATCCGCCGAGGGACCGTAGACTGAAGGGACTGGTATGTCGTTGAGTCGGAGGTAGACGCCGAGTTGAGCGCGATGATGAATCAAGTGGTTCATCACGAAGCTACGCAGCACCGCAACCTTCGGCAGCGTCATGAGCGTGTTGCCGTTTGACATTAGCGACCAAGGCTTAAATAGTTCCTCGTCGCTTGCTCCCGCTATTGCCGCGCGGGCCTTCGCTACGTTGCTATCGAAGGTTGCCAGCAATTCCTCCTGCGACTTCGCCTGCTCTGCTGGAGGCAATGGCTTTCCGCCAGGCGCGAGATCTAATGAGTCCTGATCGATCGTGTAAACGGCCCACGTAGGTATGTTGCTCAAGTGGGTAGCGAGTCCGCCCATCGCCGTAGATTTTCCATGAGGTTTCCAATCCGCTTTATCGAGGGGGACACGTTCCAAGGTCTTGCGCGTGCTCACCATCTCGTGATCAAACTCCGTGGTTATTGATTCGCTAATTGCCATTTTCCGTCATTACCTCCATCTGATTGTTCGTAATTCTGTTCGGTCGTGAAATATTGAAATTTCCTACGATCACCAACACCTGACCCGGGCGTTGTCACAAGTATTAAACTTCGTCCTCCTGATAGGAATTCGCCTTTACACTTTGGGGACAATCCCAAAAGCCCGAACCGGAAACGTGCCCATGCCTTTCACTTTCACCGGTACCGCAAAAAACTTGAAACCCTGATCCGGCAAGTCACCCAGCCCGCAAAGATGTTCGACGATCGGAATGTCGTGCTTTAACAGAATTGAGTGCGCCGCTCGATGGCCGCTCTGAGTGTCGTCGAGGTTGTAGGAGTCGATGCCAACCAGCGCGACCTCCGCCTGCGCCAGAAATTCCGCCGCTGCACCAGTGAGAAAGGGATGATTACCGTTCGCGTAGGCCTCGCAGCGCCAATGCGCATCCCAGCCCGTGTGAAAAAGCACGGCTTTACCTTTCAGATCCAAACCCTGGAGCGCGTCCACAAAAATGCCGCGCACCGAAGAATCAACGTGTCGAAATACGATCCCATCGAGATTCGCAATTGAACACAAATCAAGGCCCGCCAGGTCTGTGCCGTCCGCATAACGATGAAAAGGGCTGTCCAGATACGTTCCGGTGTTAGCAACCATTTCAATCTTGCCAATGTGAAACTCTGTCCCGGATTCATAAACTTGTCTTGACGCGTCACGCGTAAGGTGATCGGTAATAACCGGCGCGGGCAGACCCTTGTAAGTAATCATGCCGTCTTCGATGGAATGGCTAAGATCGACTAACAAAGACGATTTTCCGTGTTCCATATCCAGATTTTTCATTCGTCGACTGAGGTCTTCTTCAGCACCAACACTTGAAAGCACGCCGCCATCCCATCGGGCAAGATCATCTCCCGGGCCGCGGTAGTGAGTCGTAGTCGTTCGGCTTCACTTTCTGCGACCGACGACTCAACTTCCAGTTGCTCCAGAAAGCCAGCCTGCAAGAGAAATTGGTCCTGGCGCTCAAATTCCACCACCTCAAATCCCAAACGCGTCGCAACCGATTTCACAAAACTCCAATTCACGGTAGTGGTGAGGTCGTGCCCGCCTGGGTTTGCCAGCAGGTCATCGACGAACTGATGTTTCCTGAATCCTCTAAGCGTCCCGTTTGGGTTTGCAGAAGTCGAATAGAGATTTTCCGCTGCCGCTCCGTAATCAACCAGGACGACGTAGCCGCGATCCAGCGAGGCTGCAACTCTTCGCAGCCAATCCTCGCTCTCAAGATTCAACTCGACAACCTGCCCTTCGCGAGGCGTGATGCCCGCATCCGCAAAATATTTCTCTAGTCGCAGAGACAGAGCATCGCCTGGCGCAGCAAGCAACCACTGAAAGTTTCCGTTGTCAGCCAACGTTACCTTGAATTCTTTGATCTCACCATCATGGAGTGTCACTCGATGAACAGGGAACGCATCAAGTAGCTCGTTTGCAAAAACCACTCCCGCACCGATCTTCGCGTCACTTAAGTGTTGCAAGTGAATTCGATCTGCAAACGGCTGTAAACGTTCCTGCGCCAGCCGGCGAGAAGACGGGCTGACTTCATCTATTACATACGTCGTCGCTGCAGAAACATCGGGGAAAGACTGCAGCAGCGTTTGTAAGAGACCCGCAGCGAAGGCACCATCGCCGGCCCCGGCTTCAAGAATTGTCCATCTGGAAGGACGACCAAGCTGCTTATAGAGACGCGCAAAATAACGCGCAAAGGTGGCGGCAAATAGCGATGTTCGTTCCGGACTAGTGCGGTAGTCGCCTTCCCTGCCCCACTTCGCCAGATCAGCACGGCAGTAGTAACCCTCAGTGGCATCGTAGAGCGCTGCTCTCATCCACTCAGAAAACGTGATCGGACCTTCGCGTCTGACGCGCTCACTGAGACGAGCGGCAAGCGATGTCGTGGTTGGAGTGGTTTCGATCATCGGTGCGAAAGGATAAATGCCAACGTGGGCGTCGCGCGAATTCTCGCGCCGGGCGCGCGCGGACTTTAAGAAAGGCGCTAACGAGGCTTCGGTTCGTCCTTGTCCAGTAGCCGGGTGGTATTCTCCGTGACGCTGGGAGGTTGATATATCTCAGCAGTATTAGTCGGCGGCCGCCAACTCGCAGTGGCCTTGTCCGATGCTGGTGGCAGCGCGGCGTTCGGCATCGACCTGGCGAATTGGGCTGTACCAGGCGGCGGGTAGGTGACCACCGCTTCCAGGTTTGACGGCACCACTGCCTCTTCCATCAGCAATGCGTAAAAGATTCGCAATAGCCCGCCCAGGAAACACGTGACCGCAGTGACGCCGACGATCGCTGGATTAAGGTTCAGGACGACGACACCCATAATTCCCACGAGAGGCACTAACAGTATCGTGCTGAGCATCAGCAAAGCGCCTTGCCTCACGCCCTTGCTTCGCGGTGAAAGTTGTTTATAGCCGGGTGGGAGTGGTCCCGCCGGCACTGTTCCGCCGGTCGACAACACCATTGCAACGCCGTCGAGCAGAAAACCACAGCGCGAGCAAAATCGCGTTACATCCGAAACTTGTTGCTGTCCGCATTGGGGACAATACATTCGAGAGACCTCGCGTACACTTTAGCTGACAGTTGCGCAAAACGTGCGCTACATAATAAACCCAGGCTTACTAATCTCGGAAAGAATCTTCAGCGCCAGGCGGGCCCGGGCCTCGCAATCAGTCGCGCTTAACAGAGTTTCCCGAAGCAACTCAATTAGCGGCTGCGTGCCGCCTGACGGCACGGCGATATGCTTCCGCAGGCAGTCGTCGTCTGTAAAGCTGCTGAACGCCCGCAGACGCGTCGCTTCAACTTCAGCTAAGTGATCTATGACTTTGTCAGGAGTCGAAAGGTATTCCGGCAGGGTCCACTCAAACGGGTCGTCCCAGAGGTTTGCCGTTATGCCGCCAAACGTTTGTTCGATGGCGGCGGCGCCTCTCAGGACGCATTCGCCGATTGAGGGAATCTGGTTTGCTCGCGCGGCTGAGGAGCCTTCCGTCGTTGGCGCGGCGTATAAGATTTCAGTTGAGGTCTGTCCAATTATCTCGCAGGCGTTCACATGTAAACGCGCAAAATCTCGATCAAGGCTGGTCACAATCGGGCGCTGGTCGAGAGTCTGCGCGTTTACGTTTTCGTCCATACGCTGACCGTAGTCATAGCGAGCCGACGGGTCTACTTATCTTTCACGCGCCTGTCGGTTTCTTCCACCACGGTGCCGTAGTTTCGCCCACCAAAGTTGAAGCCGGTGTAGACATGGCCCTTGACCCCAACGCGGGCCCCACGCGAAGGCACTCCACGCCTCGTCACCACCCAAAGCCTGCCGGTGCCGTCATCGATTTCGTAAGCGCCCTGGCCCAGTGCTCCGTAGCTGTCCCTGACAGTACCCACGATTCCGACTTCCTTATTGCGATACCGGGCCGGGTCGGCGTTAATTTTGGAAATTGTTGTCTGACTGGGACAGGCCGTGAGCAGCAACACCGCTGCAAGAATTACCGATGCCGATCCGATTCTCTTTGCTATATGCATACGCGTCTCCTTTTTGATTCAAGTTGCTCTGGGAGAGCGCCGCATCAAACCTCTGAAGCGGGAAACACTGCGGCACTTAACAGATGCCCGGAATGCCAGAACGGTTTTCTCATTATTCCAAGAAGATTCCAGTTTGTCTCGCCACGCAATCGGTCTTAGACACCGTTGCTGCGATGCTATACTGAGCGGGTTTCAAAAGCCAGTTGACGAAATCGTTTTCGACGCGTGGCGACGGTATGAGTTTAGCCCGGCCTTTTGAGGCCCGCGGCAATCAATTTTACATAGCGGCCAGATTCATCCCAAAGGCGAACTTCCACGCAGCGCCGTCCTTAACAAAAATTGACACGCCCCAGATATCAGTCCCGCCGATGCTCTGACCGCCGCAAGTGCCGTCGGCCATGCCTTTGCGAGTGAGCATCTCGACGGTCGGCGAAAGAGCCGTGGCGAAGCCATCGGTAACCCTCACGCTTTTGACCTGGCAGCCGTTCCCGGTCCAGTCCTTCATTGCATCAGCCTTGGTATTGAGGGCGGTGCCGAAGATATTTACAAAGGAAACGTCCCTGGCCATCAGAGGGTCCAGCTTCTTGGCGTCGTGTTCCTTCCATGCTTCCCATAACGCGAGTTCGACCTTGACGAGAGCGTCGGTGTTGACATCGGGCGTGCTTTTGGCCGTGGCCTGGGCCGGAGCAGCGGTGTTAGAAGCCGTAGTTGAATTAGCCGCAGTCTTGTCAACCTTCTTCGGCGCTTCGTTTTTGGTCGGAGCTGCGGGCTTTTTGGGCGGTACTGCGGGTGCGGCCTTTGGCGGAGCTTTCGGATCGACGATCAAATTCTCGCCGTGGAAGACTGCTTGCCATTTGTCGCCGCTGCGGACCCAGATGCTGGCCGAACGGACCGGGCTTGGTACCTTCGCACGCTTGCCGTCAGGGCCGTTGCCGTCTGGGGAGTTGCAGGCGCCGTCCCAGGTAGCTTTATAGCTGAGGGCATACGTGTCCGCGTCGATCATCGACATCCCGGGCTCGGTCAGGTCCATTGACTTGATGTCGCACTTGACCGAGGCGATCATCCCCACGGTTGCGGCCTTGTCCATCCGCTGGCCGCCGCCGGTGAGAATGACGAACTTGTCGCTCAACATTCCCTCAAAGAACTTTGAATTGCCCTTGAAATAAGCCTCGTTGGCCTGTTTCTCGAGGGACATCAACGCGTCGGCAGTCGGCGCCGCCGCAACCGGTTTGCCCGTATTTGTGTTGGCATTTGTGTTTGCATTATTTCCCCCGGTGTTAGCATCTGGAGCTCCGCATGCCGCGAACAACGTGGCCGCAGCAGCCAATAAAATAAACCGAAGTGTCTTCTTCATAACAATTCTCCTAACGGCATTATTCATTTTCAAAAGGCGGATTCAACTTACTAGTGCAACCGGTGAATTCGTTTTCGCTCCAGGAGCGAGATGTTTCCAGCCACCCTTATTAATCCTCGCTCCGTTAGAAATGCTGAGCGCGCGGGGGAGATGTTTGAGTATCTGGGCACGGCGCCCGAACCGTCGTTTGAAAAATATTCAAAGCCCGCGGTGCGGGCGCCGAAGACACCGCGACGGCGATCGACCCATTAACTCAGGTTGCGTGTTGGATCGCCTCGCTGCCGTTGCCGAAAGCGGAACCTTTCCTCACTGTGCCGCGGCATAACCGCTCACGATGTGACGAAGGCCCAGCCTGCGCCGCGCCCTCTCTTCGTCAGATGCTGTCGGCTACTAATTATTTTGATAGCTCATGACAAACCTGTGGCATCGCGAATGGATGGAAGTCGAAACGCGCGCTCACGACGATCGGGTGGTCGGAAACGACGCGGATAGTGTGCGAAATATCTGTGACATCAGACGGGGCGTTGGTCGGCATCAACCAGTAAAGGTCGCGAGTGTGATCGGCCGCGAGAGTTACATTCACTCCATTTGCTTCGCCCGGATAAGTCCCTGGCGATGGCGATCCGGGAATGTTATGGCCGGCCAGATTGTTTCCATTCTTGTCCAGGAAATTCACCGAGACGTTAGCTGTTGAAGCACTGCCGTTGAAGACATACAGCTCGGCAGGAGCATTGCTACCGGCGTTAGGAAAACGAGCCGGGGTGCAGACCCAAACGAATGGCGACCCGCCTGAAGATGGTCCCGGAGGTCCGGTCGGTCCGGGAGGTCCTGTGGGGCCAGGGTCGCCCTGCGGTCCGGGAGGTCCTGCTGGACCAGTGATGTTCCAAGACGTCCGAGATTCGTTGTTGTGGCACGGTGTACTCGAAGCCACCAGGCGCATCATTCCGTTACCGGGATTGACACAGGCTTCGAGAACGCCAGGAGTACTGGCAGCGCGCATCGCGATCGGCACTAACACCGCACACGCGATAACCGAGATGCACACAATGACGCTTCTACGCATTAACTTGATGCTCATATCGGGTCTCCTTTTCCTCTACATGGGTTGGCTCTCTACCGGGGGACCGTAATCTATTGGCTCAATCTCCTAGTGTCAAGAAACTTTGGGAAAGCCTGAACCAGCGCAACTTTGCGAACGGAGGCAGCCGCCCTTGCACCTTGCGCTGTAGGACGTTTGTGTCAGTACCAGGAAAGCCAGCGAACGGATCATTTTGGCTTGCGACACGCTCGGCGCGACCGCATGCATCCCGCAAATCATACGTTAACGGACGGACGAGGAGAGGGTCGTTGAAAATATCCGAAGCCCGCGGAGCGGCCGGCAGCATAAAGCCTGGGGCGGAGCGAAGCGGAACCCCAGGAACAGACCGTTGAAACAATATTGGAGTCCGCGAAGCGGCCGATAGCGGTTCGTCAAACATATCGTTCATCGTACTCGATGCCGTTAGCTTTCAGGAACTGAATGAATTCATCACGAAATGAAATCTTCGCGTGATGCTCTTTCTGTCGCCTGAGATAACTTCGCACTTCCTCAACGTTTGACTGACTCACCGTAAAGGCGCCATAGCCACGCTGCCAAGCGAAATCCTTGAGCTCCGGAAAAACATCATGCATCCAGCCACTTGCGTTGGCCTTGAGTTTTCGCAGTACATCAGATACTGCTCGGTCTGGGCGCAGCTTGGCTAAAACGTGAAGATGATCTTCCGTCCCGTTGAGCTCTAATGAAATGCCGCCTACTCCACGAATGGTGCCTCCAATGTATTCATAAAGTCGCAACTCGTATTCTGGTGTGATCAGCGGGCGGCGTTCCTTTGTTGAAAAGACAAGGTGGTAAAGAAGGTTCGTGTAAGAGTCAGACATGTTGACCTCATCGATGATTGATGCAGACATTGTCGAGCATCTCGAATCGTTCAGCACTGTCTGGCTGCTGTCGGCCGCTTTGCGGGCTTTAACAATTTTCTTGCATTGAGTTCCTGGGGTTTCGCCGCGCTTCACCCCAGGCTTTATGCCATCGGCCGCTTCGCGGGCTTTTGATTATTTCGACGGCGTTGCTCGGGCTTCGCTGCGCTCAACTCCGCGGGGGCTGTTCGCCTGTCGTATTTACTCGACTTCACGTATGATTCGCCGCGTCCTTAGAATCCAACAGTGAATTACATAGTGCTAATAAGATGAGCAAATACCGTCAGCGTGGCTATATGGACAGCGATCGCGAGTCGGAGCGACCAAAGGCGCAATCCAAGCCGCAATCAAAGCCCCAAGATCGTGAGGGCCCGCGAAGTCCGCGCATGATGGCATTTGGCCAAGCGTCAAAGTGTACTGCGTGCGGAGCAAAGACTCCGGCGATCATCAACTTCGACAGCTCTTGCCCAAAGTGCAACGCTGACCTCCACAGCTGCCGTCAGTGCACACATTTCGATCCGGGGGCGCGCCTCGAATGCAATAAACCTATCCCCGCACGGATAGTTAACAAACACGCGCGCAACGAGTGCGAACTGTTCGCGGCCCGAATTGTAGTTGAGCGCGAGACTTCGTCAGGCCCGCCAACGGATGCTCGCGATGCGTTCGCAAAACTATTTAAGAAGTGAAAATGTCCCGGATGTGCGCGGTGTGAAAAATATATAAGCCCGCGGAGTGGGCGACAGCCGTTCATGACGAGTGCTATCGCCCGCTCCGCGGGCTCAATTGTTGTTGGTGGCTTTGATCTTTGGGGCTTACGCCCCAGGCTTTATGCTGGCGTCCGCTCCGCGGACTAACCCGGCAGATGCCTCCAACCCGCGCGGGCTGCGGCGCCCCCCGGTCCGCTTCCGGCACTGACCTCATTTCTCTGCAGGAGGCCGTTCCTTACTATTGAACAGCGGTCCCTTGCGTCGCGAGCACTTGCCAGCGTCCATCCCGCTTGACGAACACGTCCGTAAAGCGCGTCCTTCGATCCATCGGCTGTCCCTTGTCGTCGCGTCCTCTCACATGGTTGACGCCCGTCACGACCGCAGTGTTCCCCTCAACTCGCACGTTCAGATCCGAGAGTTCGAGCGAATCGAGCACGCTCTTGTCAGTCTTCATAGATGCGAGTTCTTCCATCTTTGAGTTCAGAGCGCCGGTGCGACTGCTTATGTCTGTAGCATCCTGGGCATAGTTGCGCTCAAACCAGGCAGCGTCCTTAGCCTTGCTGGCGTCGTTCCATTCGCGCTCCATGTAGAGCAGTTGCCCAGCGTCGTTTAGCGGACCACCGGCATCGCTCACCACCCTCCAATCACTGCCGCGCTTTTCCAGGAAATGTACGCTGCGTGAATAGAACGTCTGGTCCTTACCGTCAACCTTCGCCGCTATAACGTTGCGGTGGGTGATGGTGGCTGAGTTCGGTGAACAGGTGATTACGTAGTAATCATGGCTAACTCTGTCAGGATTGGGATTGGCCTTGTTCCGCTCCGCTCCCTTAACGGCGTTCTCAATAGCCTGAGCCTTCGTCAACGCACCCGCTGGGCTCAGGTTCAGATAGTCGTCGGCGTAAACGTTTTGTAGAAAGGCCTGGTCACCACGTTGGCCGGCATCGCCCCAGGCTCTATCAAACGCTTCCAGCTTCGTTTTATCGGCGTCACTACACTGGCCAAATGCCGTCATAGCGGCGGCAATTGTTAAGACTGATACTGCAATAAATCGTTTCATTCTGGGCTCCTTTGAACTGGTTTGGGAGAATTTAGTTTGAAGAAGCCAAGCGGCTTCCTACGCATTTCGCGGTTACACTTCTACGGGCAACAGTAGAATCACCTTAACACATGAAGGGATCCACGGCCGCGCCGCGGACCGAAACCCCCGGTACAAATTCTGACGTTGGACTTACTTCCCAAACCAGCCAATCGGTTTGCCCGACAAATCAACCCAGACGCTCTTGACGTTGGTATACATCTCGAGCGCGTGCTTGCCCATCTCCCGACCGTAACCTGATTGCTTGTAACCGCCGAAGGGAGACGCAGCATTAAACATGTTGTAGGTATTGATCCAGATCACGCCGGCCTTGATCTCTTTCGCGAAACGATGCGCGCGCGTGATGTTGCTGGTCCAGATTCCGGCGGACAGGCCGTAAATCGTTTCATTGGCCTGCCTGATCAAGTCGTCTTCGTTCTCAAAGGAAATCACCGAGACTACTGGTCCGAAAATCTCTTCCTGCGCAATACGCATTTTGTTGTTAACGTCTGAGAAGATCGTCGGCTGGTAGAAGTAACCATTCTGGAATTCGCCTTCGAGTGTAGGGCATTCGCCACCGGCCAACACCGTCGCGCCTTCAGCCCGCGCAATGTCCGTGTAGCCCTTGATGCGGTTGAGTTGGCCCTGCGACACCTGTGGTCCCATATTCGTGGCTTTATCCATCGGGTCGCCGACAACGATCTTCGCTGACTTCTCTTTCAGTCGATCGAGAAACTGGTCTTTGACCGCTGCCTGAACAAACAACCGCGAGCCGGCACAACACACCTGACCCTGATTGAAGAAGATGCCCATCATGGCGCCGTTGACGGCCTGCTCGATGTCGGCGTCGGCAAACACGATGTTCGGCGCTTTGCCACCAAGCTCGAGCGAAACTTTCGTCAGGTTGTCAGCGGCAGCCTTCGCGATCAACTTGCCAACTTCCGTCGAACCAGTGAATGCGACTTTATCGATGCCGGGATGCGCGGCCAAAGCAGCGCCGGCACTTTCGCCGTAACCTGGAACGATGTTGACCACGCCGTCAGGAAAGCCGGCCTCCTGAATCAACTTTCCCAACTCCATTGCGTTCACCGGAGTCTGTTCGGCAGGCTTCAGGACGATGGTGTTGCCGGCCGCCAAGGCCGGCGCCAGTTTCCACGCGGCCATCAGCAGCGGAAAATTCCAGGGAATGATCTGGCCACAAACTCCTACCGGCTCACGTAGCGTGTAGTTGAACATCTGTCCCGGCACCGGGATCGTTTCGCCTTCGATCTTCGTGCACCAGCCAGCGAAGTATTCAAAGTTTTCCGCAACCTGCGGCAGATCGACATACATCGATTCCTTAATTGGTTTGCCATTGTCGGCAGTTTCGAGAGCAGCCAACTCCGGCGTGTGTTCTTCAATCAACTGCGCGAGCTTGTAGAGCAGACGTCCACGATCGCGCGCGCTGATCTTCGACCACTTGCCTTCGAAGGCGCGGCGCGCTGCCGCCACCGCTTTATCAATGTCTGCTTTGTCTGCTTCCGCTACTTCGGCGAGCGTCTCACCCGTGGCCGGGTTCGGCGTTGTAAACGTTTTGCCAGATTCAGCATCGACCCATTGTCCATCGATTAGAAGCTGGTATTTACGCGTGGTGTTTTCTGCGACTGGTTGAGCTGATGACATTTTGACTCCTCCATTGCGTGTTCTCTGTGCAACCTCGGTCGTACAGAGAAATCAAAAATCTGTCGTGCCGGCCAATAACTGCCGGAGCACATAGGGAAGAATTCCACCGTGCTGGTAATAGTCGATCTCAATCGGTGTATCGATACGCAGTGTGACCGGCACCGCTTCAGTCTTGCCTGAAGCGCGTTGGATCACGAGTGTTAGATCTTTTTGCGGCGTAACTTGCGCCGCTTCCAAGCCAATCAGATCAAACGTTTCCGTCCCATCGAGACCAAGTGAGGCGGCGTTTGTTCCTTCCTTAAACTGGCAAGGCAAGACTCCCATGCCTACCAGATTGCTGCGATGAATACGCTCGAAGCTCTGCGCTATGACAGCCTTGACGCCCAAAAGTCGCGTTCCCTTTGCCGCCCAATCGCGCGAGCTGCCGGTGCCGTATTCCTGGCCCGCAATCACCACTAGCGGAGTGCCCGCTGACTGATACTTCATCGCCGCGTCGTAGATACTCATGCGGTCGCCGCCTGGCTGATACATTGTCACGCCACCTTCGACCCCCGGCACCATCAGGTTCTTGATGCGGACGTTCGCGAATGTCCCTCGCACCATCACTTCATGATTGCCGCGACGAGAACCGTAGCTGTTGAAATCCTCAACCGCCACGCTCTTCGCCTGCAGGTAAAGACCGGCTGGAGAGTTTGGTTTGATTGCGCCGGCGGGACTGATGTGATCGGTGGTAACCGAGTCGCCCAAAATCGCGAGTGGCCGCGCGTTGCGCACATCAAGCCAGTCTGCAACGGCGTTACTAAAGTTTTCGAAGTAAGGCGGTTCCCGAATGTAGGTAGATTCAGTGTCCCACGTGTAGACGCTTCCCGTGCTGGTAGGGATGTCGTTCCACAAAGGATTTTGTGCTTCAAAATCCCGATAGAGCCGGCGATAAGTTTCCGGATCCATGGCGGCGCTCAGCAGCTCGTTGATCTCAACGAGCGTCGGCCAAATCTCGCGCAAGTAAACATCCTCGCCGTTGTTGTCTTTGCCCAACGCTTCCTGCGACAAGTCGATGTCAACGCGCCCCGCAATTGCAAATGCCACCACGAGCGGCGGGCTCATCAGGAAGTTTGCCTTGATACTTTGGTGAACGCGCGCTTCAAAGTTTCGATTGCCGGAAAGAACGCTGGCCGCGATCAAATCGTGGTCAATGAGTACTTGTTCGATATTTGGATCGAGCGGACCCGAATTACCGATGCAGGTGGTGCAGCCGTATCCCACCAGATTGAAACCAAGCTTGTCGAGATATGTTTGCAAGCCGGTCTTCTGTAGATACTCGGTAACCACTCGAGAACCGGGCGCCAGCGAGTTTTTCACTGACGAACGAACTGTCAAGCCACGCTCGACAGCTTTCTTTGCAACCAAACCGGCCGCCAGCATTACGCTGGGATTAGAAGTGTTGGTGCAGGATGTGATGGCAGCAATTAAGACGTCGCCGTGACCCAAATCAACTTCCGCATGCGGAAACTCTTCCGGATCAACCTCAACCAGGCGGTCCGGAGTCGGGCGGTTGTTGACCATTTCGGTCTCGGTCCAAACGCTCGTACTGTGGGCCGTCTCGCCATTGACGTCGACTTCGGGAACGCTGTCCGCTCGCTGTTCACCGCCGCCTGTGATCGCGGCTGGAGTGGCATTGACCGTACCGATGCGCGCGAAATATCTGGCAGCGGCCTCGTCGCCCGACTTCCCGTAACCTCCATCCGCAACCGGCTTCACCAGCAGATCGAGAAACTGTTGTTTCAGTCCCGGCAGTTCAATGCGATCCTGCGGCCGTTTTGGACCAGCGACACTGGGAACGATCGACGCGAGGTGGAGATCCACCACCACGCTGTAATTGCACTCGCCCTTTTTGGGTATGCCAAAGAGACCCTGGGCCTTGTAGTAACTGCGCACGGTCTCGATTTGTTCGTCGCTGCGCCCGGTCGCCTTAAGATAAGCGCAGGTTTGTTCGTCGACTGGAAAGAAGCCCATGGTGGCTCCGTATTCCGGAGACATGTTGGCAATCGTGGCGCGGTCAGTTACCGAAAGACTTGCAGCACCTTCGCCGTGAAACTCAACAAATTTTCCGACGACCTTCGATTTGCGCAGCAGCTCCGTCACGCGCAGTACCAGATCAGTTGCCGTAACGCCTTCACGCAAACTACCGGTGAGGTTAACGCCGACAACATCGGGCGTAAGAATGTAGACCGGCTGACCTAACATCGCGGCCTCAGCTTCAATACCACCAACGCCCCAACCGACAATTCCCAAACCGTTAATCATGGTGGTGTGGGAATCGGTACCAACGAGCGTGTCGGGGTAGTAATAGCCGTTGCGCTCCCAAACGCTCTTGGCAATAAACTCCAAATTCACCTGGTGGCAGATACCAATGCCCGGCGGGATCACACTGAAGCCACTAAAAGCCTGCGTTCCCCATTTTAGAAACTGGTAGCGTGAACTGTTGCGCTTAAACTCCATTTCCATGTTTTTCGGAAAGGCGTCTTTCGTGCTGGCGAAGTCGACTTGCACGGAGTGGTCAATCACGAGATCGGCGGGAGCGAGCGGCTCAATCATTTCCGGGTTCTTATGCAGGCGAGCAACTGCGGACCGCATCGCGGACAGATCCACCAGCAACGGGACTCCGGTAAAGTCCTGAAGCAGCACGCGCGCTACCACAAAGGGAATCTCTTCGGTGCGTTCCGCGTTTGGCTGCCAGTTTGCTAAAGCCCGGACGTTGGCCTCGGTGATCTTCTTCCCGTCACAATTACGCAGCACGGATTCGAGAACGATCCGAATGCTAACAGGTAGTTTTGAGATCGGTCCAACGCCTTCTTTTTCAAGCTGCGGCAGCGAATAGAATTTGCCGGTCTGTCCGGGCGTTGGAGCGAATGTTTGCAGAGAATTAAAGGAACCTTGTGACATAGAAACTCGAGAAGGCGTGCTCCTGATCAGCTGACAGTTAGTCGCCTGTAGTTGGAGGTTACGCTAAGGAAGTTTGCATTGTTTAGTAACAAACTCAAGTGTAAAGTCCACGCCGCTGATCGTCAAGGAAGCGACTTTATGAATACCGGTTTAGTTGGATATTAACGAACCTTGCCGACTATGACAGGCTTGTTGCTCCGCGCTTTGTCAGTTTGTTATAGTTCGACCATCCCCCGCACTAAGCTTTGTCAGAGTACCTGCGCAACAGTCACAATCGGTTAAGGAGAGTTCACATGTCAAAGAAAACAGAAGATGGTTTCGAATACTTAAGCAATGACCCAGCCTTTGTTCCGAATCCTGAAATCGAAGAGTTCATGGAAGAGGAGATTGCGCGCGCGCCGAAAGATCCAGACCAGCTTGCCCACCGATTACGCAACAACACGGCGGCGTCTCCCAAAGATGCGGGCGGCGACCTCGATGCAAGCTGGGAAGATGTGAACGAGAGCGGTTCAGAAGCCGTCGGCGGCGACAATCCCACGCCTGATCAATCCCTGGTCGAAGAAAACGCGAATGCGGTAGGCGTAAACTTTGAGGACAACGAAGAACTAGACTTTCTCGATAAGATTGAGAAACGCGATCGCGACCGTTTTGAATTAGATGAGAGTTCGAAAGCCGGCGAGGATATGATTTAGGAGTTTCAAAACTGCTTACGGCTGTCGAGGAGAATGGTTACCGGGCCATCGTTGACCAATTCCACTTGCATCAGGCTACGGAAACTGCCACAGGCAACTTCATCCACGAGCCCGCGCACTTGTGCAACGAAATAATCATACAGCGGCCTTGCAACCTCAGGCGCTGCCGCTTCGATCCAGGAAGGACGCAGGCCGCGCCGCACGTCGCCATAAAGAGTGAACTGTGACACCACCAACACGCCGCCGCGAACTTCTTTCACTGACCGATTCATCTTGCCCTCTGCATCATCAAAGATGCGCAGCGCCACGATCTTCGCAGCCAGGTAATCTGCATCCACTTCAGCATCGTCACGCGCAATTCCCAGCAAAACGACGAGACCGTGCTTGATCTCGCCGACGCGTTCATTCTTGACCGTAACTTTCGCGCTCGTCACGCGCTGAACAACAGCCCGCATTATTTCCTCGGTGGCTTGCTTGGTCTGATCTCAACCCGACTGGGAAGACTTCGTTCGTCGTGGTGAAGCAAATCGATTACTACTCTGGCTATATCGGCCGGTTGCAACTGCCAGGAGTTTTGGTCGCCGCGAGTGTCACCACCAAACTCCGTGTTTACCGAGCCGGGCATGATGTAACTGACCTTGATGCCGTCATGCCGCACCTCCTGCATCAACGCTTCACTAAAACCGTTGAGGCCAAACTTTGAGGCGTTGTAGGCGGCCATGCGCGGATGAGGGTTGGCACCGGCCAAAGAAGAAATGTTGACGATGTAGCCGCCACCGCGCTGCTTCATGAGCGGAATGGCTTCGTGACAACAGTAGAAAACGCCGCAGACGTTCGTTTCCAACACCGCGCGAAAGTCTTCGGGCGACATCTCCGCAACCGCTGAAAAGATGCCAATGCCGGCGTTGTTTACCAATATGTCAACGCCGCCTAACTCCGCTGTCACGCGCGCAAAAAGCGACTGCACCTGAGCATAGTCGCGCACGTCACAAACCAAACCCATTACCTTGCCGCCACCGAGTTTGCTAAGCGCGTCAGTTGTTGCTTTGACTTCATTCTCTTGGCGCGCACTTATACAGACACTTACGCCTTCACTCAGCAACGCCTCGGCGATGCCGAGACCGATGCCTTTAGTGGCGCCGGTCACGATTGCTGCTTTTTTGGATAAGTTCATCGGGTGTTAATACGGCGGCTGCGTATCGCAAACTGGTTGGTTTGCGGGCAGCCGCCGGAATCACAAATGCGCAAACCAACAGTTTGCGTTTTACGAAGTTGCTAGCGCACGGTGCTCGCGGGCAATGACACAGCGCGATTGAGAATCACACCAAACTCGGTGCCTGATTGAACTTCTGCTTCCTTTTCCTTCTCAAGCACGCGCGCGCCGGTACCCAACGCGCCGCCCAGGATGCCGCCGATTACGGCGCCTTTGCCGCCACCGGCAATTCCACCAATGATCGCCCCTCCGGCGACACCGCCGCCGATGAAGACTGCATCGCGCTTGCGGTTGCTGCCACCTTTAACAGTGCCCTCGTTGTCGGCGTTTACGTTGTCAGCCTGCAGGGTCGTCAAGGACCCATTGATTACAGCAGTTCTGCCGTTTGGCAACTCCACTGAATCGAAGGCAACCGTGATGTTACCGGGACTGCGCTTCTGTGCGCGGTTTACCTGCGTCACACGCCCCCCAATTTTGCTGCCCACCGGAACGACTTCCACGCCGGTGCTTGAATAAACCGGCTCGACTGTGTTCGCGGTGAAACGGTCGCCAATGCGTGCCGTACCGGAATTGAGAGCGTCGTTCATTCGCGCGCGGATAATGGTGTCAGCCGGAACTGTGTAGTATTGAACCGCCGGTGTTACAACGCGCGCAACGGTGCGTCTAGTCCTTCGTCGCGCTCGACGCCTCGTCTGTGCGGACGCTTCAAACACTGTGCCTGCTATTATCGTCAGCAGTACTAGAAAGGTCAGCGTACGCGTGACCCACTTGCTATTCATCGTTGTCATTCTCTAATCCTCCCGTAACGTTAAGTCGCTACCGATTATTCATCCGCCCTTTATGTTTTGAAACAAGGCGGACTGTTTAGTTGTGTAAAGGGGGCTTTACGACCCTGGCAATTTCGTCTTCAATCTTTCGTTTACAATTTTAGGATTCGCCTTGCCCTTCGAAGCCTTCATAACCTGGCCCACAAAGAAGCCAAACAAGGTTTCCTTACCCGCCCGATACTGCTCAAGTTGTTGCGGACTCGCAGCAATCACTGAATCGATAATGGTGTCGATTTCACCCGTGTCGCTCACTTGAATCAGGCCCTGCTCGGCAACAATCGTGGCCGCACTCTTGCCGGAACCAAACATTTCGACGAGCACTTCCTTGGCTTGCTTGCCACTAATCTTCCCTTCCTCGATCAAACGCAACAGAGCGCCTAAGTCTTCTGGAGATACTGTCGATTCACTCGCCGATAGTCCTGCATTTTCAAGTTCCCGCAGCAATTCGGTGCGTATCCAATTCGCAGCTGTGCGAGGGTTTCCCGAAACCTCGGCCGCTTTCTCGTAGTAGTCAGCCAGCGATCGTTCCGACGTCAATTGCGACGCGTCGCTAAACGAAAGGTCATACTGCTCCATAAATCGACGCCGCCTCGCTTCCGGTAACTCAGGCATCGTGGTGCGCACGCGCTCTACAAACTCTTGCGAAACCATGAGTGGCGGCAGATCAGGTTCCGGGAAATAGCGATAGTCATGAGCTTCTTCTTTAGATCGCATGACCCGGGTTTCGCCCGCGCGTTCGTCCCACAGTCGCGTTTCCTGTTGTAACTTGCCGCCTGATTCGAGCACACCGATCTGTCGGGTAACCTCAAACTCGATGGCGCGTTGCATGAAACGCACCGAGTTGAGATTTTTTAGTTCTACCTTGGTGCCAAACTTCTCGTCTCCAATGCGCCGCACTGAAACATTGGCTTCACAGCGCAGGTTTCCCTTCTCCATGTCAGCCTCGGAAGCGCCAACCCATTGCAAAGCCCGCCGCACGTGATTGACGTAATCATAAGCTTCCCATGAGGTGCGAAAGTCTGGCTCGGTCACAATCTCGGCCAGCGGGGTGCCCGCACGATTGAGATCGATGTAGGAATACCGATCAACGTCGGGTAATCCTTCATGCACGTTTTTTCCCGCGTCTTCCTCCAGGTGCAACCGCGTGATCGCAATTTTCTTCGCTTTCCACTCGACCGGATGGCCCGCTTCGTCTCGTTCCGCGGTCATGATCTCCAACTCGCCGTTTGCGGAAAACGGCTTGTCAAACTGGGAAATCTGATAGCCCTTAGGAAGATCGGGATAAAAATAATTCTTGCGCGAAAACACCGACTCACGGTTTACGTGGAGTCCGAGCGCGAGGGCAGCGCGCGCGCCGAGTTCGACCGCGCGCCGATTCAACACCGGTAGCGCACCGGGTAGCCCTAAACACACGGGGCAGGTGTTCTCGTTAGGGCTATCTCCAAACCGTGTCGAACAGCCACAAAAGATTTTCGATTCAGTGCTGAGTTGCGCATGAATCTCAAGGCCGATAATTGTTTCCCAGGCGTTCATTCGTTGTTAGTTTTGAGTTTCAAGTTCTGCCGTCTGCCTACTGGCGCAGCCATCCCGGAGGCGCCCCGGCACGTCGCGCCTCGTCCTCAAGTTCTCGCCACCTCGCGTTAAGGCCGGCGCGAGCGGCGGCCAATTCATGGAATCGACTGACGAGCACGTTGCGCTCATCGGAAACACCATAGCCCTGCCAGCTCGGATCAAAATAGGTAACGGGTGCCCGCACCAACCACGGCGAAACATTCCCAAACGAACGATAAAATCGCCGCTCCCCAAGCCATACCTGGCCGCGGGTCGTGCCGCCACCAAAAGCAATTCGTCCGGCAACCTGCGTCCCGCCACGAGGAGCAACAAAGATGTTTGGCTGACCGACTGGCCCGCCAAACCCGCCGCGACGATCGGGATTGCCGAAGGCGAATGACGGCGCAACACTGATCACGCCAAATGAACTATTCGTAGTTAGAGAGGATGACTCATCCAACTGCCTGCGAATGTATCCAAGTTGCGCATCAATCGAAACGATTTCTGTTCTCAAAGCGGAGGCCCGAGCGCGCCAGTAACTTTCCGATTCTTGTTTTGCCGCCCTTGTCTCTACTAACTCGCCCGCAATCAACGCCGACTCGGCCGCCTCCCGGCGACGCGACTCTTCTACCGACGGCAGCCCCAGCTCCTTGCGTCGGCGCTCGTACGCCAGTTCGCTCTGGCTGCGACGTCGCATAGACGACTCGAGGTCACGATTTGTAATCGTCCTCGTTGCCGCTTGGACCGGCGGCAACTTGTACTGATCAGAGCTCAAGCGCGGCTCTTCAGCGACCCGCCGCAGCAAACTTCCCGGTAACTCGTTGTTGGCCTTCTCGGTCGCCGGAATATCAATGGTCTGAATCTCGAGAGTAACCTGAATGCCAGGCGAAACTTCGTAGGTCAAGGTGGTTGCAGTTACCACAAACCGCGTGGGCAGTTCGACGCGGCGTCCACCGCGCATAACGACGGTGTAGGCACTTACACTGAGATTCAAGAAACACGCCAAAGCCAAAACCGAAGCTATTCGGCCAAACATGCGTTTGGTTGGGTAAAGTGCACGCATACTTCTGCTTCCTAGACCATTCCTGATTGGGGGATTCGCGACTAGTATAACACCGGTAGAAAACCCCGGGGCTTGTCGGACCCACGAATTCTAAGTGCTGGGCCACTCTTGGGCAGTTCTGGACGGAAAAACCCTTCCCAAATGGCAAACAGTTTGATATACAGGGCCTGACTTTCGATAACACGTTCACTCAAAGAGTGCGGACGCCCGTTTTTCTCACCAGGCCCGTGCGGTAGTCAACCTGCAAAATTAGGAGACTGAAGACAAATTATGGCAAAGACAGTTTGTAAGCTCTTAGGTGTCGTTTTCCTTCTCGTAGGGATCGCCGGTTTCGCTGCCCCACACTTGCTGGGTGCACATCTGACGCCGCCACACAATCTCGTTCACATCGTTTCCGGGATTATCGCCATTTACTTTGGCTTCTCAGGATCGTTGTCAGGCGCGAAGGGTTTCTGTCTGATTTTCGGTATTGTCTACCTTGCTTTGGGATTCCTGGGGCTGTTTGTTCTCGGTGATCCCGCAATGGACAGAATGTGGCACATCGGTCCGCTGGACCTGGCGAGAGTAGATCACTTCATACACATCTTGCTGGGAGTCGTTTTCCTGGCGGGTGGTCTGCTAACCAAAAAGTCGTAACTAAAGCGCTGAGACCGGTCGCGCTAAAACTTTCAGGTTGCAAGGACGTGCTCGCTAAGCGGCCCACTGGTGCCTTACGGCTTTGAACCTTGCAACCCGAAGTTTTCTGCGCTTGTTCTTCCCTGCCAGCTCAAGTGTTAAGTGGAGGGTGGCTTCAGAACTTGAAGCTAACCCCTCCTCGTCCAACTATGCCGGGCGCCAGAAACCCATTCTCGTAATAACGCTGATTGAGAATATTATCCGCGCCCACGAAGAGCACCATCGTCGCCTTCTCAGACACGTGCCTCTCATAGCTGCCAAACAGATCAGCCTTGGTGTAGCCGTCAAAAGTTAATTCCGCAGTGCGAAACGGAAAATCGTTTTCAAAGACGGGCGCCAGATGCGAGCCGGTGTGGTTTAAATCGAGATTGAACCCAAACGATCGATACCGTTGATTGAGCGTGATCCCGAAAACGTGATTCGCAATTACATACTGCGGCTGCAGCCCGCCAAATGGCACGTTCCGATCGCTATTGGTGTAGGTGTAACCAGCGCGGAGCATCATGCCACGCCAGGGCGTTGCCTCGACAAAAGTCTCGACGCCGCGCGCCAACCCGCCGGGGCGATTTACGTAACCACTAAAGCGACCAAGCCCTAGCGGATCAACCACAAAGAACGACTGAAACTCGACGACCCGCTGCAGTCGCGTGTAGAAATAGGTCGCACCAATCAATACTCGATCGCGTGCGAAACGTTGATCCAGACCAGCATCGACGCTGATCGATTGCTCGGCCCGCAACGTCGGGTCGCCGAATCTTTGCAATCCGAGCCCTGCAAAGGTTCCGGCGCCAAATCTCTCGAACAGCGATACCGCGCGGAAGCCGTTTCCTACGTGCGCGCGCAGCTTGGTGCTCGTCGAACGTATGAAGTAAGCAATTGCGCCGTCACCCGTAACCGACTTCTCGGCGTTCACCCCGCCTAAAACTCCCGGACGGTCCGACCCACGAATGCGAAAGAATTGAGCGCGCACTCCGAAGGACAGTTGCAACCGATCGTCCAGCAGCGAAATTTGATCCTGACCAAAAACTGCGAAAGTGCGTTGCCGATCTGTGGTGTTGTTGAAGGCGCTAAATGATGGAATCGCCTGCTGAAACAGCGACTCGCGTTCATACTCAAGCCCGATAGTGGCGAGGTTTGACCGCGCCAGTTGGGCATTAACGCGGGCATCAAACGTGTCCGTCGTTCCTTTATTGACGCTAATGAACTCAAAGTCGCCGAACGGATAGAAGGCCGCGAACCGCGGATCGATGCGGCTGCCGTTGTAATTCCGCCGCTTGCTGGCGACGCGTTGATACGCAAGCGAGTAGGAAATCTGCTCGTTCAGCTGGTGCGTTAACTTAACCGAGCCAACCAGCAGGCGGTTTCGCCGGCCTTCATCCGGATTATTGTAATCGGGTTGGAAGCTTACGCCCGCGACCGCTCGCCGAACTTTTTGGGACCCGGTAAACGCGCCTGGCAAGGCGAAGGGACTGTCGTTGAGCCGGGCGTTGGCGATCGTGCCGTATAGATTGACCGCGATCGTTAAGGAATTGGTAGGGGCAAACAGGAGACGACCACTGCCGGCGGAGTTTCCATATTGATCTTCGCCGTCAATCCCCCGCCGCACATCCAGCCGGTTGAGACCAAGGCTAAAGCCAACGCGTCCGCGTCCTCCGGAAACTTTGAACCGCTCGCGAAATGTTTTTAGCGCGCCACCCTCAGCGCCGATTTGAAAATGCAGGCCGGTTACCGACGTTTCGGGCACGATGTTCACAACTCCGCCGATAGCATTCGTGCCATAGATCGAGGAACCGGCCCCGCGCAGGATCTCAATGCGATCCGTAGCGACCGGAACGAGGTCTGCCGTTAGTGCTGCTGCCGAACCACCAATGTCCGACGCATCGCGGACCCGCAACCCATCAAGGAGTATGGCCGTATCAAACGCTCGTTGCCCGCGCAAACGTATTGAAGTCAGCGCACCGGGAGAACCCTGCTGCTGAACACGCACTCCCGGCGTTCCGCGCAGTGATTCCGAAAGTGATAACTCGCGCCGGTCCTCGATTTGCTGCGAATCGAGAATCGAAACAACCTTCGAAACTTCGTCAGCTCGCTGCGCGGTGCCTGAAGCTGTCACTACAATGTTTTCGCTAACGCCGCCAACCTTGAGCGTCAGATCAAGTTGTTTAGCCTGACCGCGCTCGACAACTATTTCGTCAGAGGTCAGGGTTGCGAAACCCTTCGCCTGCACTTCAACCAAATACTGGCCCGCCGGCAAATTCAGAAATACAAACGAGCCGCTGTTGTCGGTGGTAGTGTTCAGTTGCACGCCAGTGCGCGAGCTTAGGCGGACCGAGGCGCCGCTTAGCTTGCCGCCGTTCTCGTCCGCTATGGCCCCTTTGATAGAGGTAGCGCCCTGACCGAAGCTGATAATTGAAAGGAGTAGTGTTAAGGCGCCAACCCCAATAGCGTTGGCGAGGCTGCGCCCGAAGTAAGATTCTGGTTTGTGTGTACGGTTGCGAGCAAGCTCGCGAATGTTCGGTCTGATCATGTTTAGCTTCTCCTGCCCGACGCAGTGCGAGCTGAAATGAGCGGCCAGGAAGTTCCTGACTTACGAACGCAAAGCACCAAGCCTGAGAGCTTGCTTCACGATCGCTTACAGTTGCGCGGGCAGTGCCGGCTTTTCACCGTCTTCCCTCGCCAGCCGTTCATGGTTAACAAATCACCGGAGCGGTTCATGCACCGGCGTAATTCGAGGCACGCGCGAGATCGGGTGCGCGTCTACCAGCACCATTACCGCAAAAACCTCTTTAAGTAAATCCGGCGTCAACACTTCGTCTGGCGTGCCAAACGCGACGCTTCTGCCTTCTTTCATCAATAAGACGTAGTTTGAAAACTCGGCCGCGAGATTAATATCGTGCGTCACTACTAACGCGGCGGTACCGTTTCGATCACAGCGCTTCCTAACCAACCTCAGGATCGTCGCTTGATGAGCCAGGTCAAGATTCGCCGTCGGTTCGTCGAGCAGTAGAATCGTAGCCTCAGTTGTCAACGCGCGCGCCAGCACCGCTCGCTGACGTTCGCCACCAGACAACTCGGTCATCAGGCGGTCGCTCAGCTCTTCAAGTTCGGTCTCACGAATCACTCCGCGGGCGATGGCAACGTCTTGAGAAGTTTCCCAGCCCCAGCCGGACGTGCTTGACCAGGCGAAGCGGCCTCCTAAAACAAATTCAAAGACAGTAACCGGAAAACGCAAATCAGCTTCCTGCGCCACCACCGCAATGCGTTTCGCTATTGCGCGTCGCGAATAAGTACTCAGCAAACGATCGTCAAGAATAATCTGCCCGGCCACGGTCACGAGCCCGGAGTTCAGTGCGCGCAGCACGGTCGACTTCCCGGCGCCATTTGGTCCAATGATTGTGGTCACTTCGCCCGGCGCCAGCTTCAGAGAAATGTCCGCAGCGGCGAGCCGTGAATCGTATTTGACGGTGATGTTGCTTGCTTCGAGCATTTCGTTTTCGCGCGCCTACCGTCTTCTCAACAAATAAACGAACAGCGGCGCACCGATAAGCGCCGTGATGGCGCCAACGGGTAACTCCCGCGGCGCGATGATCGTGCGGGCGACTGTGTCGGCTACAACGACGAAGATGGCGCCGCAAATTGCCGCTGCGGGCACGGTTATTCGGTTGTCGCTACCAAGCGAAAGGCGCACCAGGTGCGGCACGACCAGACCTACGTAACCAACCGAACCACTCGATGCGACTGAACTGCCTACCAGCAAGCTGGCAACGATAAAGACCACCAGGCGTACACGCTTGACCTCGACACCCAGATCGAATGCGTCCCGCTCGCCGAGCATCAGCAGATTCAGCGAACGTGCATGGGCCGCCAAAACAATAGTGCCGGCAACCGCAATGAACAGTGCTAACCACAAGAGTTTTGCAGTCGTGCCCGACAAGTCGCCGAGCAACCAAAA
>JANLYH010000125.1:0-35573 GCA_031365545.1 Pyrinomonadaceae bacterium | reverse complement strand
ATTGTTTCGTTCGGCATGTTCCCGGCCTTGGCGTCGAGTATGGCTTTGCGCAAACGCGCGTTGCCGTCCACGTCCCCGCCGCCAGAGCGCGCTGCGACGGTTATTTCCTTGATGAACTTGGTGAACAGCTTGCCGCGCTTGGCATCGAGCGCGCCCTTCTTGTGCTTGATACTATGCCACTTCGAGTGTCCAGACATGCTCTTCGAATCCTTCTAACCTAACGTTTGTGATTTGCGGACTGGGCAATATATCACAACGATTAGCGATTAAGCTTTCCGCCAGTTATCACTTCAATTGCTCATATTCCTTCCGGGCCTCAAGCAACACTGGCAAGTCAGCGTCAGCATCTTTCCACGCCGCGAAAAAGTCCTGATACTCCTTGCGACTTCTGCTGGTGTCTCCCGATAGAGCCGCGGTGCGGGCCAGTTCCAGGTGCGCCAGGGCATGTGCCGGCGAGAAGAGATCGACACCTTTATTTGCGATGACCTTTTGAAACTCAGCGTCCGCTTCGTTCGCCGAACGCTGCTGCAGATAGATTTGACCGCGGACAAAATTGTTCGTCACACCGGCAATCATCCCCAAATCGCACGCGCGTAATGATTCCATTAACTGCAGAGCCTGGGGATTATTGCCGCGTTTTTGCTCGAGCACTGCCTTCACTAGCGGCACCGCCATTGAAACGATGATTGTGTCTTTTGGATAGAGCTTTAATGATTCATCAACTAACGTCTGCGCGCGACCGGCGTCGTTGCAAAACGCAAAGAGAAGCGCCGCACTGGGCAAACTAATCCGACCGCGAGACAAGGCCAGCCCGGCGTTAACATTCTCTTTTGCCTGATCACATCTGCCAAATGACGCCTGACTTCCAGCCAGATTAATCAGGGCCTGGCTCGCGTTTTCCCCCCGGTCTTGACTCCGGTACAACTCAACCGCTCGACGTTTGAGTTCTTCGCCTTTTTTTGCCTGCCCCAGCGACAATGCCCAGGAAGCCATTTGGTTTGCTACATCGGCTTCGACGACTTTGCCCCGGGCCCATTGCTGTTCCGCATCGATCACCGACTGGTCGCCTCGCAGGATTGCAAAAAGCAGCCGGTCGAAATGGGTATATTGAGCATCAGGAAATTTCGTGGCCATATCTTTGGCCACTGCTTCGGCTTCGTCGAGCCGATTAAGTCCCAAAAAGCTGCCGATTAGATTGTCGTATCCCGCATAGGCGGTCGGGTTAATTCGAATTGCTTCGAGTGATTCCCGGCGGGCTTCATCGTAGCGGCCGTAGTAAATGTAGTTGAGGGCGAGATTATTGTGAGGGACATAATCGTTGGGGTAAAGGCGACTCCACGTTTGCAGGATCTCTATCGCTTTGTCGATCTCGCCAGTGACATAGTTGAAATACTTTTCCGAAATGTAGAGACGCTCACGCTCGCTGACCCGCTCCCGCAGCTCATAAGCTTTTTCAACGTACTGCTGCGCCAGATCAAGTTGACTTTGATTTCCGTAGTAGACCGCTACCCGCGCGTAGGCCATGGCAAAATTAGGATCCAGCTCGATTGCGCGCTTGTAAAAGACCACCGACTGCTCGCCGTTTCCCTTGGCGCGTTCTTCATTGCCGGTAGCGAAAGCCTTGAGCGCGTCCAATGAAGAAGTGGTCGCCTGCTCCACCGGCACCTCAAACTTCTTGATAGAGCTGAGCGACTCGCCAAGTTTGCCACGAAGTGATGACGCCGCTTTCCCCAGCGATGCCAGGACGTGTTCCTTACTATCAGCCTCCACCTGTTCGCGAGCGATGGAATCACCCGACTGCACGTTGACCGCATCGAGCGTAATCACGTAGTGAGACCCGAGTGAGGAAATGGATCCAACCAGGAGTGCCTTGAGACCCTGACGTTGGCAAATCTCGCGGGCCACATCTCTCGTCAGTCGCTCATCAGCCGAGCGGCCCATAAAGCGCAGCGCCTCCCGCACGCGATCTTCAGGGAAAATATTCAGGAACGGTGACTGGCCCAGCTGCACGGCCAGGGCCTGATTCAGCGTGCCATCGAAAACAGGTTCGCCAGTAGTATTGGTAAAGTCTGCCAGCAGGATAGTGTCTTTGTCGGTGAGCGCCTGGGCCCGATTGAAATAGAGAAATATGCCGGCGCCTACTGCAATCACGAATAACACGGACAACACGCCCGCGCCTTTCTTGTGACGCTTAATTTCACTGACGATATATTCGGCACTGGAAAGATGATGAGCGGCGCTTGTTTCTACGGTGGGCGCCACGGGTCCCGAGATGGTCGGCGAAACGGGCGCGGTGGTAATTGACGATCTAGTGATGCTATCGGGAGCACTGGAGCGTTCCAGTTCGGCTTCAAACTCGATCTTCTGCTTCAGCCGACGCAAATCGACCAGCAACTCTTTGATTGTTTGGTAGCGTTCGTCACGGTCCTTACGCAGGGCTTTGGTAATGATCCAATCGAGTTCGGGCGGCACATGCGGCGCAAAGCGTGCCAGAGCCGGCGCCTCTTTTTGGTTGATGGCCACGATAACGTCCGTGGAAGTCTCCCCTTCGAATGGTTTCCGGCCGGCCACCATCTCATACATCATCACGCCGAGGCTCCAAATGTCGCTGCGAGCGTCCACCGGTTTGGCGCGTGTTTGTTCGGGCGACATGTAGTGTGAGGTACCCATGACCACACCGGCGTCGGTTTGTACCATCACTCTCGTCGACGCTTCTCCGTCTGACTGACTTCTATCAATCGGAGACTCGGTGAGTTTAGCGAGACCGAAATCGAGCACCTTAACGAAGCCGTTTTTCCGGACCATGACGTTGTCCGGTTTAATGTCGCGGTGCACGATACCGGCAGCGTGCGCTTCTTCGAGTGCGCTCGCTACCTGCACAGCAATGTCGAGAATCTCCGCCACCTCCAGAGGTGATCCACTCAGCTTCCGGCGCAGCGTGTGGCCATCAATATATTCAGTGGCAATGAAATGCTTGCCGTTGTCGCTGCCAACCTCATGAATGGTGAGGATGTTCGGATGGTTCAAAGCAGAAGCGGCACTTGCTTCCTGTTCAAAACGATGGAGCCGATCGCGGTTGGTCGTGTATTCCTCACCGAGAATCTTGAGGGCCACCTTCCGGCCCAGTTTCATGTCCTCGGCAAGATACACTTCGCCCATGCCCCCGGCGCCGAGCTTCTCCAAAATCCGATAATGAGAGATTCTTTCAGCTTCCATCGAACCAATCTGCCGGGTTGGTTCTAACCCGGCCCGAGCAATGCGCACTCTAAAAATCTGCTCGAAGTGCAATCTTCCGCTGCTGAAACCGCAGCTGTCAACGAGACTTTGGCGCCGCAATCAGTCAGTCGACCTGCCGACGGCCCACCTGCTATGCTGATCTGCGTTAACCTGGGGTTATGGCCCACAACATTGCCTGGTGCCTAAACCTTGATGTCGACTACGCAAAAAACCTTACTGGCCAGCCGCGTAGGAGTGTTCCCGCAACGGCCGCTTGCAATAGCCAGATAATAATGAAAGCAACGATTGGGGAGATGTCGAAGCCGCCGACGGATGGAACCATGCGGCGCAACGGCCCGAGCAGTGGGTCGGTGGCATTGATGAGAAAGCGCATCAATCGATTTCCGTAGCTCACCGTGACCCAGGAAAAAACAATGCGTATGAAGATTAGCAAGCTGTAAAAGCTGAGTAGCCCGTAAAGCACATAGCCAAGAATCGCCACCACGGCGTGCTGCTGCAGACTAAACAGAACCCCGGCAACCGTGTTCGCTAGACTGGAAACCAGTTGCAGCGAGAACCATCCCAAGAGAATGGCAATCAGAATGGTAACGAGTGGCGCGTATTTGGGATCGACACCGAAACCCAGGAGCGCCCGGCGGACCGGACCAATCAGCGGATCGGTGAGACGACGAATCGCCAGCGAGGTCGTACCAAACGGATTCGGATTGGCAAAGTTAGCGATCAAGCGAATCAATACGATCGCGACGACTCCTACAATCAAGGCAATTACCGCCGCATTGAAAAACCAGTAGAGCCGACTGAGTATGAGCATAATTAGTAAAGGGTTAACGCGGGCTGTTAGTTTCCAGGTTCTGCGGACGTTCGCCAAATATGGCAGTGCCAACGCGCACCATCGTCGCCCCTTCTTCGATCGCTATTTCAAAGTCGTGGCTCATGCCCATGGACAGCTCTCCCCGGCGATCGCCGAAGTGTCCTTGAGTCTGCAAGTCGTCGCGCAACTCACGCAATGTTTTGAAATAGGGACGGGCGCAGTCGGGATTTTCAAAGTATGGCGGCAAAGTCATCAGACCAACCAGACGGAGCCGCTGACACGTCTTGAGAGTTTTCAGCAACTCCGGTAAGCCACGCGGTTCCAGACCGGTTTTCGATTCCTCACCACCTAGATCTATTTGAATGAGTACGTCTAGCTGTTCTCTTTCCTCGGCTTCACAAAGCCGCTGCAGGCGTAGCGCCAAATCAACCGAATCGAGCGAATGGATAAGGTCGAAAAGGTTGACTGCGCGGCCGGCCTTGTTCGCTTGCAGGTGACCCACCAGATGCCAGCGCGCGGCGCCTCGGCCCAGTTCTACTATTTTTCCCTCGGCTTCCTGGACCCGATTTTCTCCAAAATGAGTGATGCCGGCCTTCAGACCTTCCCGCAGGATTTCGGTTGGATGCGTCTTGCTGATTGCAATCAAGGTCACCTCTTCAGGCGGGCGATGGCTCTTCCGAGCGGCTGTGTCGATGCGTTCACAAACGTTCGCTAACCGTTCGCATAGCGTCTCAAAGGCGGATGGTTTAATTGCCATTCTCAAAGCTTCGGAGGCAACGCAATCGAAATGAAACTGTAAGATTTCTCGAGCCAATACAATTATTTCCCTAGCTTATCAGATCAAATCAACGGTCGCACTGCCTATTCCCAGCAAATAGGCCAATACGATAAGGGCCAGGCGCGCCTCATATGGGCCCACCTTGGCCGGCAAATGAGTCTGCCACTGAGTATTCGCTAAAAGCCCTGAGCTGGCACATGGATTGTTGTTAACCCAGCGACCCGCAGCGCTATTCTGGCTTTTTGAAGATGCAAACAAGTGAAGTCTAGCTTGGCCGGGACAAATAAAATTGGAGGATCTACTGTATGAAGCATTCGAGTAATCGACGACACTTTTTTTGGGCCATAATCATGGGTTTGTTGTTGGCGACAGCCATCCCCGCCACCGCTCTGGCACAGGGTCATGGCCGCGGACAGGGCAAGGGCAACGTTGGCGGTATTGGAGGAATAGGTTGGCCCACACGACGTAATACAACGTTGTCCAACCACGATAGAAAGTGCGCGAAGTTTAAGAACTGCCACGACGCAAGTGACGGTCGTTGGGACGGTCGCGGTCCACGAAGAAATGGCCTTGGCAGTATTTTGGGTCGACGCTGGAAAAACCGAAACCACGCAACGCGAGATAACTTCCTGCGCAATCGCGGCCGAAGAGTGGGACGACGTGTGATGGATAATCGATAAGCTTGCATGATGCTTTCTTGACAGTGCCTGACCACGTTCGCATAATGAATTCCCCGCATGCGGATGTGGCGGAACTGGCAGACGCGCAGGTCTCAGAAGCCTGTGATGGTGACATCGTGGAGGTTCAAGTCCTCTCATCCGCACCATCTTTCTCGTAATAAATGAACGAGCCCGTATTCAGTGATCTCGACCCGGAGATCTGCGGGCTCGTTTTTCTGTTTAATTTTTGGAACTACAGTCCGGCAGCGGCGTATAAGAGGAGTCGCAAAGCATTTTGCGTCAGGGCCGGGGCGCAAGCCCCCTCCAAAAATCAGATTCAGGAAAAATCTTTTACGGGGTGGGCTCCACATGAGTATTGAAAGAGCGGGCGCGAGCAAACAAGAAGCCGAGTTAAACCCGGAAGACCATTACCCCAAAGGGAAGGCATCTTTTGCGGGCTTGCCAACGCAGCCCTTGAGGTTAGCCCAATCGTCGGTGCGCAATCGCGTGCAGCTTCTCCTAAAGATCGCCGACTCGCTCTTACGAGAGACTGAAAACCTGGCTCGAGAAAAGGCGTTCACAGAGGAGCACAACCGGTTGCAGTCCCTAAGTCTTTCCGAAGGCTTCGATTTTTATGATGAAGTTCAACGGTTTGAGACTGGTCTTATCAGGATGGCGCTCGACCAAACTCACGGCCATCAAGCCCGGGCCGCCAGGCTGCTGCACATAAAGCCGACTACGCTGAACTCCAAGATCAAACTCTACGGCATTGAGTACTGATCATTTTTATTTTGGAGTGCGCTGACCTGTTACCGCAGTCCAAATAGCTGCTACTAGTTCACTGCCTGCGAAGAATCGTCCGCCTGTGGTTCGCGTCCATCAGAAACATTTAATTGCTGTTCATCAAACAGATTTGAGTTGACGAGTGTTTGCACCCAATACTGCCCGGCGGTGGGAAAAGTTACATTCACAAAGAAGCTAATGTTGTCGGCAAAACCGCCGGGTGTAATCTGCAGACTGGTCGGTTGGGAGGCAACAATATGCTGCTGACGATCCGGAGTCAGAATTCTGACTTCGGAGAGATGCGTTCCCTCACCCCGCCAATGATGGACCACTGCAAATTTGATCAAGGACACCGGCATCTGCTGCACCATGATGTTTTGAAAGACGCCCATAAATGAAAGCTTGTTGCCTACCTCGAGGCGCACGTCGTCGCAAAATAGCGTGTAAAGCAGTTCCAGTTTCTCATCTTTGTTTGCAGCTGTAGCCATGTTGGTCTCCTACAGTAATATAGACATTCCTGTCTGTCGTTTTGATCTTTCCATTGAATATACAGAAGGCTCGGAAAAGAAGACAGGCGCGCCCCCCAGAAGCGGGGATGCCCCGCCTGGGACCCGGTGAATGCCTGTCCTACATCAGGAGTTCCTTGAATGCTTTCTCATCGAGCACTGTGACGCCGAGTTCAGTGGCTTTGTCGAGTTTTGAGCCTGCTTCCTCACCGGCCACCACGTAAGCCGTCTTCTTGCTAACTGAAGAGCTAACCCGGCCACCGCGAGCTTCGATTGCTTCGCGTGCTTCATCGCGCGTGTAGCCGGCCAGCGTTCCGGTTAGCACAAACACCTTGCCCGCCAGCGTGTCGTCGGTTGGCTCGCTGGATAGTTCCATTCTGGTGCGTACCCCCGCAGCCTCCAACCGTCTACAAAGTTTAATATTGCCCGGATCATCAAACCAGTCGCGCACACTCTGCGCTACGGTCAGGCCAATTTCCGGCACATCATCAAGCTCCTCGACTGTCGCCTTGCTGAGCGCATCAAGCGAACCAAACTGGCGCGCGAGCGTTGTAGCAGTGCGATCTCCGACATGCCGCAGTCCCAGCGCGTAAATCAGATTTGAAAGATCCTTTTGTTTGCTCGCTTCAATTTGCGTCAACAGATTTGACGCAGACTTCTCCGCCATTCGATCGAGACTCGCAATGTCACTCAAGGTCAAACTGTAGAGGTCGCCGGCATCACGCACCTTACCGCTGGCCACAAACTGATCAACCAGCGACTCGCCCAGTCCTTCAATGCGCATGGCGCGGCGCGAAGCGAAGTGCAATAAACGTCCCATCAGTTGGGCCGGACAGTCGGCAGCGACGCAACGCGAAACTACCTCACCTTCGGGCTTCGATATTTCACCGCCACACACGGGACACTTCCGCGGCATTCGAAACACTTTTTCCTTACCAGTGCGTTTCGACTCAATCACCTTCAGTACCTTGGGAATGACGTCCCCGCCTTTTTCAATCAATACCCAATCGCCAACGCGAATACCCAAACGCTTAACTTCGTCGGGATTGTGCAGCGTAGCGCGCGAGACTGTGGTACCGGCAAGACTTACAGGTTCCAGATTCGCTACCGGTGTCAAGGCTCCAGTGCGTCCTACCTGCACATCAATTGAAAGCACCTGAGTGGTGGCTTGCCGAGCGGCATACTTGTAGGCGATGGCCCAGCGCGGGGCCTTATTTGTTGTGCCAAACTCATCTTGCAGCGCGGTGGAGTTTACTTTTACGACCAGGCCATCAATCTCGTAGTCTAAATCGTCGCGCTGCGCCTCAATCTTGCCGGCAAATTCGATCACCTCATCAATCGAACCGCAAAGCCGTCGCTCAACGCTTACCTTGAAGCCGGCGCTTTCTAACCAGTTGAGCGTTTCCCAGTGCGTCGGCAGAGGTTTGCGTTCTCCGGCCAGCAAATCATAGGCAAACATCTCGAGTTTGCGGCTGGCGGTAATCTTCGGGTCAAGCTGCCGGATTGTTCCCGCCGCCGCGTTGCGCGGGTTCGCAAAGCGCGGCTCATCCTGCTCCTCGCGCTCGGCATTGATTCGCTCAAAGACCTTTCGCGGAATAAAGGCTTCGCCGCGCACCTCCAGCTCGTGGATCCCCTTTGGAAGTTCAGCGCGCAACTTGAGCGGGATGCTCCGGATTGTGCGCGCGTTGAGAGTTACATCTTCACCAACGCGGCCGTCGCCACGCGTTACACCCCGCACCATGAGTTGCTTCTCGTAGTGGAGACTGAGCGATAGACCATCAATTTTCAGCTCCGCGACATAATCGACGCTGCGGCCATCCGCGAGCCGCTGACAACGCTGATCGAAAGCGCGCAATTCCTCGATGTTGTAGCTATTGTCCAGCGACAGCATGGGACGGCGATGAACGACCTGGGAGAATCCTGCAGCTGGTTTGCCGCCCACGCGTTGGGTGGGACTGTCAGGTGTGATCAGATCCGGGTGCTGTAGTTCGAGAGCCTGAAGCTTCTCCAGCAGCGCATCGTATTCCGCATCCGAAATCTCGGGATTATCCAGGCCGTAGTAGAGCTCTTCGTGTCGCCGAATTTCTTCCCGTAGTTTTTCGATCTGTTGTGAGACTGATGCTGCCTTCGCCAACCAGCTACCTCGTTCGCTTATTGATCCGTTAGTAAAGCGTGGTTTTCTTTCAGAGACCGTTAACTGCGAGAACTCGTAGTACGCAGTTCGCGAATGCCACTGGTTTTCGTTATGCCGCTTGTCTTCAATTTGGGTTCCGCACCCTCTCCCAGCCGATGAATTACTCGTCCAATAAATTTAATGCTCTGTAAAAAATCGTCGACGCGAATGTTTTCGTCGGGTCCGTGCGGGTTTGATCCTGCATAGCTGATACCGAAAGAGGCGACCGGCGTGGGCGGGGTCGAGGCTCCGCAAACGGCGCCAACTGGTCCACTGGCAGGATCCATCGGATAAACCAAGGGCGGCATGCCATAAACCTCTCCCGCCGCGCTGATCACGGCCTGCGCGACGGAAGAACTCCGGGAAGATTTCGCCAATGGGGCACTTCCAAGTTCGGTAATCTCTATGTCCTTGAAGCCCCGGAGGTCGAGATGGGCCCGCAACAATTTGAGCACTAGTTCGGGAGTCAGATCCGGCACGAGACGAAAATCGAGGCGAGCCAGGGCCGTGCTCGGCAGCACCGTTTTTATTCCCGCTTCAGTGTGCCCGGTTTGAATCCCACAGATAGTACAGGTCGGTCCGAAAATATGTTCCTTCACGAGCGCTGCGCCCTTCAGCGAACGCACCCAACCAGCAATGCGGAATTCTCGCTTCAAACCTGCTTCGTCAAGCTCGATTGACTTGAGGGCCTCGCTGTCTTCAGCGCTAATTGGCGCAATGAACGATGAAAACCCATCAATCGTGATCACACCCTTCGGCGATGTGATCGTCGCCAGTGCCTGCACCAACCGCCAGGCCGGATTGGGAACAATCGCGCCCCACTTCGAGTGAAGATCGGTTCTCGCACCGTGGGCCCGCAACTCCAAAAACTGGATGCCCTTGAAACCGAGACTGATTACTGGCCGCTCCTTGGTGTCTTTGTATCCTTCGTCCCAGATGCACCCTGCGGCCGCCAGCATCTCCGGGTTTTCAGCGGCAAATCGATAAAGGCTGGGACTACCGAGACCGTCTTCACCATCAATAAAAAACCGCAACGACACCGGCAGCTTGCCGAATGTTTTTTGATAGGCTTCGACTGCAGCCAGGCGCGCAACCAGATCGCCTTTGCTGTTGGCGGCGCCACGTGCGAACAGTTTGCCATCAATAATCGACGCGGCAAACGGGCCGACCGACCATTCGCTCAAGTGTCCCACCGGCTGAACATCGTAGTGACCGTAAACGACGAAGCTCTCCGGGCCGCTGCCAGACTCGCCATAAATGATTGGGTAGCCAGCGCCAAGCCGAAAGGAGCGGGTACCGATGCCCACTCGCTGCATCATTTGCTCAACCGTCTCAGCTACCGCACGCATGCCTGTGCCGCGCGCGGCCACGGAAGGCATGCGGCAAAGCGCTTGCAGTCTCTCGGTAAAACTGCGCGCGTGCCGGTCAACATATCGATCAAAGCGCGTAAAGGTCATTGGGTTAACTGTCTATCAGGTCTTTGTCTAATCGTTCAACTGACGGCGCTCGAAAAGCAGGTAACGTGGCGATTCCGGCGAACGCTCGAAACCCGCAGCAACCAGTCCGGCGGTAAACGCCTGTTGAAATTCGGTGCGCACGCGCAACTGCTCCTCTCTTGCTTGCGCGGGATTGTCGCGGCACAGTCTAGTCCAGTCAACCGGAACCACGATGGTCGCTGCCGGCTCGTTCCCCACAACCTCTCCACCCGCAGCGAGGTTGATCACCCGAGCCGACTTGAGCTGCCACTCTGCAAACAAACGGTCGCTATCAATTCCTGCCGGGGCGACCTGCGTAAGAACCGGAGTAGTTGCATAGTCAGTTCCATAGAAGTTCACTGCATAGCTGCTGACTCTTACGCCCAGACGGTTCAGATTGAAATGGGCGTTGCGAGCTTGCATCGGATCCCAGGTCCACTTGATAAAGTCTCTGCCTTCCTGAAGCGCGCGATCGCGCTGATTCCACTTTAGTCTGGCGCCCACGCCCTTGTTTTGAAATGCCGGATCTACCGCCATCATGTGTGAGTAGCCAAAAATTTCGCCGTTACCGCGAACGGCAGCCAGATGATGAACAAAGCCGACCAGCTTGTCGTCAACGAAGGCGCCGAGCGTCCAGCCGCCAGCTTCCCGCGAGACAATAAGATGTCGTCGCGGCGAGATCTCGAGGTCTGGAAGTCCAAAAACGTCCCGCTGCAAACTGACGCAGCAGTCCAATTCCTCGATTGTGGCGCATTCGCGGATTACGATGTGATCCATCGTTGCTTGAATAATAAGTTAGACTTAGTTCGAAATGATCAACAGAAACCTCACCATGGAGCTTTTCCACTTTGGCGCATGATTCTTTGTCGGCGGCCGCTTTTGTCAGGCTTTTGGCGAACCTGCCGGCACCTCAATGACTGTTCGCAGGCCGGCAGGCGTAAGGTTTTCCAGGGTCACTTTGCCTTTCAGCAATTCTAGCAGTCGCTGACCGATGATTATCCCCAATTCGTTGAGGTCGGTTTTTCCAGCTCGAGGCGAATCTTCCGGATCGAAAACTCGCGTCATATCTTTTATTGGTTCGCCTTCGTCATCTATCTGCACGCGCAGAGCAGGCCCGTCAACCAGCCTGACTCCCACCGTGACGTCTCCTCCTTCCTGACTCCGGCTGACCGCCCACGAGAGAAAGGTGTAGAGGGCCTGCCGCAAGCGTCCCTGATCGGAAACGATAGCAGTTACTTCCGGCCCCAGTTCACACTTGATACTTACTTCCCGCTTTTGCGCCTGTCGAGTCACCGCCGCGCAAGTTTCTCGCAGGGTGTCAGGAAAGAGAAACTCCTGAAGAAAGATTTCAGCCGGGCCCCCTTCAAGCCGAGACAAATCAACGAGCTGATTGAGACTGGTGAGAAGCTGCATCCCGGAATTCTGGATTTTCTGACAGAAACGTTGTTGCGGTGGGGTTAACTTTTCCTGGTCAAGCAGGATTTCCGCGAAGCCAAGAATCGACGTCAAGGGAGTGCGCAGCTCATGCGACATTCGCGCCAAAAAAAGTGAACGATAGTGTGAAACGTGTCTTAGCTCGCGATTCGCTTCTTCCAATTCTACAGTGCGGAGTTGGAGTTGCTCGATTAGATGAGCCACGCGCTCATCGTTGACCGCTTCTATTCCAGACCCGTGGTTGTTTGCCGAAGTTTCAGCCACTGTTTTGGCCCCTGAGAATGGTGAATCGTCGCCGCCGCTGCCAGCGCTTCGCGCCGCCTGCATCTCTGCATGTCTTGGGAAGTTCAATATAAGACTGCACCCTTTGAGTGTCAAAGTCGTGCTTCTTTTTTAACTAAATCGTGCGTTATCATGACGTTTGTCGCGGACGTGGCAGCTGCCACCGCGAAATTACCAATACAAATCAAGATGGGCAAACTCACCGATCAACCGCTGGCCGAACTCGTTCGCGAGATTTCAACCAAGAGTTTGTCAGGCACGTTGCGACTCGCAAACGGCTCCGTCCAGACGGCCGTTTACTTTGATAGTGGTCGGGTTGTTTATGCGGCTACCAATTTGCGAACGCTGCGTTTGCGCGAGTATCTAAGCAAGCGAAGTATTCTTTCAGAGAGGGAGCTCGCGAAGCTGGACGCCAGCTTGCCAGACCTGGATCTCGCCACCAATTTAGTCGCCTGCGGAACGATCAGGCAACGGGACGTGGACGCGCTTTTGAGCATTCTGGTCAGCGACGTCTTGCGCGTTGCCCTGCTCTGGACGGAAGGGACCTGGGAGTTTAATGGCCGCACCCGACTCGTCGATGCCGTTAATGTGAGTGTGGCACCCGGAACCCTGCTACGGGAGGCGGCCGAGCGGCTGCCGATAAAGTTTGTCTCGGGGCGTTTTCGCAATCCCGGCGAACTCATTTCCCGGGCGTCGGATCTGTCACCCACAAGCAATTTTCTCCCGGCTGAAAGTTTTATTCTCTCTCGTCTTGATACACCGCTAAAGCTCGAAGAGTTGCTCGCAATTAGCGGCCTACCCGAAGCAGCCGTGCTCCGCGTGGTCTACGGCCTGACGCTTAGCGGCGTCCTAAATCGGGAATTCTGGAAAAATGCATTTCGCACGGAGAACCCCAGAGCAACCACAGAGAAACCGGCATCAGTCGTCGCTCCATTCGTCGCGCCTAAACCAGAACAAACCGATAATTGGGTAGCGGCAAGCGTGGAAGTCGATGACCTGCAGGTTTTTTTGCGAGCGATGAGGAAGTCGACGAATCACTATGAGGTGCTCGCGCTGCCGCCAACTGCGAACTCAAACGAAATAAAAGACGCCTACTATGCGATGGCGCGTCGGTACCACCCAGACAGATTTCATTTAAAATCAGGCGCCAGGCATGCCGAAATTGGTTCAGCCTTCGCCCGCGTGACGCAGGCCTATGAAACACTCATGGATCCAAAGGCGCGTGCGACTTACGACCAGACAGTGAAACCACGCCAGTCTACCGAGTCGCTCGTTAACTCCGATAAAGCCGCGCAAGCAGCCGGCACAGGACAAGAACCTGACGTTGAAGGGTTTGGCTCGGAAGCAGAATTTGGCAGTGCCGAAGATATTTTTCGCGAGGGCCGTGGCGCATTGGAGCAGGGGCGAATTGACGTGGCGATCAAACACCTGGCCAACGCCGCTCATCTGGAGCCGCAAGTGGCGCGCTATCGTGCTTACTATGGCCGTGCGCTGGCTGCTGATGAGAAGACGCGGCGGCTGGCTGAGACTGAGATTCAGGCTGCGGTGCGCCTGGATCCCGAGAACGCCGTCTTTCATACCATGCTGGCCGAACTTTACTTCGAGTTGAAGTTTCACCGGCGCGCTCAAACGGAGTTAGATCGGGCGCTGGCTATCGATCGAAATAACGTCAGGGCCAACCTGCTGTTGCGCAAACTCGAAAAGTCACGCAAGGTAGGCTGACTACTGAAATTTGAAGTGTTTGATATCTGAGCTGCCACCCCAGCGAAGTCTGCTCCGCCGGGGACCCTGGGTAAATTCGTATGTCTGAACTCCAGCGCAATAGCACAAAGGAAAGGGCGGCGCGTGACGCCTACCTGCAATTGGCCTCCGCAGCCGACGGGTTTGAGCAATATCCGAATCCGCACGCGATTCGCATTGCCGCGATTGCCGACAAGATCGCCGAGGCTTTTCATATGGCCTCGCAGGACCGTAAATCGCTCCGCATAGCGGCGCGCATGCACGATCTCGGCGAAGTGGCAATGGAGCGCGACTATATCCGACGCGCTGGCCCACTGACCGCAGAAGAACGGATCGACCTCGAGCGACATCCGGTGATTGGCGAGCAGGAGGCCGCGCGCGCCAGCGCGGACCGCGACGTGCAATTATTAGTGCGCTGGCATCACGAATGGTGGAACGGTTCCGGCTATCCTGATGCGCTGCGCCAGGACGAGATTCCGCTGGCAGCGCGCATTCTGCGGGTGGCGGACTCATACGCCGCACTGACTGACGCCCGGCCATTCCGCCCGGCCTTTACTGAGGAAGCCGCCCGCGAACAAATTATCCAGCGGGCCGGGATTGAATTCGACCCGTCCGTAGTAAACGCGTTGCTCGACTTACAGGATTTGGGCGAACTGCGGTCTTTCGCCAAGAGTACAGAAGAGATTGAAACTCCCCCGGCGTCAACGGACGATGGCTGGCTTCTCTTTTCGTCGTTTATGAAATGAACGCGTGTTTAGAGTTCGTCAAACTGCAGGAAAGTTTGCTTAGACTCTCTACTCGTAGCGCTGGGTTCTTAACTTAAATATGACTTACGTCTCATCCGCAACCTTCCCGAATGGCTGGCTAAACTTCGAGCTGAGCGTCTTGCGGCGTTTGAAATTCTCTTCCATAGCGCTTCCCTTTACCGGCGAACCCACTATTGGTGTGCGACTCAAAAGTTGGAATGTGCGCGTAGCGGCAAACGATCCGATGACCTGGGCCCATACCAAAGCGACAGCTTTAATTGAGAATGATTCTGAACGACTCACTCAAGAGGACATCGAGGCGATTGTTGACGACGCCTACGTTCCGCGCGAACGGTTGGATAATCCCGCACTCGCAAATTGGTTTAATGAGACCGACGCCTGGTGGTTTGATAACGTCCGCTTCAATGCTGAGGGAACCGGAAGTGAATACAAGCGGGCGCTAGCTTTAACCCTGGGCATGATGGTGGGCGACTACGTGCTGTCCTTCGGCGCGGAGAGTCGGCACCTGCGCGAGCCTTTCTCGTTGTCGCGGATCTTCCGGGACTTTTCCGAAACTTTATCTACCCCTCACGCTAATTCGTTGCGCTGCAAAGCGACTAACGAGGAAGTGCGCAAGTTCGTTGCCGAACGTCGCCACACTGATCTGCTCTTTTTGCGGCTGCCCATGCCGGCGCAGTTACAAACAGCACCAGGACATGCGCTGGCCTGGCGGGAGGAGTGGCTAAAGGGCGGGGACGATTTTTGGGGCGACTTCGAAAAAGCAAGGGCGGGAAAACTCGGCTCGCGAGTGCAAAGCAAGCAACAGTATCTGGGGCTTTTCGAGGATCTCCTGCACACTGCCGCGCACCTGCCGGGGTGGGCAATCGCCCACACGGAGAATGGTTTCATCTCAACTGACGATGTGGTCGAAACCATCAGCCGCGTCCGCAAAATCGACGCTATCTACACAAAAGATTTTTCCGATCTGCAAGGCGTAAAGGCGGCCATCATCACAGCACAGAGTTAGCGGCAGCCACGAACCGGTAGCCTACTCCTCTCACAGTCAAGAGGTGTTCCGGCTTGGTCGGATCGTCTTCAATGTACTTTCTTAACCTGACGATGAAGTTATCGATTGCGCGCGTGTCGGTATCTTCGTTGAGGCCCCAGACATTTTCCAAAATTGCTTTCCGCGAAACGACGTTTCCCTGATTCTTCACGAGGTAACGCAGCAATTGCGCCTCCATCAGAGTCAGTCTAATCGTCTGCTCAGGCGTGCGGAGTTCAAGGTTCGCAAAGTCGATCACCCGATCGTTGAAACTAAACTCCCCTTCAAGTTGATCACCTGGCGGCGCTTCCGCGTCAGCTTTGTTCGCCTGCCCCACGGTTTGATCCTGATGAAACCATTGGCGCCGCCGCAGTAGCGCATTTAACCGAGCCAGCAACACTGACAGATCAAAAGGTTTGGGAAGGTAGTCGTCAGCGCCCGATTCAAAACCGCGCAACACATCTTCGGGACGGCCGCGCGCAGTCAACATCAGGACGGGCACAAAATATCCAGCCGCACGAAGTTCGGCAGCCACCGTGAATCCATCTTTGCCGGGCAGCATCACATCGAGTATGACCGCATCGTAGGGCTGTTGTTTCTCAAGTACTAAGGACAAAGCAGCTTCGCCATCGCCCACGACGTCGATCGTGTAGCCCTCAGCTTCAAGGTTAAAGCGCAAGCCGTCCGCTAAATGTTGCTCATCCTCTACAACTAATACAGCGCTCATTCTCTCTTCCTTGTGTGCTCTGCTGGTCCTGGGGTTCCGCTCCGCTCCACTTCGGGCTTTATGCTATCGCCGGGCTACAACCGAGGCAGTTCAATTGTAAATCTACTGCCGTGGCCCGGGCCTTCGCTTTCAGCAAACACTCTGCCGCCATGTCTCTGGACTACCGACCGCACAATAAAGAGACCGAGACCAGTGCCTTTAATTCTGGCCATCATGCGACCGGGCACGCGGTAGAAGCGCTTGAAAATTCTTTTCAACTGCGCCGCGGGAATACCCATGCCACTGTCCGCAATCCGCACCGCCACCTTCTTGTCGTCGAGTTCAGCAACTTCGACCGAAACCTGGACCTCTTTACCGGAGTACTTCACGGCATTGTCAAGCAGGTTTGAAATCGCGGCGCGCAGTTCCTCCAGGTCAGCCTTCACTTGGGGACGCTCGCCATTCACCGACTCCGTGAAAGTGACTGCGTCTGCGCCCAGGTTATGGCGCAGTCGAGTCAGACTAACGCACTCCTGCGCCAGTTCTCCAATGTCTATTTTTCTTAGGTTGAGTTTGCGGTTGCGTTGACCCGACTGACCGGCACGCAAGACCTGCTCAACAGTCTGTATTAGCCGATCGTTGTCGGCAAGCATCACATCGTAAAATTCCTGACGCTTAGTCTCGTCAAGGTCGATCTTCTTGAGCGTTTCGAGGTAGAGCCTGATCGATGCGAGCGGAGTTTTCAGTTCGTGAGTTACCGCATTAATGAAAGCATCGTGCTGCTCGTTTCGGCGTATCTCGCGAATCAGGAAAGTGGTGTTGAGTACAAGACCGGTAATGATCAGCAGGAAAAAGATTATGCCAAAAACCAGCAGAGCGATCTCGCGCGCGTTGAGCAGAATCCAGCCAACGTTCAGCGCCACTGCAAGCGCTACCAGACATGCGCCGAGCGTAATGAAGAATGCTATCGACTTGCCGCGACCACTTACTGCCATGATTGTATTGTAGCAGTGGGCGAAAGGCGTGGGCAGGAGGCAGACAACAAAAAGCAGCAGGAAGTGAATTCACCGCCTACTGCTCTCTTACTTCTGATCTCCGACCTCTGCCTTATGCTGCTTTCTGCAGTTCACCAATCTCGGGATTCGCCGCAGCGGCTATCTGTTCCTTACTTATGAGCCTGATTCCCTTCGCCAGCCCCAACATCTCGAGCGCGCGGATGCCGTACCAGTTGAGGTCGATTTCATACCAGGTTAGCCCGTGTTTGGCCGCACGCGGATGCGCGTGATGATTGTTGTGCCAACCTTCGCCGAATGTGAGCAGCGCCACCCACCAGCTATTGGTTGAGTCGTCAGTAGTTTGAAAGCGGCGAGTGCCCCACAAGTGGGTAGCCGAATTGACGAGCCAGGTAAAGTGCAGCCCGATGGTGACTCGCAGGAAAACACCCACAAACAAGAACGACCAACCACCGACCGCAAACAAGGCAAGACCAGAAAGAATTAATGGCACGTAATAGAAGCGGTTCAGCAGCATGTGAACCGGATCCTTGATCAGGTCGGGCGCGTAGCGGCGCAGCACACTGTCTTCATGTTGTTGGGCAGTCCCACGCAGAATCCAACCCATGTGTGCCCACCAGGTTCCGTCTCGGGGTGTATGTGGATCGCCGGGCTTGTCCGTAGTTGCATGATGAATGCGATGAGTTACGACCCAGTTGATGGCGCCGCCTTCCAAAGCAAGCAAGCCACAAAACGTCAGGAAGTATTCAACTGCCTTTGGTGTCTTGAAACCGCGATGCGTCAACAACCGGTGGAAACCCATGCCGACTCCGAGGCTACCTGAAATCCACCAAAGTACTATCGTTATCGGGATTATTTTCCAGCTCAACATGAACAGTGCGGCCACCGCGCCGATATGAAAAATGATCATGAAAATGCTGGTGTTCCACTTGATCTCGCCGTGCTTGTTAAGATTGACCGTTTTGCTCATTAGGACTCCAATAAACTCCGGGAAATATTCTTAGTCAGGTCTTTTGATGCTGACGCGAACTCATCCTAACAACTCATACATCTCTGGGTTGTAATACTTATGTAAGCAGTCTTTTGCGTGGGGATTAGAACCTTCAGGTCGGTTCAGGCTGCCCTGTTAGGCGTTCTCAGCGTGGTCCTGCAACTTGCCGAAACCCGCTAAATAGTGCATTATTAGGGCGTTACTCCTTCTCTCCTGCATCAACGGTGATGCGCCACGCCTGCTATATGGCTTCGGCGTTTGCGATAGTACGAGAGCGGGCAATGAAAATCTGAAGAAGCTGCTCAAGTGAGCGCCCGACGCGGGACCTTCGCTGCTACCGTACTCCGAAGCCACCTTTGATTCGAGCTTCTCTTCATGCTCCTGAGCGAGCTAAGGAAAATTTCTGATGGCAATTAAACTCTACGTGGGGAATCTCTCGTTTCAAACTACGAGCGAAGACCTCCAACAACTATTTTCGCAGGCCGGCACGGTGGAGTCAGCAGCTGTGGTGGAAGACCGCGACACAGGACGTTCGCGCGGATTTGGTTTCGTGGAGATGGCTACTAAGGAAGAGGCCGAAAAAGCAATTGAACAGTTTAATGGTACCGACCTTGCCGGTCGCAACCTAACCGTTAACGAGGCCAGGCCACGAGAAGATCGCGGCGGTCGCGGTGGCGGCGGCGGTGGGCGCGGTGGTTACGGCGGAAATCGCGGTGGGGGCGGCGGGCGCGACGATTCGCCTCGCTGGTAACAAAGTCGGTAGATAGTAAATGGTGAATCGTAAATAGTTCAAAAAACTGCTGCGATCCACGAAAGCTATCGAAGCCGTTCGTCAAGCCGTTTATTAACTATTTTCGATTTACGATTTACGATTCACTCGAAAGGTATTTATGGAAAAGCAGACAGTTGAAAAGGCTCCGAAACAAGTTGTCGAGAAGCAGACTTACGCGATCGGCGATCGCGTGGAGAAATTATGCGCAGTGTGCCAGGAAGAACGGGGCCACGTCGTAGCTTCGATCACCAAGAGAGGACTGATCTCGCGCGTTACCTGTCCTAAGTGTGGCACTCGCGGTTCTTTCTCAAACGGGGCCAAACTCACCAAGGGCCGCTCAAAGTCAGTTAATAGCGAGCCTTACGACCGAACGCGGACTTATCGCACCGGTCAAACAATGAGTCATCCGATTTGGGGCGCCGGTGAAGTTACGGCGTTGATCGAGCCGCGTAAGATCGATGTCCTGTTTGCGGATCGCATTCGGCGGCTAATTCATTCGCGCTCCGACGCGTAGACTGTTCCGAGCCGGAAAAACTTGAGAGGCCGCGCGTTGACCGCGTGGCCTTTTTCTTTGTCCGGCGTTCCTACTTCCCTTTCGCCGCGGGGGCCCTGAATCGTTGCGGCAGTCTGACCCGCCCAGTAGCAAATAACCCCAGCCACACTGCGCCCGAAACTGACGATAACAGTCCGGCGATGATTGTCAGGGTTCGCGGAGTGATCCCCCGCAACGACCACCCGGCAATTGTGGTTGATAAACTCCACGTAAGAATTTCGCTGGCGCGATCCGTAGTTATCACGCGCCCGCGCAATTTATCCGGCACCAGGCGCATCAACAAAGCATCCTGAACGCCAAACTCAGCGCCCAGCACTATTCGCCCCAGAAACAGGAACAGGCAGGCAGACCACAAGTTGGGCATCACGCCGATGAGCGCGAAGAGGAATCCCTGAAGCAGCAAGCCCCAACCAATGAAAGCATGCGTCTTACCGAGAAATTCAAAGTGGTGGCCAACGCGCCGCGCGATCATCATGCCGAGGAACAGGCCCAGGCCGCCGGCGAAATACAGTGCTGCCACAGCCGAGTCGCCGCTAATGCCGTTTTGACTCGCGAAGACGATGCCACCGAGCCTGTCCAAGATCAGGTTTACGGCACCGCCGCCGCTGGCCCAAAGAATGTTGGTTGCCAGAAGGGCTGCGACCGGAGCATGGCTGACTATGTACGACCAGCCTTCGCGTATGTCTGACCAATAACTCCGCTTCGCGGTGTCGCCGCCACCCGCTTCCAACGCGAGTTGTTTTGTTTCGCGCTCCGGAATAAGCCAAACCGAAAGCGCTGAACCGAAAAACGACACGGCGTTGACGATGAATGCTGCGCGATAACCAACGTTAGCCGCAGTCCAACCGCCCAACGCCGCGCCCAGCGACATCAGGAGAAACCGCGAAGAAAACATCAGGGCGTTGCCCGCCAACAAATCGCGCTCGCCGGTAATGTTGGGCATGGCCGCGCTCTTCGCTGCTTCGAAGAACGAACCAAAAAAAGAAAGCAGCGCGGTGCAAAGGTAGGCGATCCAGAGATCTTCCGGGCGCCGCACCAGGAGGAAACCAATGGCGACGGCGACCCGTGCGAAGTCGCTCGCGATCATCACCATACGCCGCGACCAACGATCTACAATCGCGCCGGCCAGCGGAGCAACCAGAGTGAACGGCACCATCCGCGCGAGCAGCATGATGGTGGTCACGCCTGCGTCCCCGTGGGAGATCATGCGCACCAATCCCAATCCGGCAATGAAATTAAACCAGTTGCCGAGTTCGGAAATGACCTGACCCCACCACAAACGCCGGAAAGAACGGTTGCGACGAAGGAGTTGGATGTAGGTTAACGAATCCATAAAAACAAGTTTCAAGTTCTGAGTACTGAGTCTGAGTACTGAAGTTGTTGATGCAAGTCGCCTAACTTGGAACTTGGAACTCGAAACTTTAAACTTCAAACTCGAAAATTAACAAAAAAGAGCCGCCAGTTCAGACCGGCGGCTCGCAACCTCATCAAAACTGCTTTGCGATTTATCCGCCTACAAACTTCGCTGGTCTCTTCTCTAAAAATGCCGTGACGCCTTCTCTAAAATCTCTGGTTTTTCCTGACTCAATCTGCGCTTCTCTTTCCCTGTCCAGTTGGCCAGCGTAATCACTCGTCGCACTTGCTTCCAGCAATTCCTTAATTCTACCAATGGCAGCAGTCGGCGCCTGAGCGAGCCTTTCAGCCATTGCCAACGCCCTCGCGAGCAATTCATCGTCCGGCACTACCGCGTTAATCATTCCCATTTCCAGCGCTCGCTGAGCTGTCACCACATCCCCAGTCATCATTAGTTCAGCGGCCCGCTTCCAGCCGACCAGTCGCGGCAAGATGAAGGTGCCACCGCAATCGGGTACCAACCCGATCTTAATAAACGCCTGATTAAAGCGCGCGGTTTCGCCGGCAACTACCAGGTCACAAGCCAGCGCCAGGTTACAACCACCTCCCGACGCCGCGCCGTTAACAGCAGCAATAAACGGCAACGGCGCGCGCCGAATCAATAGTATGCATTCGTTGAGCATCCGCAGAGGTTCATCGAAGAACGCCTCAATTTTTCCCTCTCGCTCCGCTATCTTCTGCATCTCGCGCAGATCGCCACCAGCGCAAAACGCTCGGCCTGCTCCCGTCAAAACTACCGCTCGAGCGCCGCTTTGTTGAACTTCACTGACAGCCGCCTGAAACTCCTGACCCACTTCGGTGTTGAGAGCGTTCAACGACTCCGGACGGTTCAGCGTGATAATGCCAACCGCGTCGCGCATTTCGAGTTGAATAGTTTTGTAACCCATAGTTTCGATAAGCACTTCTCGAAGTGATAGACGTGGGACAGGCTCCCTGCCTGTCCTCTTTAATCGCTCAGAACCGGCCGCATAGCATCAACCACAAGACACGCAGGAATGCCTGTCCTACACGGCTTTCGTTGTGGGAGTGGAACAGCTTTGCAAGCCCCACCTTCGGTTAGACTGGGAAAGTTAGGTGCGCGGCTGTGCGGCACGACTTGCACCGAAACATTCACCGCACAACACCGGCCTGCCAGTCGAAGGCTTAAAGGGCACAGTGTCGGTCTTCCCACACTGGTCGCAGGTAATCTCAAATCTTTGACGTTCGCCGCCGCCACCCTTTGGACCCCCAAAGTTGGAGCGACGCGCATCGCGGCATGGCTTGCAACGTTTCGGATGAGTCAGGTTGCGTTCCTGATAGTATTCCTGCTCACGCTCGGTAAAGGGAAAGATCTCTCCACATTCGGCGCAAGTAATCTCGATGTCTGGCATATCGCTGATTCTCCATGAGTGGGCCTGAGGTCTCCCAGCTCTCTCTTCGGCGCGAGCAGGTCATTCCGGCGGCGAAAAAGCCGGGGGTGTGCAAGGACGTTAACTTTCAAACTCGCCTACGGGGGCTCGCGGTCCGAAACGGGTTAAGTGCCGCTGAGTCTACTCCACTGGAATGCTTGTTACAAATTTTTATTTGCGGAGTACTGATTCAGTTTGCCACGACCGAAGTCTTGCTTCTCAAGTAAGGCAGAACCGGGAGCCGTAGCGACCGCGTCTCGTTCCACTTCACACGCTCTTAGGGTTACACGGACCCGGTCGCTACGGCTCCCGGTTCCGCATTTGTGCGGAGCTACTACCCAGTCTTGTTCTCAGTAATAATCGCCAGGGTCCCTCATACTAAACTGAACCAGTACCTGTGCGGCCGGTTCAGTCTCGCGCCAACGTGGCCACATGCGCCCGCACAGTCTCACCCAGCGTATCAAGGTTGTAACCACCCTCGAGACATGAAACGATCCGGCCGTTGCAAACCTGCCTGGCCCAATCCTTCACGGTAGCCGTCAATGACACAAAGTCTTCATCCTCCAGTAACAACTGACCGAGCGGGTCGGCCTTGTGCGAATCGAAGCCGGCGGAGATCAGTATCAGGTCGGGTTTGAACTTTCCGGATATTTCGTCGAGGGCAGCATCAAACATTCTTTTTTGTTCCACGGCCGGCGTAAGCGCGCGCAGCGGAACATTCAAGGTCGAACCGAGACCACGACCGACGCCATGTTCACCGCGCGCCCCGGTTCCGGGATACCAGGGATACTGATGAGATGAAAAAAAGAAAACGGTCGGGTCATCATAAAACACGCCTTGCGTCCCGTTGCCGTGATGCACGTCCCAGTCGATGATGGCGACGCGTTCAATTCCCGGAAAATGGTTCTGAGCATAGCGCGCGGCCACGGCTACATTGTTGAAAAGACAAAACCCCATGGCTCGCTCCGGAGTCGCGTGGTGACCGGGGGGACGCACCGGCACAAAAGCATTGGAGACTTCGCCGCGCATTACCAGGTCGATTGCCTGACATGCCGCTCCCGTCGCGTATAGGGCGGCGTCCAACGATCGCATCGAGACCACAGTATCTGAATCAAGGTAACCGGTTCCCTCGCTGACCACCCGTTCGATTTGTTTGTATAGTTGCGGGGTATGACATGCCTGCACGTCGCCTCGCGGCGCTTCCCTCGCCTGCACTTCCAACAACCCGGACCAGAGTTTCGCGTCTTCGCGCAGAGCCTTCATCACCGCACTGTAACGGGAAGGTGACTCGGGATGACCCGGACCAGTGTCGTGCTCCTGGAAGATCGGATGGTGAACAATTGCGGTGGCCATGAATAGCAAACAGTAAACAGCAAGCAGCAAACAGTCAATCAGTGGGCTGTGGGCAGTGGGCTGTGGGCAGCGGGCTGTGGGCAGCGGGCTGTGGGCAGCGGGCTGTGGGCAGCGGGCTGTGGGCTGAGAGAAGCAAGCACATGCCAGCCCGCGCCGAGAAGCTCCCGTTTGCTGTTTGCTGTTTGCTGATTGTTGTTTGCTGACTCTGTGTCTTGATCTCAACAAGTCTTCGTCTGTCAGAGAATCAAAAGCATACGCGCAATTTTTGTCAGTTGCGTTGGGGTGAACCAAATTCTGCGATTTCTTTGGGCTTTTGTGAAGGCTGTTTACACGAATGACCCTGAACATTCAGGGAATGGAGATTGCACTTCCACTAATCGGAAAACTTTGTCGGGGCTCACACTCTCAGTATTGAGTTATCAAAATCAGGAGGAAGCATAATGGCATACGATGATGAACAGTCCAGAAAAAGTAGGGTCGTGGTAGACACCCCGACTTCGAGACGGGAAGTCACGCAAACGGAGTCCGTTCGAGGTGATCGGGGGGGCATTTCAGGCGCGACCGTCGGCGTGATCGTCGTGGTAGCAATCGCTCTCATTACGATAGTCGTCCTGTTTTTGATGAACGGACAACAATCCAACGCTAATGACAACCTAGCAGCGCAACAAGCGCAGCAACCACCAGTCGTCGTTCAACAGCCGGCCCAACAACAGCCGCCGGTTATAATTCAGCAACCAGCGCCGGCAGCAAATCAGCCGCCGATAGTTATCAATCAACCAGCTACTGGTGGCGGTTCAGCGCCGGCGAGCGCTCCGGTTAACAGTTCCAATGACGGCGCGGTGCAAATGGCAATCGACAAGAAGATTGCGGATGATCCAACCTTGTCCGCTCTGGGAGTCACCACAACTGTTCTGGATGGCAAGGTGACGCTCACTGGAACGGTAAAGAGTGAAGCGCTCAAATCCCAGTTCGATCGAATGGTTAGAGGGGTAAAGGGAGTCAAGCAGGTTGATAACCAGATTGTCGTGATGGCTTAACCGAGCACAGTGAAACGTGAAGGGTGATAAGTGGTGAGTGCTAATGAAAAATGCGCTCACGCTTGAATCCCGAAATAAAACAAGGTGTCGCGATCAAAGTCGCGACACCTTTTTTATGCTCATAGCTTTTCACTGACCTTAGTAGCCCTCAGTATGCTGGCGCAGCCATTCGTCGAGTTCCGCTTCGGTGGGCTCACGCCCGAGCTCCTCGCGCAAACGCTGGTGCAGATATTGGTGCTCAGTCTCGGCAACGTCTTCCAGCTTGTCGTTGCGGTCTGAGACGCCCCCCTCTTTGTCTTCGTCAAGAGCCATAAACTTGAATCCCAACCGGAAGCAATGAAGTCTCTATTATCACATCACCGTCCTCACCAACAATCAGTAATCGCCTTCCCTCTTCAGCGGTGAAAAAACTGACGTCTTTGATCCGGCATGCAACCGGTGGCGGGGTTAGGTGCATTAGCTCTGGCGCCTCGCCATCGCTCAGCAGGGCATCTATATCGGTCTTTATCTCCGCTTTAGCAGGGGCCGCAATTTCCAGTTCACTTATTGCCACCGGATGCGGAAGTAATCCCATTTCGCCATCCAGGAAAATTGACCAGATGAATCCTATATCCAGCAAAACATATAACACTTCATCGAAGAGAAAATAGCCGAGGAAGGTTGCGCCCACAACGTGCGCGATGACGTGGTCCTGATGTGTGTTTGTATCTTTTGGAGTCCAGGCGCAAGTCACGATCCGTCTCCCGTTAGAGGCCCGGGCAAAGATAAGCTATTCGTCTGGCAGTTATGAACCGGAAACTAGTCGAGGTAGTGCGCGCCCAACTGCGCCTGCAATGTCTCCGGCACAGACTTCCAGCTGGTATTGCTGAGTTTATGGGAATCGAAATCTGAAGTGCTCATGCGTAAGGCGCGCCAAAGTGCGACCTTCTCTTCGTATAGCCAACGATAGAAAGGGCCGTTGCCACGCCGGCTATAGAAGGTTTTATTAATCCTGGCTTCCTCTTCTTCAACCTGACGCTGATCCGCAGGAACAAGACTGGAGGCCTTGGTATAAACTCGTAATCCACTCACCGATGCTGACATTTTCGCCCCCCTTAATCGAGTCCGCCACCGTGCCCGTGATCCACGCTTGGCTTTTCAATTTTTGTAAAATTAACGAGACCGCGCTTCACTTCTTCTACCGCGATGCTGGTGTTCCTGCGCCTGCCCTTGTCAGCCTCAATACGCGGCTTGGAACCGTGCAGCAGTTGTTTCGTTCTCATCCCGGCAATAATGATCAAACGAAACCGGGAGTCTATCCCCGGCCAGGTTCCTTCATTCGCCACTCCAGTGGGGACATTGCCATCTGTATTGGCATTGCTAATTGTTTTTTGTTTGCTGATAACAGGCCTTCTTTCTCAAATTTTCAAACCTACATAAACCTCAAAACGACAAATATGGTGGGCACAACCAGAAGGAAGATGGCTAGAAGCTGGAGCCAATTCAGTGCCGACTTTTTACAGATCGGGCAGCGTACTCTCCAGTTCGCCAATATCCGGCCACACTGATCACACGAAGAGATCATCTGCCTACACCACTCGACGCTTCTCCCGCGCCATTGTTCATAAACTGCTCCAGCTGGAGACGGTCGAGAGCTCGACCGCGGCTCAACTTCATCAGCGGATCTGTAATCAGCCAGAAGCAAGCTTTGCTCTCATCGGTGGTTGTAAGATTTGTCAGCGCCGCCGCGTTTAATACAACTGGCTTGAAACATTCCATTCCGCTATCACGCGAACGCGCCACCATCGCGTCGCCTGACGTATAAAACACCGGCACGCGGAAGCTGCCCCGATCATCGAGCGCAAACCAATCTCCATTGGCACGTCGCATAGCAAACAAAGTCTTCATCTCACACTTCACCCGCATACACACTGAGACGGAGCGCAGATGTAAACGCCAGTGATTTGATTTTGGGGATTGTCGTGGAAGTAGACACCGGCTTCTCCTGGCACTGGTCAAGTTTGAAAAACAAACAGACGGCACAAGGAGGAGGGAAGCTACGCGCTAATCCTGATGTCGAGAGTAGATTTTCGAAGAACAGCTACAGAATCAATATACCATACCTGACTACGAACCAGCGGCTGGGGTGTTGGCAGTGGATTTAAATCTGCCGAGTAGTTTAGGCAAAGACAGAATGCGGTTTCGTACTTTTCGCAATATGGTCCGCAAAGCCCTGGATTGCTTCTGATTCAGTTTCGAAAATATCGAAGACCGTCGACAGCCTCGTCACCGTAAATAACTCCCGAAGGGTCGGCGTGAGACCTACCAGTTTGAGCTGGCCACCCTTTTTTTCCACGGAGACCTGGCTGGCCACCAGCTCCCCGAGGCCACAAGAGTCGATATAGGTAACCTCTGCCAGATCCAACAGAATCAGGAGTTTCTTTTCCAGAATCAAAGATCGTATCGACCGGTGCAGCGCCACTGCATTACCGCCAACTCTCAACCTGCCCTTCAGGTCGAGAATAGTTACGTCACCGGCTCGACGCTCACTGATATATAGATTAATCACCGGCCCGACCTTACGGTAATAGAGCGTATATGTCAAATGCAGCATATATAGCGGATAGACAATAGTTCCCGTATGTGCTAAATACTGAACTATGCGAGGGATGATTATGATCGAGATTAGAGTAGACGAGTTGCTGGGAAAGCGCAGGCGAACTTTTTACTGGCTGGCCAAGGAAACAGGAATTAGCCACACCACGCTTTGGCGTTTGAAAAAAGGCAAAGCCCTGGGCATCAACTTTGAGACGCTGGCAAAGATGTGCCAGGCGCTCGACTGCCAACCCGGCGACGTGCTCGCGTTGCCAAACGGAAAGAAAAGCGCGCGGAGTCAACCCGCCAGAAAGAAGCAAGCATGAGTGCCAACACTGCAAAGCCTTTGACCCTTAAATTTATCGAGGACCAAGCCAAAGTCCGAATGGAATTAAGCAGCGATGCTGATCACGTACTAAAGAGTGTAGAAGTCCTCACAGTCTTCCTCAAAGACATGGAAACTCCGGGGGGCGGGCCTTCACGAGCTCACATTAAGTTTGATCAGATCGACTCCATACGCCCGAAAGAGAACGTAGTTTTATCTCCGCAGATCTGGGTGAATGGGAAGATTGCCGACCAGGGAAACGATCTGCTGGCGCGCCTGCAAGTGATCGCGGGAGAAGTCAAACCATACGTGCTGGACATTTCATGGCAGGATCCTGACGGCAAGACACGTTTCCAGAGAATTCCGGTCGGACACTGAACCCCCAGCAACCTTTGACGGTCTTATTCAAACTCGAGAGAAGAGCGCAATGATAGTTTGTGAATTCTGTTTGCAATACAAGCAAAGTGGCGAGTGCGGCCTCGGCCTCAAGATTCCCAAGAGCATGACCTGTCGCGAGTTTGGCCCAACCCTCGAAAAGTTTTGCTCTGACGCCAAAGACTTCGTAGATCCCAAACAGATTGTACAAATGGCGACTTACTTCGGAATCAAGGGGCCGGAACTAAAGAAAGTGAAGTTGATGGCGGCAAGAGAAGAGAGCATTCGGCCGCAGTCGATTTAACTACGCGGGGTTCCGTTAAAGGTCCGCGACGGCCTGGGGCTGGTTGAAGAGACCCTGATTCTTGAACAAGTTGTATAGTTGTGAGACCCCGCATTGCAGTCCGGTTTTTAACAAGCGACCCTGGGGAATTTCATACCTGGAGGAAAAAAGTTCGGCACAGGCTAAATCAAGGGCTCGTCGCCTGTATGTGCGCAAGCGCACATACAGGCGTTTTCATTAATTTTTATGTTTCCGACAAAACCGGGCTGGGCGAGGGCTAGGGCGTTGAGTCATCAAACAGGCTGTCGAAAGGCACCAGCGCTTCCTCCCGCCGATCTTGAAATTCACTGACCCACCCCTTGACGGCAGAAGACCACTCTTTGTGATCGACGCTCGCTACGGCTTCAACTGGAGGCGCGGGAGCGTTTCGATCCTCTTTCTTGATGAGTTTGACTTTCGCTTTCATTCTGCGGGTACGACCAATTAGAGGGTGCTAGTGGTGAGGGGTGGGCGGGCGGACCATCCGGCCCCGATTCGAAGGCTTGAACGGCCGAGCCTTAGCTCGACCGTTCTCCTCTTTTAGGCTAAGTAAGAACTACCGGGTATTCAAGAGCGGTTCTAGTTGCCGTTTATACCGTCGTAGTAACCGTTTTCATAACCCTCTCGGTAGTAGCGTTGATACAGTCCACGATCACCAAGCTTTGAATTGTAATCAGTGGCGGCTTTCTGGTAAGCGCTATCGTTGCGAAAATCCGAGCGATTGTTTTTATTACGATCGTTGCGGCCTTGCTTGATTCCCTCGTTGTAGCCCGCGTTCAGGGCTGTTTGACGAAGTTCGAACGAGCCACCGTAGTTGTCGTAGCGATCCCAGTTGCGGCCGCGTCGGTCGCGGTTGTCGTTCTGGTTGCCGTTGTTGGTCCAGTCTCTATTTTGATAACCCGTATCCCCGCTCGGGGAATAGGTACCCTGCGGATAACCATAAGACTGAGCGCCATAACCATCGTTGTATCCGTTCTGGAATCCCTCGCGATAGTAGCGCCGATAGAGTTCCCGGTCACCGAGACGCGCGCTGTAGTCTTTATTGGCTTTCTGATACTCGCTGGAGTTGCGGTAATCGTTGCTATTTCTGTTCCGATCTTTGCGGCCTACCTTGATGCCGTCGTTGTAGCCGGCGTTTAGGGCTGTTTGGCGAAGGTCGAAAGAGCCTCCGTAGTTATCGTACCGATCCCAGTTGCGGCCATTGCGCTGACCATTGTCATTGCGGTTACGGTTTCCATAACCATCATTAGTTCGTCTGTCCCATTGCCAGCTAACCCCATAAGCACTCGCTAAGGTATCCAAATCAGTTTTAAGTGCTGACCAATCATTCTGGGGTTGTGATGCCCCGAAATTGCGGCCCATGAAATTGTCAATGACCGCAGCTTTTTGCAGAACAGCCTCAACATCGGCAGCGACCGACCGCCGATCATTAAATCGCTGGCGCAACTGCTCGACGGAGTCGTCAAAGTCGCGTACGAAGGCATTGATATCGTCTTCCGCCCGGGTTCCGTCTGTGCGGCTCCGATCCAGCGATGAATCGAGGCTATTGCGGAACCTCCCGGAATTCTGATCCAGCCGGCGAAGTAGGTCGCTGATTTGACGGTCGGAGACGCGATAAGCCTGTTGCGCCTGCACTGCGGGGCCGCTGCTGGCTCCCACAATGAGCATAAACGACCATAACACTATGGCCGCACCAATTCTGATTTGTGTACTAATTGCTTTCATAATTACTCCTTTATTGGTCAATAGAGCAACTATTGTACCCAGCGGAGAGCATGGATCGCCCAATCGCCTCCCATCTTGTTTCGCAAAGGAATCTCCGGTCCTGGGTATCAACCTGGACTCAAAAGGTTGTGGGTGGGGCCAGTTGTTCAGGTTGAGAAGGGGAGATCGTTTCACCCAATTTAAGCGAGACTAATTACTCGCCGTTTTGACACTGAAGAACTGAGGAAAAAGCGAGATCTCTTCTGGAGCGCGATCGGTACCAACCCACTGCGGAGCAACGTCTTTAGCTTTCGCTTTTGCAATTAAATCCACCATGGTTTCGATAAGGCAATCGACGTCTGGCTTAGTAACGTAGGCATTAGCCCCCGCTGCAATTCCGTTCTGCTTGTCGGCATCGAAGGCAGCTCCAGAATAAAAAAGAATCGGAGTATTAGGGTCAAAATCGCGCAACTGGCGACAGAATTGAAAGCCATCAAAATGGGGCAGCCAAGCGTCCAACACGAAGAGGTCGAAGTGTTTTGCTCTTATGAGGGGCCAGGCAGCAGCGGCGGATCGTGCGCAAATGGCGTCAATGCCAAACGAAGTCATTAGCTCGCTTAGCATCTCGCAAGCATCCTGATCATCATCAACACAAAGCACGCGGGAACGGGTCTTGGGTGGCATTGTCTGCCTCCTCTAAAATAGGGGATCAATACAGGGTCAAGTCATTCTGGACTGTTTGTTCGGACTCGTCTGTGCGTTGACGCACATACTGCAAAGTTATACTATTAGCCATTCTTGCTGGTTGTTTTGCCTCAAGAAAACTACGCGCCTGCAACACGAGCCAAGGGATTTCTGGTTTTCGTTTAACATCACTTCCTGCAAAGGAAAACCGGCATTCATGGCTTCTACCGCAACCCAAGAAGAAGCTAGTCAGAGTCACCTGCTCGCCGGAATTAGCGAGGAGGAATTGGCGCGCCTGCTGCCAAATCTACAACTTGTCTCCCTTCCGCTGGGCCAGGTTCTCTATGAATCGGGCGAAAAAATGGACTATGTCTATTTTCCAACGACGGCGATCATTTCCTTGCTTTACATAATGGAAAACGGCTCGACCGCGGAGATCGGCGTAGTGGGCAAGGACGGCATGGTAGGGATTGCCATTTTCATGGGCGGCGACACGACTCCAAACCGGGCGGTGGTGCAAAGTGCAGGCAAAACTTTCAAGATTAAGTCAGCCCTGATGAAAGATGAGTTTACGCGCGGCGGCCGCTTTCATAATCTGTGTCTGCGTTACACGCAGGCATTGATTACGCAGATTTCCCAAACGGCTGTTTGCAACCGGCTGCATTCAGTTGATCAGCAACTCTGCCGCTGGCTGTTATTGAGCCACGACCGTTTGCCGTCTGACAGATTAATCATGACGCAGGATCTCATTGCCAACATGCTGGGTGTGCGCCGCGAAGGAATAACCCATGCCGCCAAACGCCTGCAAAAGGCGGGTTACATCAGCTATGTTCGCGGCGATATGACAATTCTCGATCGTGCAGGGTTGGAGTCGGGCGTCTGCGAATGCTACCAGGTTGTCAGAACCGAGTATGACCGTCTGCTCGGATAAGCCTCTTTACCCCGCACACTAGTACCTATCTGTGTGACAGCGCACAGACTCGTCTTTTCCGATAATCTATAGTCAAAGGATGAATATGAAGCACATTGCAATACGTTTCTTGATGGTCGTCGCGGTGGGGCTATCCTTAGCCCTGACTCCGCTGAACGGCAGGGCTCAAAATAGCAATACCGCTACCGGGCAGATAAAGGAAAGCGGGACAGAGGTAGGCAGAGCTGGTAAGAGCATGGGTCGCAACGTCAGGCACGGCCGCGTGTTGCGCGGCGGCAAATACTTTGGCAAGCACATGGGGCGCGCCGGTAAACATTTTGGGCGTTCAAGTAAAAAAGTTTATAAGCGGGTAGTCTCGTAAGCTTCACCTCTGTAAGCGCAGGATTATTGGTTTGCATACGGGCGGAGCCCTGCGTTATGCGCGGATGACAGGATCTCACGCCTCGTTCATCCGGTAGCTTGATTTGTTGGTGTTTATGCCTTAGCGAGTATTTCCATTCGACATCGGGATTAGTTATCTTCAACCCCTTCCTTGTGCCGTCTGCTGTCTTTACTACGGAACAAGTGCAAGGAGTTATCGATGTCGCCCTTAAAAAGTCCAGCCATTGCCAACCAACTGCTGGCTGCCCTTCCAAAGAAAGACTATCAGAGGTTGCAGTCTCACTTGGAAGAAGTCCCTCTGGTATTCGAGGAAATTCTCTACCAGCCCAACGTCCTGCTTAGTGACGTTTATTTCCCCAACAGAGGCATTGTCTCTCTCCTCGCCGGTGTCAGCGAGCGCTCAACCCTCGAGGTGGGTTTAGTTGGCAACGAAGGCGTGGTGGGTTTAAACGTGTTTATGGGAGTTAACTCCTCACTGAATCGCGCGGTGGTGCAGGGTGCGGGCTCAGCGATGAAAATGAAAGCAACTGCATTTCGCAAGCTATCTAACCATGGTGGAGCTCTGCAACAGCTCCTGCAACGCTACTCCCATTCAGTTTTGACGCAGATATCTCAGTCCGCTGTCTGTAATCAGTTTCACTCAGTGGACGCACGTCTGGCACGCTGGCTTTTGATGACGCATGACCGCATGAGAAATGATGAGTTTCGGATCACACAGGAATTTCTGTCTCACATGTTGGGTGTAAGGCGCGAAGGCGTGAGCAAGGCGGCCGGGGACCTGCAGAAACGCGGTTTGATTCGTTACCGACGAGGGAACCTCAAGATCCTTAATCGCGCCGGTCTGGAAGCAACCTCTTGCGGGTGTTATGAAATTATTAAGGAAGAATACAAACGTTCGTGAAGTCGGATGTTAAGCAAACTGTTAGTCTGCGAGTGGTCGCAACGCAAATTAACAGTTTGCATTTACACTTCATTCACCATAAGCCTCATTTAACTTGCGAAAGTGATAACCCATAGCTGCTAAGCGCAGCGATGCTGGAATCTGATCGCGATGGCTCCGGATCGCGTGGCCCAGAAAACGCCAAAATTCTCTCCGCTCTCGATCCAACACTCCCAACTTCACTATTAACCTCGTAAACGCCATCAGACCACTTACTATTTTTACGCGAACCGGTTCGGGAAATTCCTGCGTGGTCCGTTTAAGCGAGTCGAGCGCGCGCTGATAGTATTCGCTGGGCTGGTAGATGGTGCGCATGATCTTTTGATAGCCGGCCACCAGGCGCGCGGCGTCCATCCTGGGAACGAAGTTGAGCGCACAATTAGTATTGTTCCCGGAACTCTCCCCGAGTAAACGCCCTTCCTTCTCCAGCCGCCGCCACAGCTGCGTATCAGGAAGCGCAGTCAGTAGTCCGACCATCGCCAGCGGTATCGCACTATCGCGAATGAAATCAATCTGCCGCTCAAAGATGTCTTCGGGATCGTTGTCAAACCCGACGATAAAGCCAGCCATCACTTCCATCCCGTAGCTCTGGATCTTCTTAACTGAGTCAAGCAGGTTGCCGCGGTTCTGCGATTTCTGGGCTTCCTTTAGACTCTCTTCAACTGGAGTTTCAATCCCCAAAAAGACGCGGCGAAACCCCGCGCGTTGCATCTCGCTGAGCAGCTCTTCATCGTCAGCCAGGTTAATACTCGCTTCCGTCAGCAGCGAAAAGGGGTGACCATGCCTCTCCTGCCACTCAGTCAGCTTGGGCAAGAGCAACCTGACATTCCTTTTGTTACCAATGAAATTGTCGTCAACAATGAAGACCGTCCCGCGCCAGCCGCGGCTCAGCAGCGCGTCAAACTCTGCCAACATCTGTTGAATACTCTTGGTGCGCGGTATGCGCCCGTAGATCTCGATGATGTCGCAGAATTCGCAGTTGAACGGACAGCCTCTCGAATACTGCACTGACATAGCGCTGTAACGTTTCATGTCCACCAGGGAAAAATCGGCGACGGGCGTCGTCGCCAGCGGCGGTCGCTCCGTAGCCTGATACTTTCGCTTTGCTGCGCCGCGCTCAAGGTCTTCGATAAACTGCGGCATGGTCGTCTCGGCTTCACCGAGAAAAATATGATCAACTGCCGGCAGGTCTTCAATTGTGGTAGTGACATAAGGGCCGCCCAAAACCACGCGCTTCCCCATCTCTTTGCATCGCCTCACGACTTCATGCACCGAGTCTTTCTGCACCAACATGCCCGTCACAAAAACCAGATCAGCCCAGGCGATGGCGGAAGGCTTAAGGGGACTCACATTCAGATCAACCAGGCGACGCTCCCATGACTTTGGCAACAGTGCCGCGACCGTCAATAAGCCGAGGGGTGGAAAGGCGCAGCGCTTGTGCTCGAACGGCAGCGCGTGACGGAAACTCCAATAAGTGTCCGGAAATTCGGGGTTGACGAGTAAGACCTTCATCGCGAGCTCCTTGCCCTATTCAGTCTTGGTCGGCTGGCGTAAGCGTCGGGACCGCCAACTGGATGGGTCGTGAATACTAATCCCAAATGACAAGCGAGTGGGTAATAGTTTCGTAAGAATTGTTAGCAGTTGGAGCAGGCCTTGGTGCTTGGGAAGGACACACAAATGTTACAACTTCGCTACGGCGAGGTAATATGTTCAAAGCCAAGGAAAGCGGTAGAATGGGTGCCCGGGGTCTATTCCCAGATCAGAATGACCAGTGCGAGGAAGTTTCCCTTGATTAAATCCAGCAGCAACGTTAGCACCGTTCAGGGAATCGCCAGTCTCGATATGCCGGATATCGCGAAGTGGAATCAGGCTCCGCGTACGGATTGGGCCGAGATGAATAGGACTGACCACTTCGTGCAATTCTACGAGGCGGATGGATTCCTGTTGAACGCTCTCAGCGGCTTCATCGGCAAGGCCATCATGTCAGGCGAGGGCGCTCTGGTAGTGGCTACGCAAGCGCACCGCGATGGCCTTGACGAGTTATTGCAAGCCAACGGAATCGACCTACACAACGCCAAGGCGCGGGGGCGCTACGTCTCTCTGGACGCGGCTGAAACGCTGACCAGGTTTATGGACGGCGACTCTCCGAACCGCGAGCGATTCAACCAGGTTATCGGCAGCGTAATCGAGTCGGTAACGGATGGCCGCTCACACACGCGGGCGTTTGGCGAAATGGTTGGTTTGCTTTGGGAGCAAGGTAATTTTACTGCAGCGCTCCGGCTTGAAGAACTTTGGAACGAGCTGCAAAAAGTACATTCGTTCTCCCTCTTCTGCGCCTATCCAATGAAGGAATTCGGTGGCGCAGGGTTCGGAGAAAGGCATACCAGCATTTGTGATGTGCACTCTCGCGTAATTCCGGCCGAAAGCTATTCCGATCTGTCC